>JACPQZ010000010.1 GCA_016190205.1 Candidatus Omnitrophota bacterium | reverse complement strand
CGTATGCACCAGGCGGGGGCGAGCCCGCATGAGAATACCCAGGATCCCTAACCAGGCCTTTAGATCGCGCCATGGGTTCATAGAGCGGCCGAGAGAGCGCAGCTTGATAAGGTTAACCGGGCTCCCGTCTGCCAGATAACTCATATCCCCTTCCCCGCGAGCAGTCTCGCCTGCCACTAAAACGGACTCGTACCGAGGGGGCCCCAGCCGCTGGGTTAAGGTAATCGCCTGGATCGCAGGACCCCCTATATTCAGCCGGGCGATGATCCGAAGGATGGGGACAGGGCTAGAAGCTATCCCGAAACCCCCCTTCTGCTGCAATCGCTGCTTTTGGCCTGCGCCTTTGCGCCGCTCGGCTTGCGCACCACTGCGGGTGCGCGGCGCCTCACGTCGCTGCGGCTCGGCTTCAAAATCAGCGATTTCGCTACGAAGTGAGGTATCGGGATAGCTTCTAGACTGCATGACTCGCACCTACGGGTTGGTGATTTGCGCGAGTGACGGGACGCTCCTGCTCGCGCAACCACATCTCGAATGTCAAGAGAAACCAAAGCGCGTGACCTGCATCGCATCTCTTCGCCAAATGCGCTTGGATGAGTTGCTCAAGGGCCCCCCACCGGACCCCCATCCGAAGGATGCGGGCAGAAGGCGTCAAGAGGTCCAGCAAAGGCTCCCGCCATGGGCCCCGGAACCAAGATCCTAAGGGTACGCCGAATCCCGTCTTGGAGCGCCGGCGGATGGTACGCGGCAAGAGATCCCGGAAGGCTTCTTTTAAAATGACCTTGGTTTTCCATCCCGATATTTTAAATGGATCGGGCAATAGACCGACATATTCGATCAAGCGCGTGTCCAAAAAAGGTGAACGCGCCTCCAGCCCGTGGGCCATGGTGCACCGGTCCGACTTGACCATGAGGTCGTTGGGAAGATACTCCTTAAAATTGAAGTACAAGAGCCGTGACAGGGGCGACCAGGCGCGAGATTCCTCCCACCGGCATTTCATCCATTCCATCGCGGTTCTCTCTACAGCCGCCCGGGATGCATCCCACAAAGGGATTTGCGATCCGAAATGCCCCGCGAGTTTTAGATAACGCTCTAAAAATGGCAGTGAGGCGGCTTCAAAAAAACGCTGGGTGCGTCGTAAAAGCGAGCGATCCTTGAGACCCGAAACGCCTTGAAGGAGACGGCTCAACGTGCCCATGAGACCCCGCGGGAGTTTTTCCGCCCAAAGGGCGGCCGGAAAGCGCAGATAGCCTCCGAAGAGCTCGTCCCCGCCGTCTCCCGTGAGGACCACGGTGACCTCTTCCCTCGCCCGCTGCGATAAAAGGTAGAGGGGGACGGCGGACGAATCCCCAAAGGGCTGATCGTGATGCCACACCAGGCGCTCGATCATATCAAAAGGCTGTGCAGAAATGAGGTATGAGGTATGCTCCGTCCCAAACCGTTTGGCCACGGCTTCTGCAAACGGAAGCTCATTGTAATCCGGACTATCCTTGAAACCCACGCTGAAAGTTTTAAGACGGCCTTCCGGATTAAAGCGCCTCATCAGGCCGACCACGGTGCTGGAGTCCACCCCCCCGCTCAAAAACGCCCCCACAGGGACGTCGGCCCGCATCCGCTTCCGAACAGCGTCCTCCACAAGCCACCGGAGCTCCCGCACCACCTTTTCCCTGTCCGCGCGATTCCCTCCTTCTAACTGGAGCCGCCAGTACGTCTGGGTCCGCGGCTGGCAGAAGGCGTCCGAAGAAAAACTTAAAGATGCTGCAGGAGGAACCTGACGGATGCCGCGGAAGGCCGTGCGCTCGCCCGGGGGGTGGCCGAAGACCGAAAGAAATCCCAGCACCTCCTCGTCCACTTCTCTCGGGACGTGGTGATGACAGAAAAGGGCCTTGATCTCGGAGCCGAAAACAAGACAGCGGCCGTCCGTCCAGTAAAAGAGAGGCTTCTTTCCGACGCGATCCCGGGCCAGCGTCAACTCCCTCTTGCGGGCATCCCAGAGCGCCACGGCAAACATCCCATCCAGGCGCGAAAACGCCTCGTGTCCCCAGGCTTCATACGCCTTGAGAACGACCTCGGTATCCGACTGGCTCTTAAACTGATGGCCGAGGGTTTGAAGCTCTGCGCGCAGTCGGGCGAAATTGTACACCTCCCCATTGTAAACGAGCCACAGGGTCCGGCTGTCGTTCGACATGGGCTGTCGGGCCAAGGGAGAAAGATCCAGGACGCGCAGACGGACATGGGCCAGCCCCACCCCTTCGGCAGGGACTTCGGCAAAGGCCTCATCCGGACCGCGGTGCCTTAACCGGGCCAGGATAGATTCCAAATCACATCGCAATACAGGCTGGGAATCCCAGTGGATTATTCCTGCGAAACCGCACATGGACGTACTCGCTCAATATCCCCAGATACAGAAAACAGCCCACGCGGACTGAAGCGGCAGCGAATGAGTGTCTCCACTGCTTCAATCCCATCCTTCCAGCCAATCTTCTTACCGCTGGCACGGCTTCTCGGCAAATAGCTTACAGGCACTTCATGGATGCGGTACCCTAGACGAAGCAGCTTGGCCGTGATCTCGGGCTCGAAATCAAAACCCGTGCTGTCCAATTTGATCCTCTCGAAAATAGATCGATCAAAAAGCTTGTAAGCAGTCTCCATGTCCGTCAGCCGGCTTCGATACAAGAGGTTGGTCAGGAATGTCAAAACACGATTGGCCACGCGAATCTGCCAGGGAATAGAACGGCTGGCCTTAAGAAAGCGGGAACCGTAGACGACCTGGGCCTTCCCCTTGAGCAGCGGCGCGAGGAGCGCGGAATATTCGCCGGGATCCAGCTCTAGGTCGGCATCCTGAATAATCGCGTAGTCGCCCGTTGCCCGTCCAAGTCCCATTCGCACCGCCCAGCCCTTGCCACGGTTCTTGGGAATGACCACCAGCTGATCGACCAGGTTACGGTGACGTTCCAGCACCTCCTGCGTATCGTCGGTGGACCCGTCATTGACGGCTATCACTTCCTTCACAACCGGCAGATCCAGCGCCCCGATCTTTTGGAGAATCAAGGTAATGGTGGCAGCTTCGTTATAAATGGGTATGACGACGGAGAGTTTCTTCATGAGGCAGTTTCCTTCGGCAGGGAAAAGGCAAAGGCAAGACCCATGCCGGCAAAGACGATCAGCGCAGGCTCTACGGGGACGCGAAACCGAATCATGCCCGTCACGATTCCGTGCTGAACGACGAACACGCCGATGAAGATAAGCAGGAGGCGCGTGACGGGAAGGGACAGCCGGGTTCGCACAGCGTATGCTATCCCCAAGACGGAGAAACACATCGTCAGGATGTACGATCCGCCCAGAATCAGCCAGTTCCTTAAGGAGGCTCGTTCATAGGTCGGCCGCCACATATTCATTTGCTTTCTCACAAAAAGCCGCGGGACGGCCCCCGGGTGCTCCCGCAGGAACTTTAAGGACTCCCTCCAAAAGAGCGAATTGACCTCGACCTCGGACAAGCCGGGCGGCACCGGATAGGGATCGAAGTCCTTCCGGTCCACATAACCTCGGCTTCCGCCCGTAGCCCCCGGGCTGTTTCCCATGTAAAAATCACCGCCCGCGTTTGTGGACGTCACGATGGGAGCGCCCATCACCAACGAATTCCGGACGGCCCAGGCGCCCAACGGAAGCGAGGCCGTGACAGCGAGGATGGCCACCCAGCGCAACCTGTCCCCGCTCCGCCGGAACTGCCACGCCAGCCAGGGTGTTGCGAATATGAGGAATGGCAGGGCGATGGGACGCACGAGCGCCGCACACCCCAATACCAGACCGCACAGGATAGCGCGGCCGGCAGAAGGATGCTCGATGAAACGCAGTAGCAAATGCAAGGCCCATACGATAGCCAAGATGAAGGGCGTTTCTGTTAAAACATAGGGAGTCCAGAAGAGGAGGTGCGGGTAGAAGGCCGCGATATACCCTGAGGCAAGCCCCACGGTCCTTCCTCCCAGGCGAGTACCCAGAGCGGCGACCAGGACGCAGGTCATACCCCCCATCAGCGAATTGACCAAGGCTATGGCCACGGGGCTTTGAATTCCTATGAGAAAAAGCCCCGCCAGGAATACGGGAAAACCGGGCGCCACCCCCGCCGTGGGACTCACGCCGTCAAAAGTAAGCCCTGCCCCTTTTAGAATATTTTTTGCCAGCATGACATAGCCATGCGAGTCGGCCGCCATGAAGTCCACGCCGAAGTACTGATAGCGATACTGCACCCAGATGAGCGCCACCCGCACGGCGGTGGCCACGAACCACAACAACCCTAAGCGTTTATCCAAAGGTCACCTCCTGAAAACTCAAGCGGATCAGCCTGACCCATTCTTTGATGCGAATCAATAAGGGCTTGACGGGAGGCATAAATATGAGCATGGGAAGCAGGAATTGCAGACGCACGCGAAAGAGGATACCCAGATTGGCTACCACCAAGCTCATGGTGACCGCCAGGATGAGTATAAAGACTCCGGTGAATACCCTGGCCCGGGGACCCCGAAAGCCGGTTTGCCAAAAACTGATGAGAAGGGGTATGGAGATGAGGTAGATCAGGAGCATTTCAGGCGCAGACCACGTTCTCATAATACCCGTACTCCCGCCGCTGTCAAACCACTGCCATGGGAAAGGGGCCAGGAAACCGATGGCGAGCGCCCGCGGCAAATAGGTAACAATCTCCCAGATCCCCCTTAATTCGCGCTCTCGATCCATGAGCGAATGCCCGCCTGTAGAGCGATAACCCCTACGTACGATTCGGATCTGATCCAAGCTGACGAACTCGAGGAGTTCATCAAAACGGTCAAAAACATGTCCCGTCACGGTATCCTCGCGCGCGCCCTGCGATGAAGCACGGAAGATTAAGCTGGGACCCCCAGCAAACCATAAAAACGTCATTGAAAAAAAGATCAGGAACCCGATACCCGAGGCCTTCAGGCTTTTCCACATGCGGCCTCGTCGAAAAAAGTTAGAACTATCCGGCAGTACAAATGCAACGATCCCGGCGATGGCCATCGCCACGCCCAGATAAATGCGGAATCCCATCATGAGAATGACGATGAGCGCCACAACACAGTAGGAAAGAATCCGGCCCAAAGGCGTCCTTCTGGAACTCGACTCCTCGCTTAAAACACTGACGCCCAAAAGGGACGCGAATATCAGACAGGAAGCGACGCTATCTTTCAAAAGCTGTGTAGACCAGATCAGGGTAGACGGCCAAAACAAAACCAGGGAGCCCGAGACGCGCGCTCGACCCACGTTAAAAAACCGCTTCGCAATCAGATACGCAAACAAACCGCTCAAGGAAGCCATGAAACAGTTGAAGATGATTGGATACAGGGCATTCACGCCAAAAAGGAAGTAAAGGCCGCCTACCCATGACGTGTACTTCAGGCTGAAATCATGAGTTGAAGCCGGCCCTCCTCTACCCCAGCTATCAGCGGTCACCCCGCCCAAATAATGATGACCGTCGGAATCGGGCGCGAAATCCCAAAATCCGTTTCCCCTCTGGAGTTCCTGCAAGAAAGGCCAGCCCAAATAGGATGCAAAAAAGAAGCATAATGCGATAACGAGCCGGAGAAGATAGGAGGCGAGGACCAGTTTTTTAAAGAGCGGGTCCTTGGCAAAGAGCAGTGTCAGAAGCCACAACGTGAGAAAAGCCACTACCCCGAATAGGAATAGGGCCTCTGTAAATACGTGGGGATACGTACTCATAACTTGCGGCATTCCTCTTGAGCGCGCAGGCCTTGAGCCCTCCGGGCCGCTTGCTGGAAGATCTCCAAATAGCGGGGAACATGCCCTCGCATGGAAAAGCGCTCTTCCACAGTCCTCCTGCCCTCCCGGGCGAACTTATCTCGAATGCCGGCGTCGGTGAGCAGGATCTCCAGCCTTTGCAGCCACTCCTCCTCTGTATCCGCCAAAAAGCCATTCACACCATCCTCCACAATCTCACAATTACGGGCCACCCGGGATACCACACAGGGTACGCCAACCGCCATATACTGAATCGTCTTAAAACCGCTCTTGCCATTGACCCAGGTATCCCTCGGTAAGGGATAGACCCCTATATCTAACTTCTGAAAACGAGCCACGTCCTTCTCGAGCGACCAATCCTCCTGAACGACCTCCACCCCAGGGATGCGGACGGGCCCGGGCGCCCCCACGACCTTAAAGGTGAAGCGGTGCTTTTGGGCCAGGCGCGCGAGAACAGGTTTCATAAGATTCAGATAGGGGGCTGTCGTGTGGCTTCCTATCCAACCGATCAGCGGACGAGAATTCTTAGGGCGTTCCGTAAGCGGCCTAAACATCTCCAGATCTAAAGAGGTGGGGATCATAGACACCTGTTTTGTATACCGCCGCGCATATTCGCTTAGAAAATCGTTACACGTGATGACGTGCCGGCTCCAGCGCAGAATAGACCCGTACTTACTGGGGCATCTAAACCAGCTTGCCATGCCATGCCGGGAATGGTTCTCCCTTAAAAATAAGGCGTCATCCAGGTCAAATACATAGGGAATTTTCAGGTTATTGAGAATCCACTCGAACAAAGGAGGTCCAAAGGGAACCGCGCCGAGGTGAATAAAAACAAGATCATATCGGCGTAAGCGCGCAATATCCCGCATACGCCGCAACAGGCTCCCCGCCAGATGCTTCACCTTGCGCAGGCGTTGCCCCGGCCGATAGACGATTCGGTAAAACTCCCGGGAAAGAAAGGGACTCACATCACAGTGAATACCGTTGGCCTCAAAATGCGGAATGTACTGTAAGACTCGGTAACGGCTGCTGGGACCCTCCGCAGGGTGAACGGTCAGGAAGAGGGTGCGCACGAAACCTCCTTCATGATTTCAGTCCGGAGATAATCTTCCAAGGCCTCCCGCCAGGTACGCATCGTATAGATGCCCAGCTTTTCCAGCTTAAAATTACGAATCGACTCAGACCTGGCGCGGGCAGCGGGCAGAGGAAACTCGCCCGACGATACCGGTATGATCTCTACATCGGTGCGCTTGAGGATGTCGCGAATGGCGAGGGCGATATCATAACGTGACACCTTCCCGCGATTCGACATGTGGTAGAGCCCGTAGTACCCGGTGCGGATCAGGGTGCGCACGCCCTGGAGGAGGTCCCTGGCGTAGGTGGGCGTGCCCCACTTGTCACTGACCACCTTGATCGGAGAATGCCCGTCCGCGATGAGGCGGCAAATCTTTCCTACGAACTTCTTGTCCCTCCCGCCGCCTCCGATCATCCATCCTGCGCGGACGATGTAGAACTGCGGCAAGAGTGAAGTGACAATCCGCTCTCCTGCGAGTTTTGACACGCCGTAAACGTTACAGGGACGGGGCTCGTCATACTCGATGTAAGGCTCCTCTTGGTCGCCCCAAAAAACACCGGCGGTGCTGATGTAGATCATAGGGATATGGTGTTTTTGGCAAGCCAGGGCAACGTTTTGCGTGCCCATGGCATTGGTCTCATAGGCCCAGTCCGGTTCTTGCTCGCACCGGTCCACATCGGTTGCAGCGGCAAGATGAAGCACAAAATCAGGTCCCGCGCTGCGTATCGCGCTGTCCACTTTATCGGCGCGGCGCACGTCTAAGATATGCTCCCCCTTGCGAATATCCGTGAGAATGAGATCAAAGTCCTGAAAAACCTGGGACACATAACTTCCCACCATTCCGCCGGAGCCGGTCACCAGCATCTTTTCTCGTCCGCTCACGTTCACCTCCCTTCAAACTGGAATAAAACAGGGTCCCGTTGACCCCTCACTCCGCTAAAGAAATCTACAACGTGCTGGGCCGCCTTGAGCTCCATCGCCATCCTGGAAGACTTCGTTAAGGTAGATACATGAGGCGTTAAAATACAGTTCGGGTGTTTGGAAAGGGGGCCCTGATAGGGCTCGCTTGCAAAGACGTCCAGCGCAGCCCCTGCAATATGTCCCGTCCTCAATGACTCCTCTAGTGCGTGTTCGTCGATCAGGAAGCCTCTCGCGGTGTTCACAAGACAGGCGCCTTTCTTCATCTCCCGAAATTCATTGGGTCCGAGAAGCGGACCTTCTTCAGGCCTCCGTGAGACATGGAGGCTGACGCAATCCGCCTGCCGCAGGAGATCCCCCCATAAACTAATTTCAACATATGCGGGACAGCCGGCCGGCTGAAGCAGCGGATCCACCGCGATTATACGGGGCCCGAATCCGGACAAAAGGTGTGCGACGGCCCTGCCAATCCTGCCCAATCCAACGATGCCGATGGTCCACTCTGACAGCAGATGTCCCATTCGCTTCTTCCATTGGCCGCTGTTGGACTCCGTGATATGTAAGGGCAGATTGCGAGCCAGCGCTAAGATCATGGCCACGGTCATCTCTGCAACGGGTGTGACCGTCTCCTCCGGGGTGGTCCTGACCTCTATCCCCAGACGCCGGCAGGCCTCCAGATCAATCGCATCCGTCCCCACACCGCAGCGGCTGATGAGCTTGAGCCGTGGTAACGATTTCAGAAGCGCAGCAGGATATGTCTCGACACCTGCTATCACCGCATCGGCCCCGGCCAGCCGGCCTTTGAGATCCTCCGGCTGCATGCGCCTCCCTAGGTCGTTCAACCGGACTGCGATCCCCGCATGTTTCAAGAGATTGAGGGGGGCCGGATCACCGGAGCAAAACTGCTGAAGGGCTACCACAACAGTGGGTTGGGCTGAATTCATGGCAGCGGTGCCAAGCTCGCTAAACGATGTACCATCTCCCCGTCAAAATAGTTGACAAAGGGGACCCGGAAGCCCCAGGGTCCCCAACGAGGCCCCCGCGCCAACGTCTGGCGAGAATAGAAGTGGGCGTAATACGGGCATGGGCCGTCCATAAATACTTGGTCTTGCCCTCGCCATGGATACTCATGAAAACGGATGACCTCCCCGCCCGGTAATGTCTTCTCCACCCGGTTGACACAGTAGAACCGATGATCCCTGGAACCCGTGCGGCGCAAAAGATGGAAGTAACGCACGATGCTCTCGTGGTTCATCTCCTGCATGCTGGCGATATTGATGGCGCAGTCAAACGCCTCCGTTAGACTATCCGCTTCATCCGGAGAAACAAAATGGATTTCCGCAGCGGGATCCGTCTTCGCGCCGCCCGTGACAGCAGTAAAACGCGCGCGCGGCTCGGCGCGCATATGCGTGTTTGCTTGGAATACCAGCATCTTGGCCAGGTCAATGCAGTAAAGCCGCGCCCCCGGGACAAAACGCCTGATGAGGGCCCCTAAAAAACCATCCCCATCGCCTATCAGGTAAAACGTCCGTGGTTTAAGGCTGTGCTCCTCCCAGTGATCCGCCAACAGGCTCAAGGCCGACGAAAGTTTAAACGCATTATAAGTCGCCCCTAAACCCAGGGTGCGGATCAAACCTAGAGCCTCGCGCCAAACTTTAGGAAAGTGCCGGTACCGTGCCGTCACACGCCTATAGGACCAGCGCTCCAAACCACGCACGATGAGCTCGACCGGCCCCTGAGGTCTCACGGGGTCCATTCCAGCCGCCCGCAGCACCAAACGCCCATGGACCCGCTTCACTTCGGTCAGACTGCCGTAATGCTTCCAGTATGAAGAAACATTACGAGGGGATGACTGTTCGGTCTCGACGCGGGCTAACAGAGATTCCAGTACGTCATTCATGCCGGGCACTCCGGGTCCCGCCGACGGAGGAAACAAAGAGTGCCTCTTGAGGCAATATCCGCTTCAACACCATGCCCTGGAGGGCGTCCTCATCCAGACAGCTCTCCACGAGGGGAACCTCCTTGGCATAATTAATGCCCGTATATCCTTTGGCAAAGCGGATGCCTTGAATCACAATATCGTGCTCAATGAGCCGGGACTGATCGATTGCCTCCGCCATTTCCAGAGGCGTCCTCTCGAGGGCAAGATAAGCAGCCAAAAAATCCTTGCGAAACACCGACACCCCCAGGATTTTGTGCACGGGGCGAAAACTCTTTTCAGCCGACACAGGCAGAGAGGTGAAGTCACGCGTACAAAAGGCGATACGGCCCGAACGGGAAAGGATGCACTTGACCCACGAAGGGTCACCCAACTCCTCCCGCCGCTCTATGGGCGCCACAGCCGTCCAGGCCTTGACCCCGGGGGCAAGCCGCACGGCCTCTATCAGTTTTTCCAGATCCTGCGGCAGGACCAAAACCTCATCACCCTGCAAATTGACCACATGGGTGCAATCCATGCCTTCCACCGCTTCAGCAATTCGATCTACGGCGCCGGGATGATCCGGAGAGGTCATGATGACACGGCCGCCGTATGCGCGGACTACTTCAGCAATGGGTTGATCACAGGTCGCCACCACGTGCTCGGTGAAACCTGGACACAGAAGCGCCCTCCTGCGCACGTGCTCGATCATGGGCAGATTCCGTATACGGACAAGGGGCTTGCCCGGAAAACGGCTGGATGCCATGCGGGCCGGGATGACCACGGCAATACGGATGGCAAGGTTATCTACCCGCTCGCTCGGCCCTTCCTTCACTTTAACCTCATAACTTTTGCCGGGGCTTGGGCTTTATATTCATCACGATGGGTCTTAACAATAGCGTGCATTCTCTCCCCCCACTTCCATAAAAGGAAGACGTCCGCCCCCAAAATCACAAAGCGGTACCCTTCGGCCAGCGCCTCGCGCACGTTTTCGTCTGTCGGGTCCACCACCTGGGTTCCACAGGCCTTTCCGCATCGCCGGCAGGCTTCAATCACCCTTCTGCAAGCCTCCCTTACGCGAGGGTGTGAGAGCTTACCCGGGATTCCGAGTGAACCCGAAATATCATAGGGCCCAATCATAGCGCCCTGCACGGACTCATGACTTACGATCGCCTCTGCCTGCTCTACGCCGCGCATCGACTCAATCTGCACCACCAGCACCGCACGCGCGTTCCATGTGGACACATACTGATCAAAATCAAATCCATACCCTTGGGCCCGTGCGACGCCAAAACCACGCATGCCTTGCGGCGGGTACTTGATCCAAGACACCGCCTCACGCACCTGGTCAAGCGTCTGCACGTTGGGGACGATTATCCCATCTGCCCCCGAATCCAATAGACGGCTCGCCTGCACACCGTTGTGCGAGGAAATGCGAGGAAGGCAGGCGGCTCCCCCCGCATGCGCAGCGGCAATAATACGCTGGGCCTCGCCGAGCGCGATCGTGCTGTGCTCCATATCAATGCCGATAAAGTCAAACCCCGACGCGGCAAAAATCTCTGTGATGGAAGGGTGACCAAACTGGGTCCAGGCCCCGAAAAGCGGTCCCTCATTAAAAGATAGCGTTTTTGAACGCATGAGACTCACGTCAAGCTATTCCCTGGTGTAACATTCATCATCTGCTCGGCACCACCGGCCCTTGCGGAGCCGGCGTACGGCGGTGCGTGCCACGTCGCGCACAAGACCGCCCAAAAAGGGCGCCACAGAACCGGGGCTCAAACAGCGGCCCCGGCACCGGTTGGCGATGTAACGGCGGATCCCCTCAACATTCAACCCCCGGGCCCCAGGCCAGGAGGTCAGCTCCCACGCAAGATCTGCCAGGCCATACAGACAGGCGAAGAGGATGAGGGCCTCCACGTGGTGACGCCTCACATCTCCCGGTCCTGCCTCCTCTAAGACATCCTTAAGATAGAGGGCCTCTCCAAAAATCAATTGACCTGTGCTCTCCTGGACTTGGGCCCGAAAGACCTGGCGCACCCAGGAAAAGCGCCTCAGCTTGAACAAGGAAAACCCTCGGTCGGCTAAAAAAGCGTCGATGTGCCGAAACAGGGGCTGACCCTCGTAAATTTCTGAAAACGAAACCTCGACCTCTACAGCCATAATGTCTTTGCTCAACGCCTGCCGGGCCCCCTCGAGAATTTCGAGTTCATAGCCTTGCGCATCGACCTTTAAAAAATCAAGCCGTCCCGGCATGCCCCTCTCCCCGCGCGCCACCAGGCCATCCAATGACCGCACGGGGATTTGTATGGAACGCACAACATCAAAACGCTCCGCATCCGGAAAGCGGTTCAAAAAAGCGCGCCGGGGTTTCAGGAGTGAACTCCTGCCCTTGGCCCGGCAGAGAAGAAGCTCCTTAAGACCATCTTCACGGCCCAGTGCATAGGGTAAGAGGGTCAGCGACCGGAAGGGCGGCGAACGCCGCGCCGTATCCAACGCCAACTTGCCATACCCTTCGTCATCCGGCTCGAATCCCACCACATCCAGAAGCGGAGCCAACTCTCCAAAAAGCGGGTGGACACCGCCCAAGGCGCCGACGTCCACGACGCATAGGCCGTCAGCCGCCACGGCTGGAAAGGCTTCTACCAGCCGAGCCTGGCCCCGCCGGTCAAGTGTTTTCACAATAACTCCCCTGCCCCCGGCTCCACACCTCGTTGGGACTCAAACCCCCCGTGTCACGCCAACTGCACACCATGCCCGCGGCCTCAAGGGCATGTACACTGGCCTCCCGGGTCGTGCGGTCAGATGGAAGTTCCAAGAGAACGGACCTTAATTCGGGCAAGTTCAGCGTCTTCCGGGCTCCGGCAAGGATTTCCGGTTCCGTTCCGTCCACATCAATCTTGACCGCATTCGGACGGAGGTTGAGTTCCTCACAGAACTCATCCAGCGTCAGCATATATACCCCCTCGGCCCAGCGAACGGGCCTGCCGGCGCGGGTCCTGTGAAGAGGGCCGTCAGAGACGGTGTGGAGCGCGGCACCCGGCGTATTGTCCTGAATGTAGAGATGCCCCACGCCGCGCCGGTCGTGCAGGGCCATAGAAAAAACCTGCACCCGCTGTTCAAGTCCATTGGCCACGAGATTTTCCTTTAAAAGATGCAGATTTGAATACTCGGGCTCAATGGCCACAATGCGCGCGCGGGGGTGCCGAAGCGCCGCATACAGCGTATAAAGACCGATATTGGCCCCGACGTCAATAAAGGTATCGCCGCCCCCCAGAAACCGGTCGATCCAATCCAGGGTCTCGGGCTCCTTGCTGTCATACGTCAGGTAACGGTAATGCGTGATCCAACTGCTTTCACAGAGCCGCACCCTAATCCCCCGGCAGACCCAGGTGCGCCTCGCGCCCAGCCTGGAGGCAATGCCCCAACGCATCTTATTCCACCTAAATAGGACTTGTGCCAGCACGCAAGGGTTCTCCTTGATTGAGCCCCGCCTCGAAAAGGAAACGCTCGAGTGTCTCGGCGCTCACGGGCCGGGTGTAGCCCCGGACGTAATCGCAGGCTTCGTTCCACGGCCTTTCGAGCATCTCTCGGGGGTCTGATGCGAGCGCGTTCAGCCGGACCTTGAGCTCTTCCGGCGCAGAAACGGTCTCACGCCAAGCAGAGAGTTCAAAGAGCGGATCGACGTCCGGATGAGACGCATCGTGCAAGTAAAACAGCTTAAGACCCTTCAGGACGGCGTAAAAGGCCGACGAGGTACCGCGATACAACACACTTGACGCGCGTGCGAAATCATCCGCGATCGATGCGCGGTCTGACACCCGGATGTTGGACTGCCGGTCGGGCCTCTGCCTCATGGCTCGCGAAACCCGCTCGTAAGGCACCCGCGGATGGCACCTGAATATAAAGGTATGGTCCGGCACGAGCCGCGCGGCCCTCATGGCGAAACCGAAGAGGAGACATGCCTCCTCCAGAACCCCTTCAGGCAGCACCAAAACGGTCCTGCGTGCGGGGGCGGGGCCGTCGGCAACCGAGTGAGAACCGTCATGCCGATAGGAACCCAGCACGACGAAGCGGTTGAGGTGAGGCGCATGCCCCTCGAGCATCATGTCCCTCGTGCGCTCCCCCGTACACAGGACCCATTCGGGAACAGAACGTTCCCAGGAGCCGGTGTTTGGACGAATCAGAGACAAGGCATGTGGCATCACCACCGTATGTTGATAACCGGCAGTCCGGCAGGGGGGGTGCTCATCCTTGACTCCGTGCCGCATGACGATCTCCCAAGGCTGGCCTTCAAAAAGCGTCAGGAAAACCTTGGGACGTAATTTTTTCACGACGGCCCGGGCCACGTGGTAGGCTAGGGCCGAGCGCAGGGGATGCCGGCGCAAGCTCCCCGCAGCGGCCACCCGGCAGAAATCCGACATGAGACGTTCTCGGGCGCGGCCCATGGCGATAAGCTGAACTGCCGTCCCGAGGAGCCGGACGCCTTCTTCGATCACCACCCGGGGAGATACCCACACAAGCTCCGGAAGAGTCCGGATCCTGCGGCAGGCGAATGCCGCCCGCGTAAATTCAACATCAATCCCCCCGCGCGCGTCTCCGATCAGGCGTACGCACCGGACACCACGCTCCTCGAGGTCGTCGAAAAGGGTCCCGTAGTAGAAATCGTTCCCGTCGTCCGGCTCCACGGGCCGAAATGCGTATCCCTTCATGACGAGGTCCGCCGGCGCGTCTTGATCCCGCACAAGCTCCTTGCGGAAGTGAAGCCGCAGATAAAAAAGCGCGCCGGCCTCAAGCAGGACGAGACATCCGAATAGAACAGCCTGAACCGCCAAACGGAGAAGCGAAGGGGAGGTGAGGTGTCCCTGCGTCTGGAGTTCCCGGACCATGCGGCGATGGTCTTCAGAAATAGGGTGCCGAGGGTTTAAGGTCGAGACTGCCAACACGGAGCGGCTGCGGAGGGTGCTCCTAACGGTGTACATAAGATCTGCCAACTCCCGATAGCGCGCCATCCAGCTTGAACGGAAATGATCCGGCTCAAACTTCATGGGACCACCGCCTCGCGCAGTCCTGTGCGCCGCGCTTCTCCGCGGCAGATGATCTTGTCTCGACCCCACACGGCGGCATACCGCTCCGCAGCATCCGCCAGAACCGTTTCGCGGGCGCTACCTAAGCGCAAACCCTCGAGCACCCAGTAGAGGTAGGTCCCCATGCGCTCGGCGGCTCGGCCGTCACGAAATGGATCAAAACGATCCAGATACGATCCCCAGTCTCCCAATCCAGGCACGCCCCCCGGAACGTTCCAATGATCCACGCAGCGCTTCCAAAGAGATTCCATATCTTTAAAGACTACGCGCCCAACCCCCAGTTGATAGAGCGGACTGACGGGCCAACCCTCACTGTCCAAAAGTAAAGTCGGAACACCGGTCAGGGCCGACTCGATCCCCGCCGTTCCAGCCAATAGATGCCCGTGCACGCACACATCTGCAGCCAGGGCGGCTGCGCAGGGGGGGTAGGCGCCGTGCCGCCCCCCTTTTTCGAAGACATAACAACGGCCCGTCGCCTTGGCCCTATCCAGGAGGTCCGCCACGGGCCCCAACCGGTTTCTCAACGTCGAGGTCGCCTTGGGCTTGATCACCAGTCCCAAATGGGAATCCGTCAGCACCTTCTCCAGGAGAAAGGCGTAATTATTCCGGGTCATACCGTGCCCGTAGTGCCAGCGCTCATTGCCGGTCGAGTTCTCATCCAGATAGGCGAGAATACGGGTCGCGCCGCTCTGGTGTAACCGTGCCCGTACAGCCCGGGCCTCTTCCCGCAGCAGCGGGAAACGAAAATCTCCGAGATATCCCGTGGTCACGAAATATTCGATCTCGGAATAAGCGCGCGCATCCCCTTCCACGCTCGCATTCGAATACCCGAAGAAGATATCCGTCGAAACGCCTGTCTGGGGAGAGGCATGGTCTTCATAGGCACGCTGGTACGTGGCCAACAACCCGCCGCACTCCCGGACGGCGTCCCGAATGATGCAATGGATTTCGTCATAGATAAACCATGTGACGAAGAGCCGGATGTTCTCCTCCTCGAAAAGCCTCTTCCAGGCATCCCCCTGGAGCTTGTAATTATGGATCCGTTCCGCCAGCCATCGACGTTCCAGTCCCTGTACCCTGGATATCGACGCGGGCGCCCTCGTAACAGACCGGACATTCGACTGAAGCACGGCGGCCCGAATGCCTTTTTGATTTAACTCGCGCTCTCGCTCTACGTCGAAGGGGGCCTTCGGAAACGCGAACGTGACCACCATGTCTTCCTTCTTGAGGTCGGACGGGAACATGAAAAAAAGATCGGAATGCAGTCTGGGATCCTCGAGATTCAGCTGCCCTCCGAACTCGATACCCAGACGGGCGGGGAGAGGGCCGGTGGAGAACGGGCGATCCGGCGCCCGAAAGACGGGCCTGGGAAGCCCGTGCCCCAAACTGCCGGGAACCCATGCCGGCAAGTGATCGAGCAACCATTTTAGGATGTGCGCCTGCCTGGGATTTAAGGAACCCAGCAAAAAGCTGCGCAGGGAAAATGAGGCCGGCACCGGAATGACCTCCACCCCGTGCCGGGCGGCATAGCGCATAAGGACTTCCAACCATGGCCGCCGTTCCATATATAATAGGGGGACTCCCGGCGTTCCGCCCTCCTGCCTAACCTTCCATGCCGCTAACTGAATGACCAATGCGGACCGCGAGATAACGTCACGTCTGAGCACCCCATCCGACGCCAAGACCCTGCTTAGGTAAAAGCCCAAGCGTGTCCCCGAAGAGCCTTCAGCCCGCAGCGACTCCCGGTATTCCGGGGTTTCAACCACCAGCGCCATAATTTCATCCATATCTTGCCAGCGGATCCGCTCACGCAGCAAAAGACCGCGCTCATCACGTACATCGAGCAAACGGTAGTCCAGCCATTTCGCCCGAACGCCCGCAACCCTTCCGGTGAGCGCCGCCACCCCAAGAACAAGGCGGGAACTTTCAAGAATATAACAGACCACGGGACCCCGCTGCCCGTGAACTCGGCGCGAAATTAAGTCCGGGAGAATGGAGCAAAACCAGTTTCGCAAGGTGAGGTGCTCAATCAACACGATTCGTGAGTGTTTCACCCTGCAACACCTGAACGTTGTCGATTTATGATTTGTACGAGGGTCTCGGCACAGCGCAAAAGATCCACAGGGTCTAATCCGACGCTCGACGGCAGACAAATTCCCCTGTTAAAAAGGTCATCTGCAGCCTGTATCTCAAAAGCAGGTGACGAACGATAGGACGGCTGGCGGTGGGCCGGCAGCCACAGGGCTCTTGCTTGAAATCCATTCTCACCCAACTCCTCAATGATGGCCCGGCGCACGTCAGGCAGAGTCCCTTGGGGCAGGAGAACGGTATACAACCAATACGTGGGCCGTGTGTTTGGCGGACTCGGCATGCAAGTCACACCCTCCACTGCACTGAAGATCGCCTCATACCGGCCGGCCAACTCGCGCTTGCGCTCGATGAAACCCTCGAGCCGCTCCAACTGAGCCAACCCCACCGCCGCCTGAATGTTCGTCAGCCGGTAGTTATACCCCACCTCGCCATGGAGGCTCTCAATCTCGTCATCCTTCGCCTGCGTGGTCAGGTAGCGCGCACGGCGGGCGAGCCCCGCGTCTCCGGTTACTACCATGCCTCCCCCTCCTGCCGTGACGATCTTGTTACCGTTGAAACTGAAGATCCCGACGTCCCCGAAACCCCCGGCATGCCGGCCGTAAAAATGCACGCCCATGGCCTCCGCCGCGTCCTCGACGACCCGGAGGCCATATTTCTCCGCCGCGTCCATGATCCGGCCCATGTCACACGCGAGCCCCAGGATGTGCACGGGAAGGATCGCGCGGATCCTCCTGCGGGTCCGCCTGTGGATTAAGCGCTGGTCTTGAAAGTCGCACTCCTCATCTAAAAACCGTTCCAGCTTCCGCGCATCCATCTGCCAGGTCACCGGATCGGCATCCATAAATACGGGATGGGCCCCGCAATAATGGATGGCGTTCACCGGCGCGATAAAGGTAAGGTCCGAAACGATGACCTCCTCATCCGGCTCCACGCCCACGACCCTAAGGGCCGTATGGAGTGCCGCCGTACCACTCGCAACCGCGACCGCATGCTGGGCGCCTACCAACGCCGCTACCTCCCTCTCAAAGCGTTCCACAAAGGGGCCGGCGGAGGAAACCCAGCCCGACTCCAGGCACTCCTTGAGATACCTCCACTCGTTACCCCCTTGAAGCATGGGAGCACTCAGAGGAACGATCGCACGGCTTTGGACTGAGCCCTGTTGGTTAGAGGACATAGGCGCCTGCACGATAGACATCCAAGTGTTCCTCCATCCACTCGATCGTCCTTCGCAGACCCTCCTCAAATGAGATCAAAGGCTTCCAGCCCAGAATCTCATGGGCTGCCGAGTTATCCGCAATCAAACGGACGACTTCGCTCGATTCAGGTCGTACGCGCTCGTCACTCCGTTCCACCACCATCTCTTTGCCGATGATACGCGTAATCACATCCACGGCCTCTTGAATCCGAAGCTCCATTCCCGAACCGAGATTGATTGTTCTTCCCACCGCGCGCGGGGTTTCGGCCGCCTTGACGAACCCGTCCACAATATTTTCGACATAATTGAAATCGCGGGTGGGATGGAGACTGCCGAGCACCAACTTCTGCTGGGTCAGGCACTGTGAAATGATGGTTGGAAGAACAGAGCGGCCCGACTGACGGGGGCCGAATGTGTTGAACGGTCTCAAGGTCACGACCGGCGTTCCATAAGACAAATAAAAAGATTCGGCCAACTTATCGGCCGCAATTTTACTGGCCGCATAGGGAGACTGCGCTTGGAGCGGGTGATCCTCGCAAATCGGAACTCGGCGTGCCGACCCGTAGGCTTCGCTGGTCGAGGTATGTATGACGCATCTTACATCTTCTTCACGCGCCGCCTGAAGTACATTTAAACTTCCATCTACATTGGTACGGATAAAGGATTCGGGGACAGTATACGAATAGGGGATCGCGATCAGGGCCGCTAAGTGGAAGACGTACTCAACACCCTGAACCGCGCGCTTAACACTATCCCGGTCACGGATATCCCCTGACACGACTTCCACATCCTGCTTACAGTTCGAATCATCCAGCCAACCCCAGGACCCGTTCGAACGGTAGAACACCAGGGCGCGGGTACGGGCCCCAAGGGCCACCAGCCGCTCGGTCAAATGGCTTCCGATAAACCCTCCGGCGCCCGTCACCAACACCCGCTTCCCCGTCCAATTCATTTTCTCATCTCCCAGTCGGTTACCTGTTTTTGTGCTTCTTCATAATCGGCGTGTTGACCGATATCCATCCAGTTCTCACGAATTGGAAAACTGGTGATCAAACGTCCATCGTCAATAAGGCCTTGGATTAAGTCCGTCATATCAAATCTCTGTCCCTTCGGAATATAGCCATAGACCAGGGGCTCCAGGAGGTAGATACCGGCATTGATAAAATGCGTCATCACCGGTTTTTCTCTCACACCGCTCACGACGGGCCCGTCGCACTCCACCACCCCATAGGGAATCTTGATTTCATAGGAGCGCACCGCAATCGTGAGGTCGGCCCGATGCTCGCGGTGAAACATGAGCATCGCCCTAAAATCAACCTGGGTGAGAATGTCCCCGTTCATCACAAGCGTCGTCTCGCAGGGAATCTCAAGCAGGCCCAAACCACCCCCCGTTCCCAAAGGGCGGTCCTCTTCCGTAAAGGAAAGATCCACGCCGTAGTTGCGTCCATCCCCGAAATGTTCCTTGATCATCTTTGCCTGATGATGCGTCGCGACCTTCACCTTCTGTATTCCTGCTTCCTGTAGCTGCTGGATGATGATCTCAAGGAGAGGCCGGCCCCCAACATCCAGGAGGGGTTTCGGTTTTTCACGGGTCAGGGGATGAAGGCGGCTTCCCTTTCCCCCCGCCATCACCACGGCCTGCACGGGAAGCGTCTGATCGGGCAAAAAGTCGTCCGATGTCACGAGGCCTACCAGATGCCCCCCCTCATCCACAATGGGGAGATGGTGAATACGGTGTTGTTTCAGAAGGTTCAAATAGGTGCTCCGATCCTTACCCACCCGCGAGGTAACGGGATTTGAAAAACGCGTTCCCTCTTTGCGCTCCAAGAGGTTATCTACCGGAAGCGCAATATCAACGTTCGCCAGAATGGCCCGCCGTATGTCTCCATCCGTGACCGTGCCGAGCAAATGGTACTCCGTATCTACCACGAGCACGATTCCTATACGACCCTTGTCCATAAGCCTAATGGCATCGTGGATGGATTTCGAGGGGCCAATGCAAAATGAATCAAGCTGGGTATGCATACGATCTATTCCTCAACCGCCGCGGGATTTACTCACTCAACCACAAAGTAACAAATATTCGGCTCAAACGTAAACCGTTGCAATCGAACACTTCTAATCCCGATTGTCTTGGATAAAGCCACCGTCTCGCCAGGCCAGGTTTCCCGATTTAATTCGTCAAACGCCACGATCGCCCCCTTAGGCATGCGCGGAAGGAAAAGCTCCAAGGCAATCTTGGTCGGTTCATAGATATCGAGGTCGAGATACAAGAGGCTGATAACGGTATGCGGGTTCTCCCGGAGATAGCGAGGGACCGTTTCCCGTATATCACCCCGAACCAGTTCGACTTTTGTCATATGCCCTAAGGCGCGATTCATGTCGAACAGACGAATAGCCTCCAGAATATCCTCGAACGAATCAGCCTTCATACCGCCCTTTCGGGCAAAAACCGACGCGCTCGACTGATCCTCCGGCATCAGTTCTGAAAATCCCTCGAAGGTGTCGAAGCCCACGATGCGCCGCTGGTGGTTGATCGGCTCGAGAATGGCGCTCACCTGCGCGAAGGTGAACAGGCCTCCGCCGTTGTACACGCCGCACTCCACAATGGACCCATGGATCCCGATGACCCGTTTAAAGATCTCATACTTCGCCAGGAAAGTCGCCAAGTGCTGGCGCGGTACAAATTTGGGGAAGCTCTTCAACTTGTCATTGAACGAGCCCTGGGAGCGCCGGTAATAATCCTCCAGCAACAAGCGGAATTCAACCTCCACCGGCGTGCTCGACTTCGGTTCGTTGACGGTCGACGGATCGTTCAGTGCCATGTTCAATCTCCTTTACGTTGGGCGACGAAAAAGTGTCTTCATTCCCAATAACATTGCAGTCGCGTGCGGTCTGCCGCGCGAGGCGCCCTCGCCGCCTGCCAGCGGCTGATGACATCCTCATAAGCCGGCGGGTCGTAGATCCGGCGGCCGATATGAAAGGGGATCACGCCATCCGGTGCAAGGGTCCGCTTATATCGGAAGATGTCATCTCCGGGTTTGAGTCCTCCCCCAATGAGATACCACTTGCAGCCGGCCTCATGCGCCCAGCCGATCAACGCATCTTTGAGCGCATTATTGGGCCTCACGGGAAACGCGTCGGCCTCCGTGCCGCCCAGATAGGAATAAATGATCTGCCCCGAACGCAGCGCCATCTCGCAGGAAACAATCCGTCCGCGCCACTGGGCATAGACGAAGACCGGGGCCGGCGACAGCCGCCTGGCCAATCCCTCGAGGTATGAACGCTCGAAGCGATAGGCTCTCCCTGCGCCGACCCTGACCATGGTCCCGTCATAGAGTCGCAGAAACTCCTCGAAGGAGGCCCCCACCCCCTCCTCAACAAACGTACTGACCCCCTCCCGACGGGCTTTCTTGAGGTTCTTCCGGCAGCTGTGCTCATAGGACGACCGAATTTCCTCCAGCGGCCGGCGCAAGTCGAGCGCGACATTCTGATTCTCGAGCGTGATGGTGCAATCACCGGCGAAGAGCTTGGCATTGCCGAGCAGAGGGTGAAAGCGCACGAATTCCGTCACGACATGCGACGTCTCGCAATGATTGCAAAACGCCTCACGGAACCGGCGCGCGAACTCCACGTCCCCGGATGTGCTGACTGCGCCATTGTAACCGTAGCCGCCGGTCAGGTCGCATAACAGCGAATTGCCCGGAATAAAAGGCAGGGCGCTCAACCGGCGTCTGAGATACGGATACACCGCCAGGGATCCATCTTCTTCAAAAACAAAGCATTCAGCCTGCGCATGCGCATGGTCCGCCGCAACCCTGTAGAATTCCGGCAGGAAGAATGGCTCACACCCTCCAGGGATCTGTTCCAGCGCCGCCCGCCACTCGCCGGTATCCTCAAGGCCCAGGACGCGCACACTTTCCCGCGTGGT
>JACPQZ010000013.1 GCA_016190205.1 Candidatus Omnitrophota bacterium | reverse complement strand
TGCGCCACTCCCTCACCCTCAAAAGCGAGGGCGGAAGGATTGAGGCCTCCCCTCAAGAGGCCGACTACGCCCACGGCACCCGGGTCGCCTTAAAAGCCCTTCCCCTTGAGGGCTACCATTTCACCGGCTGGCAGGGGGACCTTTCAGGATCGGAACTTAAAGCCGCTCTTGTCATGGATTCGCCCAAAAACGTCACGGCCTTGTTTGAAACCACTCGCTACGCCTTAACGGTCACAGCGGAACATGGGAAAGTATTACTCGACCCCGAAGCGGCTGAATACGCGCACGGGACAAGGGTCAGGCTCAAGGCGGAGCCGTCGGAAGGCTACATCTTCCTCAATTGGGAGGGCGCGCTTTCGGGTTCCAAACCTAAAGAGACCCTCGAGATGAACAGCGCGAAAGAGGTCCGGGCCGTTTTTGCAGAGATACCGAAACCGGCGCCGCCCATTCCTGTGCCCCATGTTCCTTCTGAACCTATAGTTGAGGTCCCTCCGGTCTCACCGGCGATCGAGCCGGTGCCCCCGCAAGCTGTGCCGGTGGTAAGGCCAGAGCCCCCGCAAGCCGTGCCGGTGGTCCGACCGGAGCACATTGCGCCGGTCGTGGAGCTTGAGCAGACTGCGCCGGTCGTGGAGCTTGAGCACATTGCGCCGGTCGTGGAGCTTGAGCAGACTGCGCCGGTCGTGGAGCCACTGCAGGTGGTGCCGCTCGTGGAGCCTCCCGCGCCGCTTGAGCTTATTTCTCCTGTCGCGGTGGCGCCGGAGAGTACGGAGGAGGAAAACAAGCTTCGTACCGCGGCCGTCGAAAAACTTAAAGAGCGTGGCGTTGAGGTCAGCGAAAACGTGCTTTTGGAAAAGGCTAAAGCGGGCGATGCCGAGACTGTGCGGCTCCTTCTAGAAGCCGGCATGGATCCCAATACCGAGGGAAAATTTGGGACCACCTTACTGATGACGGCAGTGATTGAAGGGCATGTTGAAGCGGCGCGCGTCCTGATCGAGGAGGGGGCAGATCTTAACGTGCGCGATTCATCGGGGCTCACGGCCCTCATGTGGGCCGTGGTCACTTCGGACGAAAGCCCGAAAACAGATGTCATGAAATTACTCATAGATGCCGGGGCCGACATTAACGCCGCCACGAAGAGCGGGATGACCGCCCTCCGTTACACCCGGGGTTTGCCCCATGCCGAGGTCGCGCAATTGCTCCGTGAGGGCGGGGCCCGTTAGAAATAAAGGAGGCCGCATATGAAAACATGGATGGTCTTAATTCTGTTTCTTATCTTTTTTGTACAAGGGGCGCTGGCCCAGCCTCCCGGCCATGCGCAGGGCCGGGGGAAGGCACCGAGGGCAGCGGCCGTGCACGAAGAGAAAGATTTCAGCGACCGGCTCGGGGAGGAGATCGTGGATACCATGGCGGATGAGATGCTGGGCGAAGAGGAGTCTCCCAGTGGGATGCCCCCGGGTCTCGCCAAAAAAGACAAAATGCCTCCCGGACTGGCGAAGCAAGACAAGGTCCCGCCGGGCTGGGGCAAGGGAGAGAAGGAGGGTTGGAACGGTGCAGGGAATAAGCCGGAATCCCCTCTTCGCAGGGCTATTCGAAAGCTATTCCGCGGGGAAGCGCCGTCGGAATAATCAAATCGTCAACGGATAGAAGTAATCGTCGGCGTCGTCAATTCGTTTCCACCCCAGCCTTTCAGCATCGGCACGTGTGATTCCGATCCTAACAATGCATCGTGCTCCGGCCTCTCTGAAAATGCGGACGGCCTTCTCCGGCGCATCCGGGTCGTTGGTCCACACGTTGAGTACCGTAGCCTGTGGAATCTCCGCCACGATCCGAACGCGCGCAAGCCGGGCCCAGTAAACTTCAAAGCCATTCCCAATGTGCGCAATGGAGTCGCCGGCCTGAATACCAAAGTCCGACCGGAGCGCATGGGCCACCCGCCACTGGACATTGTCCGTCTCGTTTTCTCCCCGCCATAGAGCGGTTGCGCCAACCAGGGCTTTAGGAACGGCGGGTTTCCCAATCGTTACCATGCTGGCGGCGATACCCATGGCGAAGAAGATGTTCGCTACTAGGCATCGTTTCTCCGGGAGCCGGAACCGTACGCCGGCCAGCTGTATGATCGCATGGCGGCGGAAATCCGGGAGAAGGGGGGGGAAATTTGGCTGAATGAGCCGGTACAGGGGATGCGTGCCAGGGGAGGGCGCATTGACTGTGTTCGGTTTGGCTCGCGGGGAGACCGTGTTCTTCCTGTGGATTATGTTTTTTCGAGCGCCCCCATCAGCCACACCCTGCGGGCCCTTGAGCCATTGCCGCCCAAGGCGATACTCGATGCGGCTCAGTCTTTATATTTTCGCGGTCACATTACCGTGAATCACATTGTTCGGGGGGACAATCTCTTTCCGGATAACTGGCTTTACATCCATTCGCCCGAGGTTAAGATGGCGCGGATTGCCAATTACAATAATTTCAGCCGGGATATGATCGGGCATCCTGACACGTCGGCAGTGAGCCAGGATCACTTTCAGACGCTGTATCGATATGCCCAGCAGTTCTCAAACCTGTGTCTGATTGGCCGCGCGGGGATGTACCGGTATAACAATCAGGATCACGCCCTTCTTTCCGGTTTCTATGCGGCACGGAACTATCTCAATCTTACTAAAGTAGATCTGATGGGGATCAATGATCGTGAGGAGACTATCGAGGAGAAGACGCTTTCATAACAGCTCAACTGCGCGTCCGTAGGAATCCTCAAGTCTGACAACATCGTCCAGGTGAGGCGTGGATACCTCAAAGATTCTGCAATCGGTTCGCGCGCCCATTCGGTGCTTCATCTTGGGAGGGATGTGAAAGGTGTCGCCTGCCTTTAAGATGACCGTCTTGCGGTTTCCATCTTCTTCAAACTCAAAATCAAGCTCTCCTTCCACGACGTAGATCGATTCTTCTTTCACCCGATGGAATTGGTAGGAAAGGGTCTGGCGGGCCCGAATGACCAGCATTTTCCCCACGTATTGGGATGTCTCTGTCCAAACAAGTTCATACCCCCAGGGCTTTTCCACGCGCCGCGGAACGGCCTGACACAGTGAAAGGGCTTTCACGAGTTCTGGATTAAGACACGCCGGTTCCTGCCGGACGAGGGCGCGGATGGCATCAAAGGAGCCCAGGTCGGTCCAGACGAAGTCCCCCTTGACTACGATCAGGTTTCGCGTCTTTTGCAGCAGCCCATAATCTATGGACAGGTTCGGGGCATCCTGAAAATAGCGGTCCAATTCCTGGGGGCCTGGTCTTCCTTGGGCGATGGGAATAGACTGGACCTTCTTGTAGAGTTCATTGAGGTGTATGTGGAGCTCGTTTAAGAGGGTCTGGGTCTTCCAGGCAAAGACGCCGCAGTTCCAAAGGGTGCGCCCGCTTCGCACGAAATCGCAGGCCGTGCTCCATTCCGGTTTTTCCGTGAACTGTGATACCTCGTAGATCCCGTCCCCGTCTTTGGGGAAAGGGCGCCCGCAGTGGATGTACCCGTATTGTGTGGAGGGGACGTCCGGTCGGACGCCCAAAATCACGAGGCGCTGATAGTGGCGGGCGCAGTCGAGCATACGCTTGACTGCTTGCTGAAAGAGGGCCTCGTCCCCGATGTGGTGGTCAGATGAAAAAACGCCGAAAATGGCCGAGGGTTCCCGCTCATGGATCCAGCGCGCGGCGAGGGCGATACACGGGGCCGTATTTTTCTTGCAGGACTCACCCAGGATAAAGCGCGGGTCAGCAGAAGGCAGATCATGACGGACCTGATCGAGGTAACGGGCGTGGGTTACCACATAGATGCGATCCGGGGGAAAGAGGCTGCCCAGGCGCCGGTAGGTCCTTTGCAGAAGGGTCTCCTGGCGGTAGAAAGGCATAAACTGCTTTGGTTTTTCGGGTGTTGACAGGGGCCGCAGGCGGCTGCCGTCCCCTCCCGCCAGGATGAGGGCGAACGTTTTATTACTCATGTGGAGGGCAACTATTATATCACAGGGCGTGGAAGGGCCTGGGCGAGGGGCGGTGCCTTGGGAGCAGATGTGTTGACCAGGCCCCAAAATTGCGGTTTAATGATGATGAGGAGGGCCCATGCTGACCCGTGTGAACCGTAAGAAGATCCTGGTGGTCGATGACGAGAAAGAGGTGGTGGATATACTTTCCCAGGTGCTGGGTGAGAACGACTACGACGTCTTGTCAGCCTTGGACGGTCCTATGGCTCTAAAGCTCGCGCAGAGCGAGTCGCCCGATATGATTATATTGGATATCAAGATGCCTCGGGTGGATGGCTTCGAAGTCCTGCGCCAGCTGCGCGCCTGTGAAAAAACGCAGAAGATCCCTGTTGTCATGCTCAGCGCGCGGGGCGAATCCCAGGCCATCCTGCACGCCAAGGATTTTCACGTGGCCGACTACCTCATCAAACCTCTGGATTTCAAGAAACTCCTCAAGACCGTCGGCCGCTTTATCTAAAGCGCGTATAAACGGTTATCGCCAGGTAAACCTTTTTGGCCCCCCGTCGTCTAATGAGACGGAACCATAAATATGGGCGCGAGAGGCGCCCGGGAGGATAAGGTGAAACACATTCTGTTTGCGATCATGGCGGTGAGCTGGCTGCTCGGACCGCGTGTCTTGTTTGCAGAGGAGGGCGGGGAACAGCCAGTCGTAGTGGAGGAAAGAGGCGGGGAGGTCATGAACCCTGGGGAGGCGGAGGTGAGGCATCCCGGCCGGCATGATGAGGAAGCGCAAAGGCTCCGCAGGCTCAAACAGGAAGACCCGGAGGCTTTCCGCGCGGCTATTGAGGAACGAAGGGGTGAGGTCAAGGAGAAGCTGGAAAACCTTAAGGAAACTAACCCCGAGGCCTACGAGCGTCTCCTGGACCGGAAGCGGTCGGCCCGCCGTCATCGCCTCGATCGTTTGCGCGAGGAGGATCCGGAAGCCTTTAGGCGCTGGGCGGAAAGCCGGAGGGACAAGCTTTCAGTCCGCCTGGAAAAGGTTAAGGAAAACGATCCTCAAAAATATGAGGAGCTCACTGCGAAAAGGAAAGACTGGAGGAAAGAGAAGCTGGAGCACCTTCAGGTGAATAATCCCGAGGCCTACGAACGCTTCATGACCAAGCATCCCAAGTGGGAGGAGCATCCGGAGCTGGGGCCGCCGGCATGGCACAAACAAGGACATGAACTCTACAAGGAAAAGCACGAGACCCTGCATGAGCGCTTGGAGGATGCGGATCTTAAGCCTTATGAAGAGCGTCGGATTCACGAGCATACCCATGATGCGATGAAACACAGGCTCCAAGAGCCGCATGATAAGGTGAAGCCTCGGCCTCAAGCCGGGGGTAAGGGCCCCAGTCCTGTTCAGAAGGGTGGAGTGCCTGCGGGTGGACGCCGATAGGCAAACAGTGCGTCCGCCCGGATCGTCCATCGTCCTTCGTCCTTCGTCCATCGGAACGCCTGTGAACATGCAGGTTGACGAAGAACTGATAAGGGCGGTCCTCGCGGGTGAGACCGGGCGTTACGCCGAGCTCGTAAGCCGGTACCAGGCGGCCGCCTGGCAGCTGGCTTACGGCTTTGTGGGTAATTGGGAAGATGCCAGGGACATCTCCCAGAACGCGTTCGTGAAGGCGTACCGGCACCTGGACCGGTTCCGGGGAAGGGCCAGGTTCTTTACGTGGTTTTACCGGATCATCCTGAACGAGTGTAAAGATTTTTGCAAAGGGAGAGACCGCAGGCGGGTGGTCCAGGACCCGCCGGAGCGGCACGAACAGGATGCCGTAATATTTGAAGTGGCGGATCCGGGTCAGGGCCCGCGGGAAGCCGCGGCCAGCGCAGAACTCGGCACGCGTTTGACGGAGGCGATACGTGAGCTTCCGCAAAGGGAACGAGAAGCCTTTTTACTGCACCATGTGCAGGGCCTCAAGCTAGAAGAGGTGGCCCAGGTGATGGGCCGCCGTACGGGGACGGTCAAGGCCCACATTTTTAAGGCTACCAGGGCTCTTCAGCGGTTGCTGGAGCCCTACTGGCAGGAGGAGCGCCGCTATGCATGAAGAACTGTTTTTAGCGAGACTTAAACGTTGGCTTAAGAAACACCCTCTGCTGGGCCCCTCTCAAGAGCAGGGGGCTGCTTTTACGGAGGATGTGATGCGTCGTATTCGCGCCGAGCAAGCCCCCTCTCCTCAAACGGTCCCGATTTTTGCCCCGCGGCTCGCCTGGGGCATGGGACTCGCGGCGGCCTGTCTCCTGGCCGTAATTATCCTCAAGCCAGGGCCGACCGACCCACTCAAGCTTACGCAGGCGATCGAGGAAGAGTGGAATATCCTGGAGGCTGTGGAACAGGAAGTAGATCTGGATGGGGGCTTTTTGGAGGACGAGCTGGAGCAATGGGACAGCCTGGTGCTTGCCGAAGCGGTCGAGGATGTGAGCGACGAGGAAGAGGTAGAGCGGCTTTTGGATCTCTTGTCGGAGATGGGTGAGGAACCCGCCCTAGAAGAGGGGGGCTCGGAACTCGAGGACCTGCTAGAAGAGTTCCGGCTCCTGGACGAAGCGGAGTTTACGGGATAGGTCATGAGTCTCACCTCCGTCAATCCCGCCACGGGGCTCGTCCTGAAAAGCTATTTAGAGATGACGCCGGATGAAGCCGCGGGGGTCGTGGAGGCGGTGCAAGCGGGTTTTATTGGGTGGCGTGATACCCCTTTCTCCTTGCGGCAGGAAGTCCTGATTCAGGCGGCGTCGTCGCTCCGGTTAAGGCGGGCTGATTTTGCGGCGCTCATGGTTCTGGAGATGGGAAAGCCCATCCGCGAGGCCGAGGCCGAGATCGACAAGTGCGCCTGGGCGTGTGAGTATTTTGCCGGGCAGGCGGAAGAGGGCCTGCGGGACGAGTGGGTTGCCACCGAGACGAGGAAGTCTTATATCCGCTATGAGCCCTTGGGGGTGATCCTCGCCATCATGCCCTGGAATTTTCCCTTTTGGCAGTTCTTCCGTTTCGCGGCCCCTGCCCTCATGGCGGGAAATACCGTACTCCTCAAGCACGCCCCCAATGTGACGGGCTGTGCCCTGGCGATAGAGTCGATTTTTCAGGGGATGGATGGACCCAAAGGCCTCGTGCGGGCTCTCCTCGTCTCGGAGGATCTGACTGATTCTCTGATGAAGCATCCGGGCATTCGGGGGGTTACGCTTACGGGGAGCACGCGCTCAGGCCGCGTCGTCGCCTCCCGCGCGGGAGAGGCGCTTAAAAAAACCGTCCTGGAGCTGGGCGGGAGCGATCCCTGCCTGATATTGGAAGACGCCGATCTTGAGCGCGCCGCCGAAAGCTGTGTCGCTTCAAGACTCATCAACAATGGTCAGAGCTGTATTGCGGCCAAGCGGTTCATTGCACACGAAGGGGTGGCCAGGATATTCGAAGAGCTCGTCGTAAGAAAAATGGCCGCGCAGACCATGGGTGATCCCATGGACCGGGGAGTGACCCTGGGACCTCTGGCGCGACAAGATCTGCGGGATCATCTCGACGGGCAGGTTAAAGAAAGTGTTGCGCTGGGCGCCCAGGTTGTTCTCGGCGCCCAGCTTCCCAAGGGCCCCGGATTTTATTACCCGCCAACGGTACTTAAGAATATCTCGCCGGGAATGCCTGCTTACCGGGAAGAGTTCTTTGGGCCTGTCGCCGCACTTTTTACGGCAGAGACCGAAGACGAGATGGTGCGCCTGGCCAACGACACCCCTTTCGGATTGGGTGCCGCTGTCTTCACGCGGGACGTGGAGCGGGGAGAGAAGCTGGCCTTAAGGCTGGAGGCTGGTTGTGTATTTGTGAATACGTTTGTTAAATCCGATCCACGGCTTCCCTTCGGGGGCGTCAAGGCATCCGGTTACGGCCGGGAATTATCCCGCTTTGGCATTCGGGAGTTTGTCAACGTCAAAACGGTGGTCGTAGCTTAACCCTCGTTCGGCCGGACACGCGGTCGTGTCCACCCCCTTTTCATTCGACCCCATAGTGCACCTTTGCAAATGTACAAAATGCAAGCTCTTTTCGCGCAAAAGTTATGTTTTTTTATAAAGTGCGGAATAAGAGGTCGATTGGAGTGTTTTCATTAACTGGAGAGTTCGGTAGGTGACGTAGATCATGTATCATGCCCGAACTTGAGGAGAATGAAGATGAAATCTCAAATCGCACTGATTGTTTCGTTCATATTTTTGTCTCTAACCGTTTCGGGCGCAGTAGCTGGTGTGAACGAACCGGGTTCAGCCCAGTGGATTGAGGTCTCGGGCTCCTGGCGCGCTATCCCGACCGGCGTTGAGCTTGACGCACCCTATAGAGGCAGGGCCCTTTTGCTTAGCGACTTAGGTGATTTGAACGGTCCCTTTAAGCTGGAAGCCGTGCTGACCTGTTTTGAGACCGAAAAAGCCTGGCGCAACGCCTTCCTGGTTTTTGGATATCAAGATCCAAAGAATTTCAGTTACGCCGGTATTTACTGCGGCCGGCGCCGTGTTGCCATAGGGGAAGTGATCAATGGGCGCACGACGGACCGGGGGCTGGCGTTTTACCCTCTTCAGGCGGCGGTCCCGTACCTTGTATCCTTTCGGAATGAAGGGGATGAGGCCATCCTTTCCATTGATGCCCAAGAAAAGATCCGCATCCCGGCATCCTCTCTCACGAGTACTAAAGGAAAGATCGGTCTTAACGCTTGGTATGCCCGCTCGCGTTTTGAAGGTTTTAACATTGAACTCCTTCATGATGACGAAGATCCGAATCATCTTCATAAAGTTACGCGCGTGACAAGGCCGGGGGGGCCGTGCACCTCTTGTTCGGCTCAAAGGGATCCCTATCCAATGGACCACGATCATGACCACGGCGCGCACATGGACGATCCGGTCAAACGCGAAGAGCATCTGGCGGCGTTTAATCTCGTCCGGGACGCTGGCGCCACCTTGCGCGTGGCAGGCGACGCCCTTTGGTCTAATATGGACACCCTCGCAGGGGATCGCATCATGATCGAAGAGGGGGCAACGGTCACGGTGGATGGGGATTTTTCCGGACAAGCCTTGGAATGGATTCGCGTGGACGGGACGCTCCGTTTTGATCCTTCTAAGGATACGGCCCTCAAGGCGGTCACGGTCGTCATCGGTCACACGGGAACTTTCGAGATGGGAACGGCTTTAGACAGGATCAGCGCAGGCAAAACAGCCAAGATCGTGATCGCAGACCGGGGCGAACGAAACAAGCTGTACGACCCCTTAGACCTTAGCGGCGGATTTATTTCTCATACCGCAAAGACTTCTATCTATGGCGCTTTAGTTCAGGCCCATGCCGTTCCCAGGGAGGATTTGGTCAGGGGGCTTTCGGTTATTACCTTTGACGGCCCGCCCGCGGGTTGGAAGGCGGGGGACGCCCTCCTTTTTGCCGGGACAAAAATCGATGTGAACGAAGATGAGGTCATCACGGTTGCGGAAATCTCGCCGGATGGGCGCACGGCCCGCCTGGCGAGAGCTCTCCAATTTGACCACGTGGCGCGCGACTCTTCCGGAACGCCTTACTATGAATACGAACGCGTCACGCGGGAGGATGTTGAGATCCCCGTGGGGAATCTCACGCGTAACGTCCAATTCATGTCCGAGGTGATCGGAAGCGATCTTTACGGTGCAGATGTTCGCAGGGACATTTCGCGGCGCGGTCACTTCATGGTGATGCACGTCCACTCAGGGGTGGTGGTGGATGGGGCGGGCTTCTATGGGCTGGGACGCACGAATGCCGATATCGTGCACACCTCACCCGTTCTTGATGACCACGGGAATGTCATGCCCCTGACGGACGCAAATACGATCGGACGCTACGCCCTGCACTTTCACGGGCGGACGGGAGCAAGCATCGACAATCCTCCCCAGATCGTGCGCAATAGTGCGATTGTGGGAAGCCCCAAGCACGGGCTGGTGCACCACGGGGCGCATCTCGTGGCGGAGGGGAATGTCTCCTACCGCTGCAATGGCTCGGGCTTCTTCGCGGAAAACGGAAGCGAGATCGGCACCTGGCGCAATAACCTGGCCGTGCGCTCCCAGAAACAGGCGATTGAGCCCACGCGCGACGCCCAGTTCGATTTCGGCTTTGCGGGCCACGGCTTTTGGCTGCAGAGCCCCGGCATCGAGCTTCTGGACAATTATTCTTTCGGACATTCCGGGACCTGCTTTTCTGTTTATACCTTTCCAAATCGGGAAAACGGCCATGATGTTCGGTTTGACTCGGCTAACCTGCGTGAGGACCTCAAGGCGCTCAATATTCATGGTGGGAAGCCCGCCCTGGTCCCCATGCATGTCCCGTTTCATGCTTCCGGCAACAAGGGCGGGGCGTCAAAAAGCGGTTTCCTGGTTGGAAACCACCTGCTCAATGTACCTCACTCGGTCAACAGCGTGGTTGAAAATTCGGTTCTATGGGGTGTCAAGGAAAGGGGGCTCATCGCGGCCTATTCCAGGTCGATCACCTATCGTCAGTCCAAGGTGCTGGGTGACCGGACGTATCCAGTCCAATATGCCATTCAGGGTAATGGCGCGACGGAACACATGCTCTATGAAGACCTCGTGGTGATTGGATGGGGGACGGGTCTTGCGGCACCGGGTAAGGGCCACAACGAGATGCGCGATTGCTACTTTAACAACGTGGTCAACGTCGCCTTTACGAACAGTGTGGCCCCCCGCGATTTTCAGATGGAGCGCCTCACGTTTGGGACGCTGGATCCGGGCGCTCCCGCGTGGGCCGGGGAAAAGCATGAAAATATTGCCATGCAGGTTAGCGCCAACGCTCTGGGTACCGGCATGCTGGGGGCCTTGTTTATGCAGAAAACGGAAAAGATGATGATGATGATGCAGAGTAAGGATCCTATGATGATGGAAGAAGAAGGGATCTCTTCGGATTATATCTGGTTGGATGGTGAGCGCTTGTACTATCTGGAACAGAGCGGCAGTCACATACTCTTTACTGGCACTGGCATCCCCGAGCTTGACGGAAAGACTGGCGACAGGCTTTGGAGGGAGTACCACCTGGCAGTTGCCGGAACCGTAGCCCCGCCGGAGGCAAGGCGTGTAGAAGGGGTTGCGGGCCTCGTGGGTCCGGACACCGAGACGATCCTCACTCCCATCGTGCTGAACAGCCCCTGGACGACCAACGATTATTCAGGCTACGTGCCGGTGGTGACGGATGTGGAGAGCGGTGGAACCGTACGCGGAACGGCCGTAACGCTTAAAGAGGGCTGGAACTTTATTCCCGTGAGGGTTGCCGGCGTGCAAAGGACGGTTCTCGTTTATGGGGACCGCACACCCCCGGCGTTTACAAAAGTGTACGCCCCGCCCAGGCTTGAGGTCCATCCCCTGGATTTACCGCGCCGGATGGCGCTCACCTTCAGTTTCACCGACCAAGTGGCGCACGTGACCGTGGGCCTGTTCGCCGGCGCAACCGTGGATCTCCCCGTAACTCCCGACGGCGGCCGCATCCCTGTTGTGCTGGAGTTTGAGGATCAGGCGGGTAACAAAGCCAGCGGGACCGCGGAGATCGCGGTAACCTCCAGGGCGCAGCGCATCCTGCCTTAATAACCCCCTATGAAGCATGTTCACACAGGAGCCAGCCTAAGGCTGGCTCCTGTGTGCTTTTTTACTTTTTACAAATTTACACCGATCTCATTACCCGCCAAGGGAATAAAAAAACCCCTGGGCTGTTAATTTAATGGTACAGTGCATTGTTTTTTTGGCGCGGATGAAGAGGGGGGAGCCGCCATGGAGACCGATCGTAGAGAGATAGTATGGCGAACGGCCGCATTTATTATTTTTGTGGGAACCCTAATGCTGGCAGAGCATTCCGCCGCATTTTCAGAGCCATCTCAAAAGGACCCAGTTGAGGAAATCGTGGTCGACGGAACAGCGCTCAAGGTGCAGATGGAAGAAGGGGTGACGACACAGGGTCCGCTGGACAGGGCTGTTTCCGAGGGGCCTGCTGATTCTAAAAAGGGGGCGCGTGCGCGGGCCTGGCGGTCGGACGAGGTGATCGTCAAGTTCAAGGGCAGTGGGGCGGGAAAAGATCTATCCCAGGCGCTCGCCCAAAGCCTCAATGTCCAAGGCCGGGTGACCTCCGCTTCCAAGGCGCTGGGTGTCCGCGGCGCGCGGGCGCTGGAACGACGAATAGACTTTTCAAGCGCGCGGCCCTTAATTCCCGAAGAGGGTGACCGCGCCAGCGCGGGGCGGGCACGCCCGACCCGTTTTCAGGATGTCTGGCTCATGAAGGTAAAGGCTGGCATGGGCAAAGGGATTGAAGCCATCTGTGAGGAGCTCTCGAAAGACCCGCTTATTGAATACGCACAGCCCAATTATCAGTATGAGACAAATGCCTGGCCGCTCCCCCGCGAGAACTACATTCCGAACGATGCCTTTCTGGGAGATGAGGCAAACCCCGGCACCTACCGTCAGGGGTCTTGGGGTCAGAATTATCCGGATCTCTGGGGGCTTGCCATGATCCGTGCGATCGAGGCATGGAATGAGTTTGATACCAATGCGAACGGGCGTTTCGACGAAGGGGAAACGAAGCCCGGGGAGGGGGTTATCGTAGCCGTGCTCGATACGGGGCTTGACTACAACCATCCGGACATCGAAAACAGCGTTTGGCTCAATCAGCGTGAGCTGATGGTTGAGGAAGGCCGGTTTCCGGCAGGACTCGATGCCGACGCGGATGGAGTCGTGACCCCTCGGGAGGCAATGGATTTTACGGGCGACCTCGATGGCAATGGAAGCCTTAATCTCAAGGACGTTATGATGAATCCAAAGTTTCTAAACCGTTTCGACGAAGACCGCAATGGTTTCCGCGACGACATCCTGGGTTGGGATTTTAGTGGTGATGGGGCGAACGGTGTATATCCGGACCGCGATCCTTATGAGCTCCAGCGCATCGGTCACGGCACCCACGTGGCCGGCACCATTGCGGCGGAGGCGGATAATACCATAGGGATAGCCGGGGTTGCCCCTTTTGCCAAGGTGATGCCCATTAAGATTTTTCCCCTCGCGACGACCGCCGTGGTGGTGCGGGCCATTTATTATGCGGCCAATGGCCCGGCCCACATTTTGAGCAATAGCTGGGGGCCGACCCGGGAAAACTACAGAGATCTGCTTCTTGAAGAGGCGATCGTCTATGCCTATCACCAAAAGAAAAAGATCGTGGTCTTTTCTGCCGGCAATAGTTCGGAAGACGTCAAGCGATATGCCCCCATCAACATGCAGGAAGTGGTGTCGGTGGGGTCCGTAACCCACTTGGGAACCAAGAGCGACTTTTCGAATTTCGGTACCCAGCTTAAGGTGCTGGCCCCCGGCGGGGACAGCAAAGATCTGGTCGAAGTGGTGAGGCGGCCCCACAACAATATCCTTTCCCTCCGCTCGCAAGGCAGTGACATGGCCGGAAGTTGGGGCCCTGATGAAGCGCGACAATATGTTGCCCAAGATTACTACCGTGTTCGAGGGACGTCCATGGCCTGCCCCCATGTCTCGGGTGTATTTGCGCTGGTACTGTCCAAATACCCGGAGCTTAAGCGCGATCACATTGCGGCGATACAGCAGCTCTTGAGTACGGCCCGGCCCGTGAGTGACGCGGACCGTCTCCATGCCTTCCAATTGGGACGGGGCGTAGTCGATGCGTATCGTGCCGTGCACGAGCGCATGGGCTCTACGCTTTTGTTCGTGAAGGAGGTCACGTATCAAGAAACAGATCTTCAAACCAATCAAAGCATCGAACCGGGTGAGGAGGTTGAGCTTCGGCTAAACCTTTTCGCCACGAGCGTGCTTCAGGACACAGCGGCTCGTCTCGTGTCGGAAGACGGGTTATGCACGGTCGTCGATGAAGGGTCTCGGTTCAGCCGAAGGGACCGCCCGCTCGCTTCAGGCCAGGGCGGGGGCATCCTCCTCGACCCGGAGTATCACAACGAGGCCGATCCTTTTGTGATTTTGATGAACGCGGGGACCCCCCTCTTAAGCGACTTGCGCTTTAGAATTGAGTTTGGGGCGTCAGGGTTATCAGCGCCCTTCCTCCTCAAAAACACGCTTCCCGTATATCGGCAGGCGATTCATACCCCGGGGCCTGTAAGATCTTCCACCTTGGCGGACCTGGATCGCGACGGAGACCTGGAAATCATCGTGGGTGGAAGCCGTGAGCGCGATCAGACCCAGCCCCCCACGTATCCCTTTTATTGGTTTACAGCCCAGCTCCATGCGTTTCATGACGACGGCACGCCGCTTGCGGGAAGCTGGCCGTTCGAGCCTCATCCGGAGGCCGCCGGCACCGAATTCAACATAAATGCCGCCCCCATCATCTTGGATATGAATGGGGACGGTACGCAGGAGATCGTGGTTGTGGTAAGAAACGGCTACTATGACGATAGACGCCAAGATAGACGGGCCTATGTTCTCAATACGCGAGGGGAGGTGCTCGCACGGGGCATCGGGGGAGGGGCTCTGCTAGGAGACGTGAGCGATACGCTTTCTGTGGCTGACCTCAACCTCGACGGAGAGTCGGAATGGGCCGGCATTATGGCACATCCCTACAGCGGCACGTTACGTCCGGAAGTGCATGTCTGGGGGTCGGACCCTTTGACGATGCCGCTCTTGTGGCGGACCGTTACGGAAGACCCGCGCAATTACGAGCACGAACGCATGCTTCCGGTGATTGCGAATAGGGATGGGGATCGGGAACTCGAGGTCGTGACGATCGGCGAACACGAGGAGCCCGGATCGGCCCCGGAGCCCAAGTATATCTATTCCTACAATCATGATGGAAGTATCCAGGCCATGCACCGGATTTACCCGGACAGCCCGGAACGCTTGCCGAGGGGTTTCACGGTATCGGATATCGATCTCGACGGGCGCGGGGATGTCGTCGTCCTCTCACGCGGCTTTTTGGAAGCGAACGATTCGTTGAAACTAAAGGGTTATGTAGACCTGTTTGATGCAGAGGGAGCAGCTCAAGGCGATAACTGGCCGTTTGTGATCCCTACTTTTAGTCCACAGCGCGAGGGGGCAGGAAGTATTTTACTCTCGAGTCCATTTGCGTACTGGCAACAACCGCTGGTCGGGGATATTGAGGGGGATGGCAAAAAGGAGCTCTTCATTGTTAATGACAAAGACAGGATGGCGTACCTGCTTGACGCTGTAGGCCATGTGCTCGAGGGCTGGCCCCAGCCGGCGATGAGTTACTTCTGTCCCGTCTTTTCCGACTTGGACGGAGACGGCGAACTGGAGGTCATCTTCATTTATAAGGGATCTGATATCTACGCCTATCATAAAGACGGGCAGATGGTCCGCGGGTTTCCCATCCGCATTCCAGATGGCCACGGCGCTTTTAACCCTGGTCTTACGATCGCCGACTTAAATCAAGACGGGTATTTGGAGCTCGTTGTGACGAGTGAAGAATGGATTACGGCCTACGACGGGTTTCCGACCAGCAAAGATGGCTGGATCCATATCTTCACCTCGCCGTGGGCTATCGGCCCCGGCGCGCCGGGAGCGCCCTGGCCTACCGAGAGGCAAAATTACCGCAGGACCAATGCTTATCCGGACCGCACCGAGGAGCCGGGAAAAGTAAACCGGGCGCCGGTCTTCGTCAATTCGCGCGGCGATCTCAACGACGACGGGAGGTTGGACAACTCCGATGCACAGCTTATAGCCAATTGGGTGGGCGGTGGATACAGGGGACGGCTTTCTCAAACGGAGGCCGCGCGCCGCGCCGATTTTGACGCGAACGGTGAGGTCAACGCGCTGGACTCCCAATGGGTCTTGGAGCTCTTCTCGCGGCATGAAGTCCCTCTCGCGCCCATGCCGGTCGGGCCGGTTGCTCTAACGGTCGGGTCGGGGAAGACTGTGCGTTTATTGGCCATTGATCCGGAGTACGATCCGGTCACTTGCGAGCTCGTTTGGAGCCGGGAGGGTTTTCAGATACAGCAGCCGTCTTTTGCGGCGGTCACGTCGCGAAGTGTGGTGGGCCGCGGAATGGAAATTTCGTTGAGGCCGAGCGACCCCTCCGATGTGGGAGTCTATTTAGTCCGCGCAAAGGCCATGGACGGACGCCTGGAAGCGCAGGACGAGATCTCTATCGAAGTCTCTCAGGGTGCCGGCGGGGGACTGGACGATTGGTCAGTCGTGTCCGGGAAGTGGCTCGTCACAGGCGGAGGTTTTCAGCAGTCCGATCTGTTCGTTCAGCGGGCGATTTTAGTCAACCGGTCTCTACATCCATCCGGAAACTTTTCCCTTAAGAGTGATTTAACCTGCCTCGAAACCGAAAGGGCATGGCACAACGCCTTCGTCGTTTTCGGCTATCAGGATCCGGCCCACTTTAGCTTTGCCGGACTCTATTGCGGGAGAAGTCAGGTTGTCATCGGTCAAGTTTATAATGGCACGCTTTCGGAGGTGAAGTCTGCCGCCTTCCCGCTTGAGAAGGACACGCCTTATCCCGTTCGCTTGGATGTGGGCGAGGAGGCCCTGGAGCTCTCTGTCGACGGCCGGCGGACGATTCTCATGCCCCGCGCGGGCCTTACGCACACTCAAGGTCAGGCGGGCTTTATGACGCGTCATGCCCGATCTCACTTTAAGGGGCTTGTGATGGGAGAGGCGGCTCCATAGTCAGACGGCGGCTTATGCGGTCCAACCGCGTTTGATCTGGTATACTGAATGCCATGTCAAACCCGGAACAGCGGACCGAGTGGCTAGGCCCCGGACTGATCTGCGCGATCGGGATTTTATTTTACCTGACGAGTTTTCCCGGCGTCTTCCTGGCCGACGATGGTTTTTCCATCGTCGACAATCCCAACATCCGCTCGCTTTGGCCGCTTTCCCAGGCCGTGTCCAAGCCTCCCATCCATGACGCCCCCGTCCGCCCGCTCGTCTACTTTACCCTTGCCCTCAATTACGCACTGGGGCGATTAAACCCCTGGGGATACCACGCCTTCAATCTTGCGGTTCATATCTTCGCGGCGCTTGCCCTTTATGGAATTCTTCGCAGGACCTTGCAAGGCTCTCATTACTTCACTGCGTTGAGCATCGCGCTCATCTGGCTGGTGCACCCTCTCCAGACGCAGAGCGTGACGTACGTCATTCAAAGGGCCGAGTCTCTCATGGGGCTTTTTTATCTTTTGACCTTGTACTGTATGATACGCGGCGCACGCGCCCGCGGACGAGGTATCTGGTACGCTATGTCTGTAGCCTCCTGCGCCTTGGGGATGGCAACCAAGCCCGTGATGGTTACGGCTCCGTTGGCCGTGCTCCTCTATGATCGCATCTTTTTGGTAACGAGTCTTAGAGAAGCCTTGCGCATAAGGCGCGGCCTCTATTTAAGTCTCGCGGCCACGTGGGTGATACTTTTCTTTGTGCTGGCCGCGTCCCCCCAAGGCCCGGAGACGAGCGCCGGGTTTACGCGGGATTTTACGCCGCTTGAGTATGCCCTCAATCAGCCGCGCGTGATTCTTCAATATCTCAAGCTCGTGCTCTGGCCTGTTCCGCAGTGTCTGGATTATGTGTGGGCTCCTGCCGATGGCGCGGCCGGACTGCTTTGGCCGGCGGCCGCGGTGGGATTTAGCTTGCTGGCTTCAGCGTGGTTCTTTTGGCGATATCCCGCTTGGGGCTTTCCAGCCTTGTGGTTCTTTCTGGTTTTGCTGCCCAGCTCCAGCTTCATTCCCATCGACGACCTCCTCGTAGAGCACCGGATGTACCTTCCGCTGGCGGGCTGTGCGACGCTCGCAGTGTTGGGCGGGAGGGAGTTTATGCGGAGGGTGTTTTCCACCGCAGGTTTGAGGAAGGCTTTATCGGCGCTCATGCTCACCTTTATCATAGGCTCCCTGGGATTTTTGACCGCCCTACGCAACACCGTTTATTGGAGCCAGGAACGGATGTTCCGGGATATTGTGGCCACGCGTCCCGCGAACTACAGGGCGCATTATGCCTTGGGGCGGATTCTCTATGACCGCGATCGGATCGGAGAGGCGGTGGCGCATTACGAGGAGGCCATACGGCTTAAGCCCGAGTTTCCATTTACCTATACGAGTCTTGGGAACGCCTTCCTCGGGGCCGGAAGGATGGACGAGGCGCTCATTAATTTTCGTAAGGCAATTGAGCTTAACCCCGGCTTTGCGGGGGGGTATAATAATTTGGGTTCCGCCCTCGCCCGCTCTGGCCGGGTAGAGGAAGCCATTTCGTATTTTGAGAAGGCCTTGGAGCTCAATCCGCGGGATGAAGTGGCACGGGAAAATCTTGAGGAAGCGCAGCGCGCCATCTTGGAAAACAAAGTAGCAGGCAGCGGGGTGCGTGGTGCGGGGCGCGTAGAACGAGAATAGATACTATCCGATGACATACAGGTTTATCATGAACGCACTGGCTGTTCAACTCGCGCTCGTGTTGACGGTTATTCCTGTTAACGCGGTGTGCGCAGAAGGGGAGGAGCTCGTCGGGACCCCGGCCCCGGAATGGGTGTTCAGCGGGTGGATGAACGCCGGGCCCCTTACACTCAAGGGTCTAAAGGGGCATCCCGTCCTCATACGCTTTTGGACGGATGAGTGTCCGTTCTGCACAGCTGCAGGCCCCCTATTCAACCGCTGGCACGAACGCTACGGCCCGCGGGGCCTTGTGGTGATTGGGGTGTATCATCCCAAGCCGCCGGGATTATTGAATGAGAAGGAAGTCCAGCAGGCGGCCCGTGCCCTGGGGATGACCTTCCCCATCGCCCTCGATCCCGACTGGCAAACCCTGCACCGGTATTGGATCGGCGGGAGAGTGCGCGCGTTTACTTCCGCCAGCTTTCTCATCGGCCCCGACGGTGTGATTCGTTATGTCCACGACGGCGGATTCTTTACCGAAGCCCAAGTGCGCGAGCTGGAGCAAATCATCCAGAAGGTCCTATGAACGTCGCTGTGATCGGGGCGTCGAATCGCCCTGAAAAATATTCCTATCTCGCCCTTCGATTTCTCAAGGAGGCCGGGCACCGGGCATTTGCGGTGCATCCCGCCCTACGCACGATTGAGGGCGATAAGGTTTACGCCTCTATTCGAGAGATCCCCGAACCGGTTGACACCGTCACGCTCTATGTTTCCCCGCAAGTGTCCAGCCGGCTCGGTGAAGAGATCCTGGGGACAAGCCCCCGACGCATCATTTTTAATCCGGGAGCGGAGAATCCCGAGCTTGAGGCCAAGGCCAGGGCGCGCGGGATCACGACCGTGCGGGCGTGCACTCTGACACTGCTCAAGACCGACCAATTCTAAAAGTGATTTTATTGTTAGATCCGTTGCTTAATTAAAATTTCTGTGCTATTCTTTCGAAGATAGTGACAACCGCCCCAAAGTGGTTGCCACTCTTTTTTTGCCTTGTTATTTAAAAGTTTAAAGAGTTAAAAAATGTCAAATATTGTCTAGAAGCGCTGGAGATGCCATGAAAACAATCCCACTTTTGATCGTTTTAGGAACCGCCTTTTTTTCAACTAGCGCTGCATTGGAGGCAGCCGCCTCGGAGGTCTGGGTTGACAGCAACTTTGACGTAGGAATATCCGGCTGGGGCGTCACGCATTTCGATCAGGTTCAAGCGGGGGTGGACCACGTGCTTGAGGGGGGCGTGGTGCATGTGGCACCCGGCAGGACAGGGGTCTATTCAGAGCATGTGGTGATACGAAAACCCCTATCGCTCCTAAGTGATGCCGGAAGCAAAGTCACTGAAATTCGGGGGACACACATCGCGCTGGGGGCCACGGTCCTTGCGGAGTATGTGGACGGGCGGGTTATGATCGACGGGTTTACGATTACCCGGGGCGGATACAACTACGATGTCTTCCGCGGTTTCGGCGGCGTGGCGGCTCGTGCTGTGGATGAGCTCGTGATTACCCATAATACGATTGTCGACAACAATTGGTCGGGTGTTTACATAGCAAACGGCGTCAAGCAATTTGTCGTTCAAGGAAATTACATATCGAGAAACCATAACGGGGGTTCGGGCGGCGGCATTTTAGCAGATGGAAATGAACTCCTTCAGGGCATCATCCAAAACAATGTCATTTCAAAGAATTTTGCCTCTTTTGGCGGCGGGGGAATTACCATAAGAAGTGATGGTCATCGGGCCGCACGCGAGGTACCGCTATCGATCATCAATAATACGATTGTGGATAACACGCAAAGCAGTTGGTCTTCCGTTGGCGCAGGTATTCACGCTGAAGATGTGTTTCTTCCTTGGACGGGCCTGGTCATTAAAAATAATATTATTCGCGGCAATGTGGCGGAGGACAATCGCTTTGGCTTTAGAGAGGAGGACCTTTCGTCGAATATCTTTATCGGAGGAAGGATCGACTACGATCGGTTTACGTATAACAACGTAGGAATTCGTGTGAACGCGTACGATGGGACACCGGAAGTAAATCTGGAAGGGGGAAATATCAATGCCGACCCGCTCTTTATCGATCGAGAGGGCGGCGATTATCACCTTCGCCATAGTTCGCCCTCGATTGACGCGGGAGACCCTGAAGATGATTTCTCCTTGGAACCCCAAAGCAATGGAGGCCGTATCAACCAAGGGGCTTATGGCAACACCGCTGAAGCCCGGACCTCGGTCCCTCCGGCGACTCAAGTGACTCACGATCTGCTCTTCATCGGTGAGTTCGGCAAAATCTTTCGGCTGACGCATGAGTGGATGGGTGTCAGCTTCCGTTGGCCCGAGCGATACCGCAATGCTCCGCCGGTTGTCATCGCGAAGGCGCCCAGCCGTTTTGGAAAAGATCCGTCGCACATCCGAATACGGAACGTCACCCCGTACGGTTTTGATCTCCGCATTGAGGAGTGGTCTTATCTGGACACGTGGCACAAGGAGGAGAATGTACATTATGTGGTTCTCCCGGAAGGACGGTATCCGGTCCGGCCCGGGTTTGAGATCGAGGCAGGTTTGATTCCTAACATCACGCATCGATGGACATCACATCTTTATCAGGGCGTCTTTCTGAGGGGTGATCCCTGGCCTGTGATACCTGTTCTCTTTACGCAATGCCAGACCGCCCGGGGGCTGGACCCCGTCGTTACACGGAATGCGAATCATCCGACCAACGTATTAGGGGGTTTCAGTGTGCGACTGCAAGAAGAGGAGGCCAGTCCCCATGGGGGAATGCATACTAAGGAGACTGTGGGTTATGTCGCGCTCAATCCGATCAGCGACACGGTGGGTAACGTGACGATCGATGCGAGGAGTATCCTGGCTAGGCACAGCGGGAACCCTTACGATGAGTCAAATTGGAGTACCGTACACTATCTTCCTATGTTTGACGACCCCCCTGCCGTGATTGCCGATCTTCAGAGCGCACGAGGAAGCGACCCGGTCAGCCTGCGGCGTAGAGAAAACACCGCCCAGTCCGTGCAGCTCATGCTTGAAGAAGAAACGTCTCTGGATGCCGAAGTGGGTCATGACATGGAGGCGGTTGGATTTTTGGCACTGGAATCCCCAGGCCCAATGTCCTATGGATCCGTTCAAGGGTTTGTGACGAACTATGTCCGTGCGAAAAAGCCGCTCCAGTGGGTAACGGTGGAACTCTGGCGTATCGGCGATCCCGCCGATTTATACCAAACGACGCAGACAGATCGGTATGGGTTTTACCGATTTGACGGCGTTCCGGTTTCGGAGATCTCAACGGATGGACAGGTTCGCCCGGCGGCGTACTCTATCCGAATAGACCATCCGGGGTTTCGTATGGAAGTCAGTCCGGCCTTTGAAATGGAGGGTGATCTCACCTTTTATTTTGATGCATCGCTCTTGGCGGTTGGCCTCGTCCAGGGTCAGGCGACGGACACCAGGACCGGTGCCGCCCTGGGAGGGCTGACCGTCTCGCTGTTGGATCAGGGGGGAAGTCATGTCGCTCAAACAACGCTGACTCTATCAAACGGAAATTATTTGTTTGAGGACGTCGTCGCGTTCCGCGAATCGAGCGGCGGGCGAATCGGCTGGCTGACGTATTCCGTTTATGTAGAAGTAGGGGGGTACAACCCGGCGGTGAGTCCCGGGTTTGATTTTAGGTCAAACAGTTTTCAGACTCAAGATATCGAACTAAATCCCCTCTGAGTATCCTGAAGGGGGACAGCGACCTTTGGAGTTACTCTCTTCTAACCGATTATCAAATAAAGAGTTAGAGGGAGTGGCTCTGTCCCCATTGCCGGGCTAGAACCTATTTTATTCACACGAGTTACGACGGCTGGCGCGGTACACATAGCCGTGCAGTATCAGGTATGATAAAATAAAAACTAACCCCACCGCTAGGCCAACTGGCAGTATACAAGAGATCATAGAAGGAGGTAATATGGCTATTCGTATCGGAGATAAAGCTCCCAACTTTCAGGCAGAAACCACGCAGGGAAAAATCGATTTTTACCAATGGAAGGGTTCAAACTGGACCGTCCTTTTCTCTCATCCCAGGGATTTCACCCCCGTGTGCACGACCGAGCTGGGCGAGGTGGCGCGGCTCAAGGCGCAGTTCGACCAGCGCAGTTGCAAGGTCATCGGTTTAAGCGTCGACGCAGTGAAGGATCACCAGGGCTGGGCCCAAGACATCCAGGAGACCCAGGGCCAGACCCTGAATTTTCCTTTAATTGGTGATCCGGACCGGAGGGTGTCGCAGCTTTACGACATGATCCACCCCAACGCGAGCGACACCTTTACGGTGCGGTCCGTCTTCGTGATCGACGGGAAAAACACGGTGCGCCTCATCATTACCTATCCCGCAAGCACCGGACGCAACTTCGTAGAGATCTTGCGGGTGATTGATTCGCTGCAGCTGACCGATAACTACAAGGTGGCTACTCCGGTCAACTGGAAGAACGGGGAGGATGTCATCATCGTCCCGAGCCTGACGGATGAGCAAGAGATCAAAAAGCTCTTTCCAAGAGGCTATAAGGCCCTCAAGCCATACTTAAGGGTCACGCCTCAACCGAATAAGAAATAAGTGGTCTGGCGGCGCGTTCTGGGTTTCTTACGTATCCTGGCTGCGGGGATTGGGCGCGTCCAGGGCTGGATCATATTCTCCATCCTTTATTTCGTTGTCCTTCTTCCTGCCGTCTTCATTCAAGCCCTGTTTCGGGATTCGCTCGATCTGCGCACGCAGGGCGGTTCACTCTGGCATACGAAAACCGATGCGCCCGACCTCTGGAAGTGGGCGCGTGCCCAGTTTTAGGGTACCGATGCGCATTCTGGGCATCTCCTGTTATTACCACGACGCGGCCGCAGCGTTTATCCAGGATGGCGAGCTCATCGCGGCCGCCGAGGAAGAGCGTTTTTCCCGCAAGAAACACGATTCGGAGTTTCCGCGCCTGGCCATCCAATTTTGCCTGGACCAGGCGGGGATTACGTCGCGGGATCTGGATTACGTCGTATTCTATGAGAAGCCTCTTTTAAAGTTTGAGCGCATCCTCCTCACCTCCCTCCAGACGTTTCCCCGGTCGTTTAATCAGTTCCGCAGGGCCATGTCCCGCTGGCTGGGGAGCCGGCTGTGGCTCAAATCCCAGATCCAGGATCTCCTCGATGTAGACTCCGCGCGCATCCTTTTCTCCGAGCATCACCTCTCGCACGCCGCAAGCGCATTCTTTTCGTCGCCTTATTCGGAATCCGCCATCTTGACGCTCGACGGGGTGGGGGAATGGGCGTCCACCACCCTGGGGGTCGGCCGGGCCTCATGGGACGGGAAGGGGAAGAATGAGATCCGTTCTTTTTGCGAACAGCGCTTTCCCCATTCCCTCGGTCTCATGTACTCGGCCTTTACCGCCTTCTTGGGTTTTGAGGTCAATGAGGGCGAATACAAGGTGATGGGTATGGCCCCTTATGGGACCCCCCGCTACGCGGACAAGGTCTGGAAAGTGATCCAGCCTGCAGGCAGAGGAAGTTTCCGGCTCAACATGGATTACTTCAGTTTCCATTATTCATCGCGCCGGTCCTTTTCGTCCCGGTTCGAGAGATTGTTTGGAAAGCCCCGAAATCCGGACATCCCTTTCGTGCTCACGCGGGGAGAAGGGCAGGTTTGGCAGGACGCCTTAGATGGCGAGGGCCGGCACTATGCGGATGTGGCGGCCAGCGTCCAGCTCGTGACCGAAGAGGTGATCTTAGGACTGGCCCGTGAACTCCATGCGCGAACAGGTCTCGACCGCCTGTGCATCGCGGGCGGCATCGGCTATAACAGCGTGGCGAACGGCCGGGTTTTAAGGGAGACGCCCTTTCGGCACATTTTCATTCAGCCGGCGGCGGGGGACTCCGGCGGGGCATTGGGCGCCGCGCTTTACGCGTATCACGTCCTATTGCAAAAACCGCGCCGGTTTGTGATGGAGCACGCCTATTGGGGAAAGTCCTTCGACGGGGCCTCCATCCGGGATGCGGTCCAAAGGCGTGGATTTCAGCCGAAGACTTTTTCGGATGAACGCGCGCTGGTCCAAGAGGCCGCCCGGCGTCTGACGGAGGGCCAGGTGGTAGGCTGGTATCAGGGCCGGGCCGAGTGGGGCCCCCGCGCCCTGGGCAACCGGAGCATCCTGGCCGATCCCCGCGCAGCCCGCATGAAGGAGGTAGTCAACCGGAAGATCAAGTTCAGGGAGCCGTTCCGCCCCTTCGCCCCCTCCATATTGGACCGGGGCATCCGGGATGTGATTGAGCACCCTCCCGACCGGCCCCTGGATCCGGCGCGGTTTATGCTCATGGTGAGCCCGATACGTCCGAACATGCGCGCACGCATTCCGGCCGTCACGCATGTAGATGGAACGGGCCGCGCGCAGATGGTTGAAAAAAAGGCCAATCCGCTTTATTATGAGCTGATCCGTGCGTTTGAAGACCGGACGGGCGTCCCGGCGGTTTTAAACACCTCGTTCAATTTGAAGGGGGAGCCGATCGTCAACAGCCCCGACGACGCCCTCTCGACGTTTTCACGCAGTGACATGGACGTGGTGGTGATGGGAGAAGAGATGATTTGCAAATCCACCAGCGGGGGTCTGGCATGAAGTGGGCGAGGCGCCTCTCGAATCGTTTCTCGGTCGTGGGTGAGCTCTTTTATTTTCTATGGAGGCAGCGCCTCTGGTGGCTAATCCCCATGGTGGCTGTGCTCCTTTTATTCGGTCTCATCCTCATCTTCGCCCAGACCTCTCCGCTCGCCCCGTTCATTTACACGCTTTTTTAAAAGGTTCCGTCGTGCGTACAGCGTACAGCGTGGTGCGTAGTCCGGGTATCGGGTATAGGGTATCGGGTATCGAAAGCCGAACCCCAAGACCCAAGCCCCGGGACCCAAGCCCCGGGACCCAAGGCCCGAGACCCGAGCGACGGCTTTTGCGTCTGGTGCTCGCGGCACTTTCCGTCCTCGTATCCCTCCTCATTGCGGAGGCCGGATTCCGGGTATTCTGGGTCAAGCGCTGGACAGTGAGCGCCGGTATCGAAGACCCCCACTATCATCATAGGTTGAAACCCTCCACGACGTATCATTACACCTCGAAAGAGTTCGACGTGCACATCACCACCAACCGTTTTGGTCTGAGGGGGAAGGAGCCCTCCGCGATTGTGTCCCGCGATACGGTGCGCGTCCTCATGCTGGGCGATTCGTTCACGTTCGGCTTTCCGGTGCGGGACGAAGAGACCTTTGCGTATCTCACGGGCGAGCATCTCAACGAGCGGGGGTTTCCGGTCGAGGTGGTCAATGCGGGCGTCTCCAGCTATTCTCCCACCCTTCATTATATTTCTTTGAGGGACGATTTCCTCGAGTTTCACCCCGACGCGGTTATTTTATGGTATGACTGGGGAGATTTAAGGGACGATTACTGGTATCAAAAGAATCTGATCTTCGATGAGGACGGCCGGATTTTAAGGTGCGACCCGCAGTACACGTACGGGCGTTTCAGCCGCTGGGAGTGGATCCAGAACCGGTCTGCATTGGCCAAATATATCCACACCAAAGGGGTCCGCACCTTTCAGAAAATACGCATCCTGGGGCTTGCGGGGTACCTCCGGGCGAAACTCGCCGGTGAGACGGCCAAGGTGGCGATCGCCCGGCTCAAGGCCCGCGAGGAGGGCCGCGAGGCCGTCCATGCCGTGCTGGACAACGACCGTCTGCTCCTCCTGCGCGACGGCGGGACGGCAGAATCTCTTAAGGCGTACTGGGCGGTCAGCGAGAAATATATTCTGATGATCCGGGACCTGTTGCATGAGCATGGCATTCCCTTGTTGATCGGGATCTACCCCTACGGCGTTAACGTGGGGCCTGACGAGTGGTCGGAGGGCAGGACGTCTTTCGGATTTGAAAAGGGGAAGGTGTACGAGGCTCGGGGGGCCTTGGAATTATTCGAGGACTTTTCAAGACGGTCGGGCATCCCGCTCATCAATTCCTTCGAGGGGATGCGCCGTGCAGGGCAGACGGAGGCCCTTTTCTACGCCTGGGACGGGCACCTAAATCCTGCAGGCCACCGGGCCTTGGCGCAGTGCGTGGCCGGGGATCCGGTTTTGTTGAACGTCCTTGAGGCTGCGTTCAAAAAAAAGGCCCCGGACCGACCGGGGCCTTTTTAGACTTTTCGGTGCGCTTAAAGCAGTTGATTCCCGTTTTCCGGCAGCGGAATGTCGACTGCCGTTATAGGAAACGTGGCTAAATGCAAGGCGCCGCCAACGGTTTGGCCGATCATGTTGAATATACCCTTGCCGAAACTCGTGATTGGGTTTTCACCCGCCTTGGCGTCATCATATGGCTGGGTAAAAATCTCGGTCCAACCCAAAAGGACGTTCTTAAGACCAAAGCCGAATTTTCCGGCCGCCCGCGATGGATAACCCTCCTCTTCGGTCCAAGGACTTCCTGCAAACGCGGCCACTGGGGCGAGGATCAGTGACGCGGCAAAAACCAGAACAGCAATTCGCTTCATCATGTAGTCTACCTCCTGTAATTCTGGCCGAGCATAGTATAGTGCTTTTTTGCACGTATGACAATACCTTTTAGGCAGATAGGGAATATGGTAAAATACGCGCAACCATAAGATGCAAGACCACCCGTCATTTTCCCCTGTTCCCCCGGCCCGCCCCGGCAGCAAGTTTACAGAGCGGGCCGGGGCCCGGTTGAGCGCTGAGGTCCTACTCCTTTTAATTCTCCTGGGTGTCCATCCTGCCGTGGGAGGACCCTTTCAGGAGAACCTTCCTGCCTGGGGGGAGCACGACGAGGAGAAGGCGGTCCTGGGCGAGATCGTGGCCATAAGCCTTGAGGATTCCAGGGTTCAGATCAGGGACGAACAAGGCCAGGTGCTTGAGCTGGGCGTTGACCCCTACGCAACGATCATCTGGAAGGCGGGCGGGTACGCCGAGGACGTCTCGGCGCTTGCCGTGGGTGACCGCGCGGAGGCGGCCTATTTTTCCGGGGAGGGGGGCTGGGTCGCCGGCTGGATTGACGTCCTGGATAAATAGCCGGATTCTTACGCCGAGGTAGCTCAGTCGGTAGAGCGACGGCCTGAAAAGCCGTGCGTCCCCAGTTCGATTCTGGGCCTCGGCATTTTTCACCGATGAGTTGCTCGGTTCGTACTGCGTTGTGCGTCGTGCGTACAATATTGGGCGTGCAACGTTTGGCGTATAGCGTGAAATGGGTAACAGCTGCGACGGCGATGGCATAAGGTTTCGTACTTCGAACTTCGTGGTTTGGGGATCCGCGCTTGTTGAAAAATTGCAGGGCTTTAAGTTGATTCCGGCTCAGCTCAGCAAGCTAACGTGACGGAGTATGAAATACGAAGTACGACGAACGAATCACGCTGTACGCTGTACGCAGTACGAGACACGCTATGAAACCTTACATCTTAGGGTGGGACCTGGGTGGCACCAAGATTTCTGTGGTGCTCGCGACGGAGCGGCGGATATGGGCAAGGCGCGTGTTTGCGTCTGGCCGCCGGATCTCAAGATCGTCCATCTTCGATCAGATCGAGTCCCATTCCAGGGCACTGCTTCAGGGTGCGCGGGTCTCCCTCTCGCGCGTGCGCGGAATCGGGATCTCCTGTCCCGGAACGGTGAATCCTGACTTAGGGGTAATCTACCGGGCCCCGAACCTTCCACAGCTTGCCGGCTTGAATATTTTAAGAGTCGTCCAGGGCCGGATGAAATTGGATGTCCGGATGGATAATGACGCAAACTGCGCGGCGCTCGCGGAGTTTACGAAGGGCGGAGGCCGGGGAGCGCGCTCCCTCTTTTATGTCACGGTGAGCACCGGCATCGGCGGGGGTCTCGTGCTGGACGGCCGCGTCTGGCGCGGGGCGAGTTTCGGCGCGGGCGAGATTGGGCATGTGGTTTTGAGTCCCGGCGGTCCCAAGTGCCTGTGCGGGAAACGGGGATGTCTGGAAGCCCTGGCCAGCGGGACGGCCCTGGCCACAGAGGCCCGCGCGGCTGTGCGCGCTCGGGCTTCTCGTGTGCTGCGTAAACTGTGCGGGGGCGAACCCCGGCGCCTCAACGCTATTCTCGTAGAGCGCGCTGCCCGGGGGGGTGATCCGACAGCGCTTAAGATCTGGCTTCAGGCGGCCGAGTGGCTGGGGCTTGCGCTGGCGCAGGTGGTTCAGGTTGTGAATCCCTCCGTCATCGCCCTGGGCGGCGGTGTCTCAAAGGCGGGGGAGTTTCTTTTGGGGCCTGTGCGCCGTGCCCTGCGCAGGGCCACGTGGCCTGAAAGCTACCGCTCCGTACGCGTCATCCGTTCGTCATTGGGAGAGCAGGTGGGAGACTGGGGTGCTGTCTCGCTCTGGTTCAACCGGGGCAAGGAGGGGGTATGAAGTATCGCAGGAGGCATCTGGCTCATTTCGGCATACAATTTAAGTACCTTTTGTTCATCGCATTGGGTATGGTTGTCCCCCTCCTGGTCGTGTCGGGCGCCATCCTCATGGTTTTCTGGGAGGCGGCGGCAGCGGAGATGGTCGTCCCCGAGGGGATTGCGCAGGTCCTTAAGCCCGCTCTTGCCCGCGCGGGCCTTACCCTTTTTTTTCTGCTCCCTCTCGTATGCATATTGATCCTGTGGGCGTCACTCCTCGTGTCCAACCGCATTGCGGGGCCCATACTCCGTCTGGAGCGGGAGCTTATTCGAATGGCAGAAGGCAAAGAGTACCATGCGCTGCGCGTCCGCAAGCATGATGAGCTTGAGTCCCTTGTAAGCGCCATCAATCGTGTGCTTGGCAGGGATATCAAAAATTAGGATCCTGATACTCACCACCCACCTCAATATTGGCGGGATCACGAGTCACCTCGCGGATCTCGTTTCAGGATTGGTCAAACGCGGTCACCAGGTAACCGTCGGCTCGTCGGGGGGAGAACTTTCCCCCCAGATCGCCGAGGCGGGGGCCCAGGTCTTGCCGCTCGGTATCCGCACCAAGAGTGAGCTTAGCCCCCGGCTCTGGAAGGCCATCCCGGCGCTCATCCGCTGGATCCGTGCGCATGAGATTCAGGTGGTCCACGCACACACGCGGGTCACTCAAGTGGCGGCCGAATGCGTGTTTCGGGCGGCGGACATTCCCAACATCGCGACGTGCCACGGTCTCTACAAAAGGCGCCTGGGCCGCAGGCTCTTTCCCTGCTGGGGCGTCAAGAGTATTGCCATCAGCGATATCGTGCGGCGGCATCTCATAGATGATTTTTGCGTGCCCGAAAGCCGTGTGGTCTTGGTGCGCAACGGCCTCAATGTCGGGCGCTTCTTAAAGGTAGCGAGCCCCGAGGAAAAAATGCGTATCCGCCGGTCCTACGGCCTGGCCTCGGATTCGATTGTGTTTGGAATCGTGGCGCGTGTCGCCCAGGTGAAAGGCCATGAATTCTTTTTGCGCTCGCTCGCGGCGCTAAAAGAAAAATATCCGGATCGGCGGGTGCAGGGTCTCATCGTCGGGGACGGGGATTACAAGGACCGGGTCGTGCGGGTAGCCCACGGACTCGGGCTGGATCGCAAGGTCTGTTTTGTTCCTGCCGTACGGGATCCCACAGAGCCGCTTTCCGTGATCGATGTCTTTGTATTTCCCGTCATCTGGCAGGAAGGCTTTGGGCTCTCTGTGCTGGAGGCCATGGCGGTGGGACTACCCGTGATCGCTTCCAGGATCGGGGCCATCGATACCATAGTGGAAGACCGGATCTCCGGATTTCTTACGCCGGTGCAGGATGTGGGAGAGATCAGCCGCTATATGGAGCTCCTAAGCCGGGATCGCTCGCTCGCGCGCAAAATGGGAGAGATGGGGAGAAAGATCGTTGAGGAGAAATTTTCGGTCGATCATATGACGGATGAAGTCGAGGAGGTGTACCACAGCGTGTTGGAGGGGGCATGTCAGAAGGCGCCGGCATGAGGCAGGAGCTCCTCGCGCTCCTTAAAGAAAAGGCATACCGGCGCGGGCATTTCCGGCTTGCGTCCGGGGGCTCAAGCGATTATTACCTGGACGCCAAGCGGGTGACGTTTCACCCCAGGGGGGCCTATCTCATTGCACGTCTTTTTTTAGACATGATCCGGGATGAAGACGTGGCGGCTGTGGGGGGGCCCTCGGTCGGGGCGGACCCCATCGCGGGGGCCATGGCCGCCTTGAGCGCGGCAGGGCCGCCGTATGAGCCGGTCGGCACGTTTATGGTGCGGTCCCAGGCCAAGGATCACGGCGTGACGGACCGTATTCATGGCACACCGCTCGCGGGCGGCGATAAGGTCATTATTATCGATGACGTGGTCACCCGGGGGACCTCCTCCCTCATGGCGATTGAAGCGGTGCGCGAGGCAGGCTGTGTGGTCAGTAAGGTGCTGGCTGTGGTGGACCGGATGGAGGGGGCGGCCAAGAGGCTTGCCCAGGAAGGGTGCGAGCTCGTCGCGCTATTTACGGCGCGCGATTTTGGTCACGCACCGAAGGACGGGAGTCAATAGGTGGAATCTTCCTGGACAGCTTGCGGGATCAAAGGGCGGCGCAGCACGTCTTCCAGAGAAGTGATCTTTTTTTCCAGGTCCGCGATCTTGGATTCCAGGTCCTTGATCCTGGTCTCGGTGTCTTCCTTCAAGGTGCTGTACTTACGAGCTACATAGCGGTCGAGGGGTTCCGGCATGAGCACGCCGGTAATAGGGTCTTTTTCAATCTCGCGGTCAGGCTCCACCAGAAATTGCACCCCCCCCACTTCTTTGAGTACGCTCGTATTGGTCTCTTTTTCCGTTTCGGATGCCGCAGGTGATTCGAGAACAAGCCCTGCGGCAAGGATCACAGCCAGACAGAGAAATAGATCCGCATTCCGGAGAACGTTTGTTCGTGGCATGTTTTCCTCTCTTTGATTGGTCTTTATTGTAGCAAACAAAAGCGGAGTAGTCGATATGCTTCAGATTGGCGGAGCGCGGCTGGGGTGCGGGCCCTGTGTCGCGCTGGTGGTCGACCGGGACACGGCCCTCCTGCGAAATGCCCGGGATCAGGGAGTCCACATCCTGGAGGCCCGCATCGACCGCTTTGCACATCTGGACCTCCTTTCTGTGCTGGGGGAAATTAAGGGTCTCAAGAAGCACGGGCTTCCTATCATCGCGACAGTGCGCAGTTCCTCCGAAGGGGGGCTGGCCGACCTTTCACCCGCTGAGCGGCTTAAGCTCTATCAGGCAGTCCTCCCCTGGGTAGACGCGGTAGATGTAGAGCTTGCCTCGGCGGCCCTCGTGCGCGCCCTGGGGCCTTTGCTTAAAAAGGCGCGCAAACCGCTCATCCTTTCGTATCACCATTTCGGGCACACGCCTCCCGACCAGTTCCTGACCGAACGGCTGCGGCGGGCCCGGATACTGGGCGCCCAGATCACCAAGATCGCGGTCTTGGCAAAAAAGGGGGATGATGTGTTGAGGATGTATGAATTTACCAGGAGGCACCGCAGGAAAAACATCATCACCATTTCACTGGGGCCACGCGGGACCCTTTCGCGGGTTTTGTTCCCGACCGCCGGATCTCTCATCGCGTACACAGGTCTCATCCCCTTTGACGGCCAGATCCCGTTAAGGGAATTGGTCTCGACACTCAAGTTGCTTTATCAAAGTAAAGGAGCGAGAAATGATAGCAAATAGAATTGTCCCGTCCGTCGTCCGTCGTCCGTCGTCCGTCGTGGGTCCGCTGTCCACTGTCCATAGTCAACTTCCTCAAGCCGCAAGGTGCTGCACGCGAGGCGGCAGCTTAGAGCTCGTTTTGATCCTTCTGTCCTGTATTGCGTTGACCACATCAGGTTGCGCCCTCGCCCTCGTGGGCGCCGGGGCCGCGGCCGGGACCTACGCCATGGTCCAGGGGAGCGCGGAGGGTTTTTCGGACGCCAAGTATGACCGCATTTGGAAGGCGGCCAAGGCGGTGCTTGAGGAAAAGGGGACGCTCACCTCCGATGATGAGGCGGGAGGCGTCCTAAAAGGAAAGGTTGCTGACACGGACGTGACCGTTGAGCTCGTCAAGATCACCGAGGCATCCACCAAGATGCGTGTTACGGCACGCAAGAACCTTCTGCCGCGGGAGAAGCTCGCCGAGGAGGTTTACACCGCGATCGCGAAGAAGCTATAACCAGAAGATTGCCCGAAGTACGAAGTTCGAAGTACGGTTTTTAACGCCCGCGTAGCTCAGCTGGTAGAGCAGGGCTTTCGTAAAGCTCAGGTCGGTGGTTCGATCCCACTCGCGGGCTTAGTTATCTTACTAGGTTTGCTTAGCGAGTGGGATCGAACGGGAAAAGGGGTTTCAGGGGGAAAACGGGAGTTTTCCACCTGAGCAAGGTTGAAAGCGTTGAGGGGGGAATCTAAGGGGGGTGCGTAGCTGCGCGAAATTTGCGTTGTTAGCGAGCACCCCCCTTAGGGAGCGCCGGCGTTTCAAATTAGATGGATCTAAGAGCCGGCGCGACGTGAGATCCCCTCGCGGGCTCTTTTAACGTTCAGTAGCCTGTTGCGTGAAGCGTCGCTCGTGAAGCGTGAAGCGCAAACGTAGTAATATTCGATTGCGAGATACGCTTCACGAGATACGAGATACGAACGAGGCTCGCATGACAAGGGGCTGTCGAGATACGCTTCACGAGATACGAGATACGCACGGGGTAAAAGAGGGCTATATGCGCCGCGTTGTCCCGCTGGTCATGTTGAGCTTGGCCCTTATCTTTTTCTGTGGAAGCGCAGACGCACAGGATAGTGGTGGCAGCCGGGCATTATCTGCGATCAAAAACGCGGGCGCGGGGGAGCGCGGGTCCATCGCCGAACTCAAGGAGAGGCTCGTTCGTGGTTTTCGGGCCCTTCTTTCAGGAAGGCGTGAGGAGTTGGCTGAAACCCCCCAAGAGGATGTGGGGACCGAAGGGCGCGAGGTAGAGCGCCCGGTACGGGAGGAATAAAGGCACATATATCTATCCTATTTAATTTAAATGGGTTAGATAGGATGTGTTTTTTTGCATCTTACGACTTTATGCGGTACACTTCTAGTTAGATGATTTCCTGAAAAGGGCAAACCCGTCGTAAGGCGGGGGCGCAAAGCTATAGGGTCCGCCGCGCTGTTTGGCGGATAGCCAGTTGCCAGGTGGTTAAAGCTTAACCATACTATTTTGCCCTTTCCTTAACTGGAAAGGGCTTTTTTGTGGACTAAAGCCAGCGAAGAGGAGAGACAACATGAGCCGTACAGAGTGGCTGAAGGAAGTTTTGAGCGTTCTCATTTTGGGTTTAATTCTTTTAGGTGCACCCGCCGTTCAAGCGGCTGATGAGGCAGAGGATGCGGTGAGTCCCGATGCCGCCTCGTTATCCGAGGGTGGGGCAGAGGGGGTGAGCTTCGAGGACCTCGTCGCTAACTTGCAAGCGGAGCATGGATTAAGCCTTGAAGAAGCGGAGGCCCTTGCCCGTGATGCCATGGAGTCTTTCCGCCAGGAAGGTGAAGGTGGAAACCTGGGAGAGGGTACCCCGGAGCTCCTGACTCAGGGAGGCCTGCTGCCGGAGGGGGTGACCCTGCCTGGCGGTGGATATCCGATCTTCGAAAATCAGGGGTTTGACCCATACGGCCAGGGTGGAGAGGGACTGCCTGGAGAGATGACGGACGAGCAAAAAGCGATGTGGGAGCAGTACGAAAACGCGACCCCCGGGGAACAGGCCATCATGAAAGAGCAGTGGGAGACGGAGAACCCCTTCACGGGCGAAGAGCACGGAGAGTTTGCTCCGGAGGAATTCGAGCAGTTCCGTCAAGAGATGGAGGAGCGGTGGGGGAGCGAGCTCCGGGACTCTGGTTTTGAGTTGGAGAACGAATACTTGGAAAATAGCGAGCCATCGGAGTGGGTGGATTACAGTGGGGAAGAAGACGCGCTTCGGAATGACGAGTACGAGCCATCAGATTTTTACGGAGATCCGGGAGAAGAGAACGAATCCCAGATGGAGGGATTGACAGATCACGAGGCCCAGGAATCGGACTACGAAGCACCTTCAGCGGAACACGACTTCGAGACCATGGAGCACGAATACGAAGCCATGGAAAATGAGTATGAGGGGCTGGACCACGAATACGAGGCAGTAGAAAGCGATTTTGAGGCGGCCGAAAATGAGTCAGAGGTGCCGGATTACGAAGCCCCGGAGGCGGACTACGAAACTCCAGAGTTGGAGCACGAGTACGACGCGCCGGAATACGAGCATGAGACCATCGAACTCGACCTCGATTTTGATCAACCGGTCGAGGTGGAGGAAAGGCCTAATCCAGAGGAATACGAACCGCAGCCTATGTAAGAAAGTAACAGCATAAGGGAGGAGATGAATATGGGTACCGCACTTAAGGTTTCGACGCACCTCGCGCTCGCTATGGCGCTGGTATTAAATCCTGCATATCTAGAGACCGCCCAGGCTCAATTGGCAACCACGGACCCGGTTCTCGCAGCGGCTGTCGAGGCCTACATCGAGAACGATCCGGAACTCGCGCAGGACGCGGAGCTTGCGGGGGCCGTGCGTGATCTGGCGGAGGACTGCGTGACGGACCCGATGGAGCGCGCCGCGGTGGTGCGCGAAGCGGCGGACATCATGCGGTCCGGCCGCGATCTTAGTGTCGAGATCCCGCCCCAGGTGCGCGAGGCGGCCCGTGAGCAATTTGAGCTTAACCAGGGCCAGGCCCTGGCGGAGATCGAGCGGCTTAGGGCTGTAGATCCGGAAGCGGCCCAGGAAATGGAGCTTATGCTTCAAGAGGGGGAAAGGGCCATGGCCGCTTTTGAGGTCGGCGAGCGCTATATGCCTTCTCCGGAAATGATGGAGCACGCGCGGGAGATGTTCCGCGAGTGGGAAGGGGAGGCGTTGAGCCGGGGGGCCGGCGAGCGCGAAATACACATGGCACAACTCGGCTTTGAGGGCTTTTCTCGAGGTGAAGGCCCCTACAGGGGCGGTCCCGAGCGGTTCGGAGGGCCCGGTGAATTTCGTGGTCCCGGTCCCGCCGGGGAATTTCAAGGCCCGATGGGTGAATTTCGCGGTCCCGGCGGGGAATTTCGCGGTCCCGGCCCCGGCGGGGAATTTCAGGGTCCCATGGGTGAATTTCAGGGCCCCATAGGGGAAATGCAAGCCCCCACCGAGGGGGATCTCCAGGAAGCCCTTGCGAGCGGTGAGATCAGCCAGGCCGAATTTGAGCAAATGAATGAGATGCGGCAGACCTGGGAGGCGGCTGACCCCGCTACCCGCGAGTCCTTGATGCGCGAGATGGGTGAGCTATTTCAAGACGGCATCGGGACGGAGTTCGAGGGCTTTAACCCCGAGCAGTTTGAAGGGATGAACCCCGAGCATTTCGAGGGCTTTCACCCAGAGCAGTTCGAAGGCATGGGCCCCGAGCAGTTCGAGGGAAATATGGGGGACTTCGAGCAGTACTCGAACGAGTTCGAGCAATTTTCGCAGGAGTTCGAGCAGTATTCCCAGGAGTTCGAACAGAATCACCAGGACTTCGAACAGAATTACCAGGAATTTGAGCAAAATTTCCAGGACTTCGAGCAGAATTATCAGGATTTTGAGCCGCGGGATTTCGAAAATCAAAATTATGACAACTATATCCCGCCGCCTCCTCCTCCGCCACAGCCCGAGCCACAGCCGGAGCCCGAGCCACAGCCAGAGCCGGAGCCCGATCCCGATCCCGATCCTAACGAACACAGCTTCGAGGGCTTCACGCCCGAAGAGGTTGCGGAGCACTTGGGCCACGGCCACACCCCGATACTGTAGACCGCGGTTTAAAAGCAAAAGACAACCCCCCTTTCCCGTTTACCGGGAAAGGGGGGCTTCATTTTAAGGATTCTTGCGGGCCGCTAAAAGCTGCGGGTTACAGTGAGGCTGTTTGTGATGTCCGTGTATTCGCCGCTCGGCTGGTTGGATTCCAGGTCATTAATGTCGACCTTGCCCCCCACCTTCCAGTCGTCATTGATGGTGTAGGTGGCCGAGAGGGTAATGGAGTTCTTATCGTCGTAACGGGCATTGTCAAGATTGCTCACCAGCCGGTGCTCGTAGTTTTTGCGCTCCCAGGCGTAACTAAGGCTCACGCTTAACTTCTCTGTGAGATCACCGTTGAGCGAGCCCGTTACCTTGTAGACGTCATAATCGTAGTAATCCTCGCGCTGGTCATTGGACTGATTCGAGTACCAGGCGTTCTCAACGGTACAAAGCCAGTCGTGGATGGTGGCCCCCACCTTGTACCGGAGGCGGTCACGGATATCGTGGCGTCTGTCTTCGGTATCCGTCCCCTCTCCATCGTCGGCGCTCTTATCGATGTAGTCCCGGAAAAACCATTCGTATTGCAATTGGTGGAAGAAGATATCGGTTAAATTCTGCCGGATGCGTCCCACCGGCTTAATCTGGCGGTAGCTGGAACCGTTCGAGCGCGGATACCAGTTGTAGTCCAAGTCCGTCCAGCCTTCCAGTCGCCACATCTTGCCTGGGTTCCATGTCAGTTTGCTGGCAGTCAAGGTCTGGGTGAAGTAGGTCCCGTCGGTGTATTCGAGATAACTGATATAGGATTCACTGTAGCTCGCATTCCAGCGCCAAGTATTCGAGAGCTTCTTGGAGAGGGTGACCGAGGCGTCCTCCTCAAAATACGTATCACCCTTGTGAGTGGCGCCGTTGGAAGGGTTGGTTTCATATGCGGCCACGGTGGAGAGCTCGCCAGATATTTTAAGCCGCTTAGCTTTCTTGCGCGCCTCGACGATTTTCTTGGCCCTTTCCTTGATGGCGGCCAGGGCCTGCTCGGTCGAGAGGGTTGCCGTCAAGGGAGGGAGCTCTTTTTCCTGGGCCAGGACCGATTGCGTGAACAGGCAAAAGAAGAGGGCCCACACGAGCCCGCTTAAAACCCTCTGAGATTTCGTACGCAGGTTATTGCAGCTCTTCATCGCGTTTATCGCGCACCGCTTCTTCCTTGCGCTCCTTTCTATCCTCCAGGATATCCAGCCGGCGCGTGCGCTTTAAGGCCTCGTCTATCTTGGTCCATTCGGACGCCCTGGCCTCGTCAACGAGGTTGTGTAACATTTTTTCAAGGGCATCCCGCTCGTGCTTGAGTTGTGAGAGCTCCTCCCGTATGCGGCCTTCCTCGCCGGGCTCTAAAGCCTGCTCCAACGCGGCCTTCCTCCGGACCATCTGCTCGTGAAGCGTGCTAATTGACTCCTGCACCTCCTGGATCTGCTGCTCAAGCTCCGGATCGTAAGGCACAGGGAGGGCCTCAACCCAGGGCTCTTCAAGCGGAAAAGGATCTTTCACTTGAGACTTGTCTTCTTGAGCCGGGGCAGACGCGCACCCCAGGAGATAAAGTGCGATAAAGGCAGTCCGCAGAAAGACCGCCCCGCCTGGCGACAAGCGCATTTCTGAACTATCTTTGGCAAATGTAAGCATTGGCACATAAATTACTTGATTTAAGGGTGAGTTGTCAATATTCTGCTCATTTTCCTAAAGTTAGGGCGTACATGCATTGTGCAAGTAATCAGCCAAAAGTGAACATGAAAATAAGCAACTACTATATCGTAACTATATATGATTACTTGTGTTAGACACATATCACTATTTGCATGTTGCGCTTGTAATAGTTTATATTTTATATGTGCTTTGTATTTTCATAGAAAGCACAATTTTTCTCGGAGACCAACCCATTGACACGGCAAGTCGCGGTTTTTAAAGTACGCGGTTTTACCATCGGCGGCAAACTCATACTGTTGAGCTCGCTCTTCGCCATCGCATTGACTTACGTCGTGACCTATACGGTCACTACGATGCAGACCCAGGCCGAGGATGCGCAGATGATAAAGGCTGGGGGGGAACTGCGCTTTCTTGTTCAGAAGATGTCCAAGGAGGCCCATGCCCTCCGCTCGGGCGATCTCGGGCGCATCCCAGTGCTGGAGAATCTCATGTCCGTCTACGCAGCCAGTCTGGCGGATCTCAAGATCCATGTGAGCCGGATTGAATCGGCCACCTCCTTCAAGGCGGAGGCCCGTATTCAGTGTGATGAAATATCGGCGCGCTGGGAGGATTTGAGAAAGCGGTTTATGGATTTGATGCGTCAGATGCCCGAGGTACACCTGGCCCTGGAGGATCTGGCCGGTCGCATCCCGCTCGTTTCCCGGCTCTTCAGCCGCCTGATTGAGGGGATGGGAGCTGGGTGGCTCGGGGCGGAAGACATTGCCTTTGCCTCGGAGCTTGACGCCCTGGGACAGAGGATTGCAAAGGCGGCCTTCGCCTATTGGGGGGGTGACGATGGGGCGCGGCAGGAGCTCGCCGAGCTCAACCAGTTGGTCAGCGAGATCATTACCGGACTCCTCAATGGCTCGGAGGAGTTGGGTCTAGAAGGGGTGGAGTCGCCCGCGGTGCGCCAGCAGCTTGAAGAGATACGGGAGGCCTATCGACCGATTTCGCAGGATGTGGACCTTATCTTAAGCCGCGTGCCGGAGGTGCGTTCTGCGGCGGGCTCGGTCAGCCGCCTGAATGCGCAGATACTGGAGAAGATCAACCGGCTGACGGATCAATTGACACAGGAAGCGGTGGCGAAGATCGACACCATGATCCACAACGAGTGGGTGGTGCTGGGGTGGGTGCTCCTCTTAGGTATGCTGGCGAGTCTCCTCGTCGCCCGACGTATCACGGGCCCGCTGGGCGCTGTGGTCGGGGCGGCGCGTCGTGTAGGTGCGGGAGACCTCGAGGCACGCGCCCGCTTGAGTTCAAAAGATGAGCTGGGGCTTCTCGGGGCCAGCTTTAACGAGATGGCGCAAAACCTCTCTGATTCCCAGCAGCACCTTAAGCTCGCAAAGGAGGCGGCGGAGGCGGCCAGCAAGTCCAAATCGGAGTTTTTGTCGCACATGTCGCATGAGCTCCGAACCCCGCTCAATTCGGTTATAGGATTTTCCGAGATCCTCCGGGACGAGAGCTTCGGCGCTTTGAACCCGAAGCAAAAAGAGTACGTCACGGATGTCCTGGAGAGCGGACGGCATCTCCTCTCGCTCATCAATGACATCTTGGATCTCGCCAAGGTGGAGGCGGGAAAGCTCGAGCTGGAGCTTGAAGAAGTAAACGTTCGGGAGGTCGTCGAAAGCGCCATCACGATCATCAAGGAAAGGGCCCTCAAGCAGGGGCTCAAGCTTTCCGCCTCTATTGCGGACAGCGTGGGCGGACTACGCGCCGACAAGCGTAAGCTCAAGCAGATCCTCTTTAACCTCCTTTCCAACGCAACCAAGTTTACGCCTGAAGGGGGCCGGATCAGTATTGAGGCCGGCCAGCGCGACACAGGCACGGTCATTTTTTCAGTCCGGGACACGGGAATCGGTATTGAAGAAAAGGACCGTCACAAGGTCTTTGCTGAATTTGAGCAAATCGACAGCGCGTACTCCAGAAAGTATGCGGGGACCGGGCTCGGGATGCCGCTCGCGAAAAAACTGGTCGAACTCCACGGAGGCGAGCTCTGGTTTGAGAGCGAAGGGAAAGACAAGGGGACCTGTTTTTCATTTGCCTTGCCGGTTAAGGGTCCCGCAGGGGCAAACAAGGGCGAGGTTTCTCGGGGCATCGAGGCGCTGGTTGAGGCCGGACCGCTACCGCACACGGGCCGGGGGAACAGGATTCTGGTGATAGAGGACGATCCTAAGGCCGCCAAGCTCATCTCCGCACTCCTTTCGAAAGCTGGCTACCAGGTTCAGGTGGCGCAGGATGGTGTGAAGGGATTTGATTTGGCAAAAAAGGCGCGTCCGGACCTCGTGACGCTGGATGTCATGTTGCCTAAGAAGGACGGCTGGGAGGTCTTGACTGAACTCAAGAAAGATCAGACGACCCAAGCCATCCCTGTTCTTATGATCAGCACCATGGGCGACCGGACCAGGTCCCGGGCCCTGGGTGCTGCGGATACGCTCACCAAACCTGTTTCCAAGAATGACCTTCTTAGGGAAGTTCACCGAGCGCTGGGGGAGCCATGCAAGAAAGCCGCATAACCACAGGGTAGGAGGGGGTAACTCGAAATGGCTGACGATATGAAAAAGAAGATTTTCGTGGTGGACGACGATGTGATGAACCGCAAGTTGTCGGTAGATCTCCTCGAGCTCCACGGGATGTGCGCGGTCACCGCTCAAAGCGGACAGGAGCTCCTTCAGATGCTCAAGACGGAAACTCCGGACCTTATTCTCATGGACATCAATCTTCCGGATATGGACGGCTTCGAACTATTCAAGGCCGTGCGCGCGAAGGAAAAGTCCAGGTCGGTCAAGGTCATTGCCTGGACCGCGCTCGCCATGAGAGAGGAGCAGGAGAAGATCCGCGCGGCGGGTTTCGATCGCTGTATCATCAAGCCCATCGAGACCAAAAAGTTCGTGCAAGAGGTGAGGGACCTCTTAGCTGCGTGATGCGTTGTGCGGGGCGCGTTGTGCGGGATGCGTTGTGCGGGGTGCGGGGTGCGTGAAGCGTCGCTCGTGAAGCGATTTCAGAACGAGCAACGTTTGTCGTGTGTGTTGAGTGATGGGTGATGGGTCTGTCTCACCACCCATCACACACCCCTCACGACAGGCGATTGACGGACGATGGCATGCGAGATACGCACAGAATTGATTGGCGGTTGGTGTTTGTGTGCTGCGCCAGGTAAACTTATAGGTGGGGGTACATCGTGAAAAAGATGCTCGTGCTCATGGTGGCTTGTGCGCTCGCGGGGTGGGGGTGCGTTGCCTTTGCGGCGGATGAGGTGACGTCGGCAGACGTGGATGGGCTGGTTCAGTCGCTTCTAGACCGGGTGCACGCCGAGGGTGAGATAACGCGCGTGGAGGTGGTGGAACTCGTCTCGCAGGCCATGAGTCAAACGTTTACCCCGGAGGGCCTTCGTTTTCGCCTGCCGACCCCGCCGTCTTATTCCAGGATCGCCCTTGTTCCCCGGGACCTAGAATTTTCTCATCGCGTGGAGGATCTTGCAGAAGGTCTCGTCATGCAGGAATTCAGGTCGAAAACCGCCCAATCGGCAATTCCCAATCCGCAATCCGGACTCCCCAACAGATAGGCTTAAGACGTGGCACTCGAGATTTGAGACTAAACCTTCTCATCTCTCTTCCTTCCTCTCTCCTCCCTCATAACGGTTTCATGTCTATCTTTTCTCCTGCGCTCATGGGTAGGCGGAATCTTGAGCTCCTCCCTGTACTTTGCCACCGTCCTGCGGGCAATGGCCACGCCGTCGCTTTTTAATACGCGGGTGACCTGGGCGTCGCTCAAGGGCTCGCCCGGGCTTTCCTCGTCTATCAGGCGCCGGATGCGGTCTTTAATGCTGGCCTGGCTCATGGGATCTCCGTTTTGGGACGGGATGGCCCGGCTGAAAAAGTGCTTGAGCGGATAAACCCCGTTGGGCGTCTCAATGTATTTATTCTGCACCGTGCGGCTGATGGTGGATTCATGCAGGCCCGTGGCGCGGGCGATGTCTTTAAGGCGCAGGGGTTTTAAGTATTCAATGCCTTTCTCGAGAAAGAGTTTCTGCGTGGTTACGAGTTCCTTGGCAATGCGGATGAGCGTCGTGTGGCGCTGATCGACGGCGCGGATGAAGCCGGCCGCGAGCTGCATTTTTTGCCGTATGAAATCTTTTGCCTGCTTGTCCAGACGGGGGTCCTTGAGCATCCTGCGGTAGCGCTCGCTGATCCTCAAGCGGGGCAGGTCTTCATCCCGTGCGGCGAGGTTGAGTTCGCCGTCTTTGTCCAGAATGACCACATCCGGCACGGCGGCGATCACCCGCTCATTGCTGAAGCGGCGGCCCGGCTTGGGCTCCAGTTCGGAGATGACCCGAACGGCGTGGGCGACTTCAGTCTGCGTGAGCGAAAGCGCCCTCGCTATCTTGGCAAACTGCTTTTTCTCGAGGAAGGCCAGCGCCCCGCGCACGATTCTTTCCGCGATGAGTCGTGGGTTGGATTGGGGAAGCCGGGCGAGCTGAAGGATCAGGCACTCCTTGAGGTCCTGGGCCGCGATTCCGGGCGGGTCAAGCCCCTGCACCTTTTTAAGGACCTCCTCCACTAGGCCCCGCTCTTTTTGCAGATCTTGGGCCATTTCCTCTATAGTAGATTTCAGATAGCCGTTTTCATCCAAATTTCCTATAATGGTTTCCGCAATTCTTTTCTCCTCTTCGCCGGATGATATCAGGCCGTATTGATGGAGGAGGTGCTCGGCCAGGGTGGGCGGCTTTGAAATCAGGGTTTCTAAATAATCTAACTTTGACTGGATATCTTCAGGGCGTTCGTTGAGGGATGTCTGAAAGCTTTCCTTCCAGCTTTCCACGAGGTTGGCGAGTGCCACGTCCTTGGCATCCCACTCCTGCTCCATCTTATTGCGGGAGGCTTCGCCGTCTGGGCGATCGGAAGGCTCGGCGGAGCGGGAGTCGTCGTCTTCCTCTAAAACAGGATTTTCAGCAAGTTCCTGCTGGATCCTTGCGGCAAGCTCCAGGATGGGGAGTTGGAGGATATCTATGGATAACTTGAGTTGGGGGGTAAGGGTGAGCTGGGTTGTGAGCTTCTGCGTCAGTCTGGTTTCGAGTGCCATGGAGAATGTGAGGCATCCTTGTTGTTGTTCATGAAATTATAGCATGAAACGTGCCATTGTCGCAAAACCCTAGTTATATTAATATGTTAAGAAAAAGGCGCTTGCTTCAGTTTGCTTGACATTAGTTTTGGAAAGAAGTATACTTCTTTAAATACACGCGCCGTTACCTTCAGATTTTACTATCTCACACGCAATCGGTTAGGTAAATGCCCCTTTTTGGGAAGCCAGCGGACCCCCGCAGCGAAAGACCCCGGAAACGCGGAATCCCGGCCGGCCTTTGGACGAAGTGCCCGGACTGCGAGAGGGCTATTTTTAACAAGCATCTTGCGGACAACCTGATGGTCTGCCCCAGGTGTTCGTATCACTTCACTCTGGGGGCTTCTGAACGTATCAATCTGCTCCTGGATTCCGGAAGTTTTAAAGAGCGCGAGCCGAACCTTGAGTCCGTTGATTTTCTCTCCTTTAAGGGACCGAAGACCTATACCGAAAAGATTGCGGAAGACCGCAAAATAACAGGTCTTAAAGAGGCCTGTGTAACGGGGACCGGCCGTATGGATGGAGTGACGGTAGCGTTTGGGGTGACGGATTCGCGCTTTATCATGGGGTCCATGGGCTCTGTGGTGGGGGAAAAGCTCACGCGCCTGGTGGAGCATGCCCACGAAGAACGCCTGCCGGTCGTGATCGTCTCGGGTTCCGGAGGGGGTGCGCGCATGTATGAAAGCGTCTTAAGCCTTATGCAGATGGCCAAGACAAGCACGGCCATAGCCCGGTACCAAAAGGCCGGACGGCCCTATATTTCAGTTTTGACCAATCCGACCATGGCAGGGGTCATGGCCAGTTATGCCTCGCTGGGGGATCTGGTCATCGCGGAACCGAAGGCGCTTTTGGGGTTTACGGGACCTCGCGTCATCGAACAGACCATCCGGCAAAAGCTCCCCCCGGGTTTTCAACGTTCTGAATTTCTTCTGGAGCATGGACTGATCGACATGGTCGTGGCGAGACGTGATCTCAAAAAGACTATTTCACAGCTCTTGCATTATCTCATGAACGGACAGGCACCCGCAAAGTCGCCTTCGGCGACCGCGGGGCAGGCGCGCATCGCCGGCTCAAAAGGGAGGGCATAACCGGAACATGGCAGAGGTCAGGCTGGAGAAGGTGACGAAGAGGTTTAGTGATGATGTCGAGGCCGTCCGCGCGATTGATCTTAAGGTGAGCGACAGGGAGTTTGTCGTCTTGGTAGGGCCCTCGGGCTGCGGCAAAACCACCACGTTGCGCATGGTGGCCGGACTCGAGGAGGTCAGTGCCGGGGACATTTATATCGGAGGGCGGCGGGTAAACGATGTCGCGCCCAAGGAACGCGAGATCGCCATGGTCTTTCAAAACTACGCCCTGTATCCCCACATGAGCGTGTATGAAAATATGGCATTCGGGCTTAAGCTCCGGCGCTACCCCAAGGCGGAGATTCGAAAGCGCGTGGAGGAGGCGGCCGTCATTCTGGGGCTGGAGAAGATGTTGGACCGCCGGCCCAAGGCGCTTTCAGGCGGGCAGAGGCAGAGGGTGGCCTTGGGACGGGCCATCGTGCGCAAGCCCCAGGTGTTTCTGTTCGACGAGCCTTTGAGCAACCTCGACGCCAAGCTGAGGGTGCAGATGCGGGCGGAGATCATCAAGCTCCATAGCCGGCTCCAATCCACGATGTTCTATGTGACCCACGACCAGGTGGAGGCCATTTCTATGGGGGACCGTATCGTCGTGATGCATGAGGGCCAGATCCAGCAGAACGACGATCCGATTTCCATTTATGATAAGCCGGTCAACCGTTTTGTCGCGGGCTTCATCGGGAGCCCTCCCATGAATTTCATGAAGGGAAGGGTTCGGGGCGCAAATGGATCCTTCTATTTCGATGAAGGGAATTTCAAGGTCAAGATTCTGGACAATATGCATGAGAGGATTGCTCCCTACCGGGAGAAGGATGTCATCTTTGGAATCCGGCCGGAGGATATTTACGACAAGCTGTCTGTCACAGAGGTTTCGGAGGACAATACGCTCTCGGCTACGGTTGAGGTGAGTGAACCTATGGGGGCCGAGACCTATCTCCACCTCTCAACCGGGAAACACCTTTTTGTCGCACGGTTTCCTGCCCATGAGCGCGCCGCTCCCAATCAAGATTTGACGGTGGTGTTTGATATGAGCAAGGCCCACTTTTTCGATTGTACGACCGACCTAACCATTATTTAACATAGCTTTCAGCCTTCAGCTGAAGGCTGAAAGCTGATAGCTGATAGCTGAAGGCTGATAGCTGATAAGCTAAAAAACGATGCCCTTTTACCAGACGAAGACCTGGCGGTGGTGCCTTACCCTGCTGGGTTTTTTGGTTTTAGCAGGGCTTGAAGAGCGCGCGGTCGCGTGGTGTATCCGGAGCGGTGCCAACGCACCGCTCGCTCCCTTTATCCTCATGCTGAATACGCTCGGGGTCATGGGGGCCTTTTTGCTTTTGGGCATGCCGGGCGGCGCGGCCATGACGGCCTTGGCGTCGGCCGGCATCTTCACCATTTCTTTTCTTCACGGCGTCTTTTCGTACAACGGGGTGATCCTCATGGTGGCGGCGGCGTTTGGCGCCTGCGCCGTCCTGTGGCGCAGATTTGAGGCCGAGGAGATGGTGCTAAAGTCGCAGTGCGACGGGTTGAGCGAGGAGCACCAGGTTGTCCTGCTCGAGCATGAGCGCTCGAAGGGGCTGACTGAATCGCTGCGCAAAAAGTTCCAGAGATACGCGGATTTGAAAAAGGTGACGGAGGAGTTCGCTTCCACACTCTCTCTGGAGCGCATCGTCCGGATCCTGGCGACATACGCCCTCCACTCATTCGAGCGGGCGGCGAGATGTCTTATTTTCCTGGTGGACGACGAATCTCGGGAACTGGGACTTGCGTTTCACCTGGAGCCCCGCGTTCAATCTCCCCTGCGGTCGAAGACGGGAAATATCTTTGACCTTTGGGTTTTGAAGCAGCGCAAACCGCTCTTGGTCGACGACTGCGAGACGGATTTCAGATTTAGGCAGGAAGAGCTTGCTCCAGAAGACCGGCGTTTCCGTTCCGTTATGACGTGCCCTTTAAGTTCCAAGCAGTCGCTCACCGGGGTCGTACGCATCGAGGCCGAAGGGTGCGGGGTTTTCAGCCAGGATGACTTAAGGCTCCTCGATATATTGGCCAGCCTGGCCTCGGTCGCCGTAGAGAACTCCAGGCTTTACCGCCGCACGGAAGAGCTGGCCATCCGGGACGGTCTGACGGGTCTTTTTGTCCAGCGGTATTTTAAGGAGCGATTTGCGCAGGAACACCAGCGCGCCCTGACCGGGAAAAAGGATCTCTCTCTTCTTATTTGCGATCTCGATCACTTCAAGGAGTACAACGACCGCTACGGTCATGCCGCGGGCGATCAGGTCTTAAAACAGCTGGCCCAGATGCTGTCAGGGTGCCTGGGTCCGGGCGAACTCGTGGCGAGGTACGGAGGGGAGGAGTTCGTACTTCTCCTGCCGGACATGACGAAGGAGTCCGCGCTCAAGCGGGCGGAAGCGTTCCGAAAGCAGATTGCCTCCTCTCGCTTTACGATCCGCCGCCAGGAGACGGTCATGACGGTCTCCATTGGGGTGGCTACGTTTCCCGGCGACGCGCTGGACCGGGAAACACTTTTCGCTAAGGCGGATCAGGCGCTCTACCGAGCCAAGCGCGAGGGGAGGAACCGGGTATGTGGGTCCTGACGGGCGGGGCGCAGCTTCTGATATTGCTTGCCTTGCGCGCGCGGTCTATCCTCCCAGTCTGGATCACCACGGGGGTCCTGGCAGCCGTTCTGGCCGCCTGGGGCCGCGGGCTGGGCGCGCCCTGGACCGCTGTCGTCCTGTCCTTGGTTTTATGTGCCTCGACTGCCTTCATTGCGCACGTCTCCCGGAGGTCGTGGCAGCGTGCCCTCTCGGGGATTAAAGAGGGCATCCGCTCCACGCAGGATGCCCTCGTCAAGGTTCGGCAATCCCATGAGCGCGCGCTCGTGATGAATGAAAATCTGGAGCAGAACGTCCTGGAGCTGGAGAGCCTTTATGAGCTCACGAAATCCATGAATGCGAGTCTGGAATTCGTGGATACCTTCGAGGTCTTCAGCGGAACCCTGCGCAGGGCCTTCTCCTTTGAGACCGTGAAGCTCATCCTTCTCAATCCCAGCCCTTCGGGCGGCATAGAGCGCATCTACCAGATTCAAAAGCAGGAGGGCCAGCGGCCGATGATCCCGCCCTCCGAGAAACGGCGCATCACGCTGATTGACCGGGAGCTGCGGTCCCACCCGAATATTGTGGGCGTGATGAATTTCGACCGCCAGATCGTCCAGTCGGTCTCGGAACGCATGGAGGTCATCTGGGTGACGCCCGAGGCCCGCCGGCCCGTTTCACTGGCGCTCACGCTCCCCGCAAGTCTTTTTTCGTTCATGGCCATCCCCCTTGTTTTTGAGGGACGCCTCCTGGGTGTCCTGACGATGGAGAACTTCAGCGAAGAGATTTCGGAGAAATTCGCCATTCTGGCCGGACAGCTCTCCATGGAGATCAAGAAAGACACGTTGTACGAGACGGTGCAGGAGCTCGCCTTGATCGACGGACTGACGGGCGTGTTCCGAAGGAGACATTTTCTCGAGCGGTATTTGGAGGAGTTCGAGCGCTCACGTAAAAACAGCCTCGAACTCACCGTCCTTGTCCTTGACCTCGATCACTTTAAGAAGTACAATGATGAACACGGCCATTTGGTCGGAGACGTGGCCTTGCGGGAAGTGGCGCGCGTCGCGCGTGAAACCTTACGCGAGGTGGACCTCTTCGGCCGGCTCGGTGGCGAGGAGTTCTCTATCGCCCTTCCCGAGACCGATCGGGAAGGCGGCCGGCAGGTTGGGGAACGCATTCGCCAGACCATCGAGCGGCACACCATACGGGCCTACGATGTCGCCACCCACATGACTGTTTCGATCGGGGTCAGCACATTTCCGTTGGATGCCCAGGAGCCGCAGGCCCTCGTGGAGCGGGCCGATGAGGCCCTCTACGAGGCCAAACGGGCGGGCAGGAACCGCGTTCACGTGTTCGGAGGTAACCACTCATGAAATTTTTCTTGGATACGGCCGATATTGAAGAGATCCGCCGGGCGCGGGCCTTGGGTCTTTTGGACGGGGTCACCACCAATCCCAGCCTGATCGCGAAAGAGGGGCGGAATTTTTGGGAGGTGGTCAAGGATATCTGCCAGACGGTGCAGGGTCCCGTGAGCGTGGAAGTGGTGGGTTTGAACGCGACCGAGATGATCGAGGAAGGGAAGCGGTTCGCGAAGGTCCACAAAAACGTGGTCGTGAAGGTGCCGCTCATAGAGGAGGGGATCCAGGCCTGCCGGGAACTCGTGAGTCAGGGTATCCGCGTGAATGTCACCCTCTGCTTCTCTCCCTCGCAGGCCCTCATCGCGGCCAAGGCGGGGGCGACCTACGTGAGTCCCTTCATCGGCCGTTTGGACGACATCAGTCAGAACGGCATGGACTTGGTACGCGACATCCGGACCATCTATCAGAATTATGGTTTCAAGACGGAGATCCTGGTCGCCAGCATCCGTCATCCCCTGCACGTGGTGGAGGCCGCCAAGGCGGGCGCGCACGTTGCCACGATGCCGTACAAGGTTTTTAACCAGCTCTTTCAACATCCCCAGACGGATTTAGGCCTCGAGCGCTTTCTGGCGGATTGGAACAAAGTCAAGGACAAGATCTTTCCAGAGCAAATTTCTTGTTTGTAATCCGCGCATAAACCGGGCAAACCAATCGGAGTGGTCACACGGCCACGTAGCCTGAAAGATTTGATGGGACCTATTCAAGGGGCAGTGCTTGCCCTTTTTTTGTTGCCTGCGTTTCTCGGCGCCCCACTTGCCGGAGCGGAAGAGGCCCAAGAAGAGGGCGGCGGGCCGCCGGTGGAGTGCGAGGCCGATGTGGTGACCTTTCTTTCGGACGAGCAAAAAGTCGTGGGTCAAGGGCACGTGATGGTCACGTCCGAGCGTTTCCTCCTGACGTGTGACTATGCGGAGGTCTATCTCCAAACAAAGGATGTATTTGCCAGGGGAAACGTCATCCTACAGGAAGATGACAATGAGTACCGCGGGGAAGAGATGAGGTATAACTTTGACACCAAGCTTGGGACCGTCAAGAATGGCGAAGTAGCCTCTTTCTCAAAGCTCGCTTATGGAAAAACTCCTTTTGGAGAAAAGACGAGCGCGTCGACCTTCAACGTGAAGGAAGGTTACATCACCACCTGTGATTTCGCTGTCCCCCACTACAGCGTGGCGGCGCGCACGATTGATATTTATTGGGATGACAAGATAGTCAGCCGAAATGCCAAGTTCAAACTATTCGATTACCCTATCGCCTGGCTTCCTTATTATATTCATTATTTTCATCGGCCGTCCGTAATCGTGACGCCCGGAAAGAATAAGGACTTTGGTGTCTTTGTGCTTACGTCATGGGGCTATTGGATAAACGATAATCTGCAGGGCAGGTTGAATCTGGATTATCGCGAGCGGCTCGGGGCAGGAGGGGGCGTGGATTTGGATTATCGCACTCCGAATCTCGGGGCGGGTAGAATCGAAACGTATTACGCACGTGAGCGCAGCCGGCACTTTGAGCAGGACCTTAAGGCAGAGGACGAGAGGTGGCGGACCAGACTGCGGCACAAATGGCTGGTCGATGACTGGACTACAGTCGAGGCCGAGTTGTTCAAGCAAAGTGACGCCGACTTCACTCAAGATTATTTTGAAGATGAGTTTCAGGAAGAGGCGTCACCGGCATCGTTCGTGAGCTTGACCCATGCCCAGGAGGGGAATAAATTGTTTTTTAACTTCCTAAAGAGGGCGAATCGGTATGAGTCCGTGACGGAACATCTTCCAGAGCTGACCTTGTCTATGGATCCGCGGCCCCTGTGGTTCGAGAAGTTGCTTTACGAGGGATCAACGAGCATGATCAACTTCAATGAAAAGTCCGTGGGAGCTGTAGAAGAGACCATCCCGAGGCCGTCCTTGAGCACCACGTCGGATTCAGACGTTGTGAAGTGGGATTATTTTCAGCAGATGACGTATACCCAGCGTCTCTTCAGATGGCTGGATGTTTCGCCGCGGGCAAATTACAGGGTGGACTGGTGGAGCAAGGAGGCCCGAGGGGAGGACAATATTCACCGGACGGGTTTCGGGACAGGGGTCGGTGCCAGCACGCGCATACAAAGAATGTTTGACTTATACACAAATTTTTTAGGATTGAACATCAATCGACTCAGACATCTGGTGAAACCGTCCATGGATTATGCGTATCTTAGACGACCTTCCGTAGGGGCTGGGCGTCTGATCCAAGGGGGGGCTGGCAGCGCGGGATCGAGTTCCGTCGTTTTTACCTTGGACAATGTGCTTCAAACCAAAAGACTCGGCGAGGCTGATGAAACCGCCGAAGGTCCGCAACCGCCTTCCCGGCCCATGGTCAATGTTAACGTGGCCGATTTGGAATTGAAGACCACTTACACCATTAATCCAGAAGGGGATTATAGCAAGTTCTCCAACATCGCCGGATTACTCGAGTTGCGGCCCTACCCCTGGTTGTTGTCGGAAATGAGGGCGGAGTACGACCACATACAGGATAGGATTGATACCTACCGATTGGATGTCATGTTGGATAGAAAACGGATGGATCTGGGATTGGGTTATGCGTATACCGTGGACGCGGCTAGCGATTTGACTACGGAAATAGGTTACCAAATCAGTCGAACGTGGTTCTTCCGTTTTTTCAGCCGTTTTGATTTGCGAGGGGGCGGTTGGCCCGAAAAGGAATACACCCTTGAATATGAAATGCACGATTTCATCCTATCCTTTAATTACAACTTGAAGGAGTCGGAGTCGGTGTGGATCGTGATTGAGCCCAAGGCATTTCCTGGAAACAATCTGTTCAAGTTCAGCACCAGTTACCATGCGCCTAAGTTGGGACGAAATTATGGTGGACAGGGGCCTAAGCCCATTGTACCTGTGGAGGGCGGAACGGAGGATACCACACCGTAGAAATTTTGGTGTGATGATCATGCTTGACGCGCAAACGCCGTAACCTTATAATAATCATCTACATGCGTTGACCTCTCAACCTTCTTAAGCGAGACACTCCAGCTTTTAGGCCCATGAACTCATGAAAATCAGCATCATAGGCGCCGGTTACGTAGGTTTGGTTACGGGGGCCTGCCTTGCCGAATTGGGGCACCACGTCACCTGCATGGACAGTGACCGGTCGAAGATGCTCCTCTTGAAGGCAAACACGATGCCCATCTACGAGCCGGGGCTTGGGGAGCTCGTGCGCCGGAACCGTAAGTCGCGGCGTCTTGGGTTTACCAGCCGGCTCGATGAGGCGGTGGAGATCTCCGAAATCATATTTATCGCCGTGGGCACCCCCTCCAGGGAAAACGGCGCCGCGAATCTCACTTACGTGGAAAACGTAGCACGGCAGATTGCAGAGGCCATGACGGGATACCGCCTGATCGTCGAAAAGAGCACGGTGCCCGTTGCAACGGGGGAATGGATAGAGCGTACGATACGCCTCCACGTGAAAAAGGGGATAGAATTTGATGTGGCCTCCAATCCCGAATTCCTGCGCGAGGGCTCCGCGGTTCAGGATTTTTTGCATCCGGACCGTATCGTCCTGGGCGTTGAAAGCGGGCGCGCACGGGACATCCTCACCCGGCTCTACAAACCGTTGAAGGCCCCCCTGGTGGTGACCGACATGAAAAGCGCGGAGCTCATCAAGCACGCCTCCAATTCGTTTCTCGCTACCAAGGTATCGTTCATCAATGCGGTCGCCAATCTCTGCGACCAGGTCGGGGCGGATGTGCACGAGGTCTCCCGCGGGATGGGCCTGGACCGCCGCATCGGACCTGATTTCCTGGAGGCCGGCATAGGATTCGGGGGATCCTGTTTTCCCAAGGACCTGGCCGCTTTTGTGAAGATATCGGAGGATGCCGGCGTCGATTTTACCCTGCTCAAATCAGTCTCCCAGATCAACAAGAATCAGAGGCAGATATTCCTCAAGCGCATCGAGGAAAATCTCTGGAACGTCTCCGGCAAGACCATTGGGGTGCTGGGTCTCGCGTTTAAGCCGAACACGGATGATCTCCGCGAGGCCCCGTCTTTGGAGGTCATCGCGTGGCTTCGGAAGGAAGGGGCCCGGATCCGGGCGTATGATCCCCAGGCCATGCCGAAGGCCAGGCAGGTCTTAAAAGGCATCACCTTTGTCAGGGATGCCTATCAAGCGGCCCAGGGAGCCGATGCCCTTGTCATCGTCACGGGCTGGGACGAGTTTAGGAAATTGGATTTAAAGAAGATCAAGGAAATGATGAAATATCCGCTGGTCTTAGATGGACGAAATATCTACAGTCCGGCACACATGAAAGAGTTGGGATTCAGATATGTCGGTATCGGCCGCCCCCAAAAACCTGATAGACGGGGTTGAGGTCAAAAAGCTGAAGGTCCTGCCGGACGGCCGCGGGCGGCTGATGGAAATGGTCCGGTCAGACGACCCTTTCTTCACTTCTTTCGGGCAGGTGTACATGACCTCCGTCTACCCGGGCGTCGTGAAGGGCTGGCATTACCACAAAAAGCAGGTGGATCATTTTGTATGTGTGCAAGGCATGGTGAAGGTGGTCCTCTACGATGGAAGAAAGGACTCGCCCACCTCTGGGGCCGTCAACGAGTTTTTTATGGGCGTCCATCAACCTATCTTGCTGCGCATCCCTCCATTCGTGCTGCATGGGATGGAGGGGATAGGGGACGAGGAGGCGCTCATCATCAATGTGTCCAGTGAGTTGTACCACTATGACAGTCCGGATGAGTTTCGGGTGGACCCGCATTCATCCGAGATACCTTATGTCTGGGGGACCCAAGATGGCTGATCGGCATGCGGTTCGCGGGGTTATTCTTGCAGGCGGTTTAGGCAAGCGTCTGGCGCCTTTGACGCGCGTGACGAACAAGCACCTTCTGCCCATTTACAATAGACCCATGATTTTTTATCCCATCGAGACGCTGGTCAAGGCGGGGATACGGGACATCCTGATTGTGACGGGGGGAACTTCCTCCGGCGATTTCCTGCGGTTGATGGGGAACGGGCGTGATTTTGGGCTGGAACACATCACATACGCGTACCAAGAGGGGGAAGGAGGTATTGCGGCGGCCCTCTCCATTGCTGAAAATTTTGCCCGGGGTGAGAAACTGGTTGTTATTCTGGGCGATAACATCGTCGAGGATACCATCGCCCCCTATGTGGAGGACTTCCGCCGTCAGCCGCGGGGGGCCAAGATTTTGCTTAAGGAGGTGGATGATCCGGGGCGCTTTGGGGTCGTGACATTTGAGGGCGATCGGATTGTGGAAATTCAGGAAAAGCCCAGGGTCCCGGCATCGCGCTTTGCGGTCACCGGCATCTACATGTACGACGGAGAGGTTTTCGACATCGTCCGTGATCTCAAACCCTCCGGCCGCGGGGAGCTCGAAATCACGGATGTGAACACGGCGTATCTGCGGATGGGGTGCCTCACGTTTGATATATTGAAGGGATTCTGGTCAGACGCGGGGACTTTTGATTCCCTTCTGCGTGCCAACACGCTCATCGCAGAGCGTGTACACGGGCAGCCCGCTCGTGTGGAGCCCTGATGCCGAGGTGGCTCGTCACCGGAGGGGCAGGGTTCATTGGAGGCCATTTTGTCCGGTTGATCCTTCGGGAGCGTCCCGGTGTGGATGTCGTCAATCTGGACAAACTGACGTACGCGGGGAATGAGGAGACTCTCGAGGAGTTAGACCGGAGCGGGAGGCACCAGTGGGTGAGGGGTGACGTAGCGGACCCCGCCGCCGTCCGCGAGGCCATGGCAGGGTGTGAGGCGGTGGTTCATTTCGCCGCCGAATCCCATGTAGACCGTTCCATTCAGGATGCCTCGGGATTCGTGCGCACCAATGTCTTGGGGGCGTACTCCCTGTTCGAAGAGGCGCGGCGGCAAAAGGTCCCGCGCTTTTTGAATGTCAGCACGGACGAGGTCTACGGCTCCATCGCCGAGTCCGCCGCCTCCGAGGAAGACCCGCTGGCCCCCACCAATCCCTATTCTGCGACCAAGGCCTCCGGCGATCTCTTGGCCCTCTCGTACTTTAAGACCCACCGGTTTCCCGTCCACATTGCGCGTTCCACCAACAACTACGGCCCCCTTCAATATCCCGAAAAGATGATCCCGCTTTTCATCACGCAGGCGATCGATGGAGAACCCCTGCCTGTTTACGGAGACGGCCGCTACCGGCGCGACTGGCTCAACGTGGAGGACAACGCCCGCGCCCTCTTGTGCATCCTGGAAAAGGGCGCTCCCGGCCAGATCTACAACGTGGCGGGCGGAAATGAGTGGGAGAATATCGAGGTGGCGCGTTCCATATTGAGATGGATGGGCCGGGACGAATCCCTGATCCGGCATGTGAGCGACCGGCCGGGGCACGACCGGCGCTATGCGATGCGGGATGAGAAGGTGAGGCGGTTGGGGTGGGCTCCTTCGATACCCTTTGAGCAGGGACTTAAGGAAACGGTGGCGTGGTACCGGTCCCACGAGGGCTGGTGGCGGAACTTGAAGCGCGGACGCGTGGCTGTGCCGTGAGATGGCTCATCACGGGAGTCACGGGGCTCGTGGGGTCCTCGTGCGTGGAGGCCTTGTCGAAACGCCACACCCTTCATGGCTTGGCCCGCCGGCCGGCCGGGGGACTCAAGGGTCTGGCCGGTTTTGAGACCTGCGACATCGCGGACGGCCGCCGGGTGGAAGAAGTGGCCAGGGTTTTTCAACCCGACGTGATCCTGCACGCGGCCGCCCTGGCGGATGTGGATTACTGCGAACGCGAGCCCGATCTGGCCCAGAGGGTGAATGTGGAAGGCACCCGCCACGTGGCCCAGGCCGCGGACACGCTGGGTGCCTTGCTCGTTTTTATCAGCACGGATTACGTCTTTGACGGAAAAGGCTCGAGGCCCTACCGGGAGGACGATCCCACGGGTCCGGTCAACGTGTACGGCCGGACCAAGGTCCAGGCGGAGGGTGTGGTCCGACGGGTAGCTGAACGCCACGTGATCGTACGCTCCACCTGGCTCTTCGGGGCGGGGGGGAGCGTTTTTATGCGGCAGGTGCTCAAAGAGGCGGGCGAAAAACGGCCGCTCTCCTATGTGGCGGACAAGATTTCTTCGCCGACCCACGCGGGTGATCTGGCGGAGGCCATCGAGGAGCTCGTCCTTTTGGGAAGGACGGGGACTGTGCACGTGACCAATGCGGGTGCGGCGAGCTGGTATGATTTTGCGTGTGAGATCCTGCGCGCGGCACATCTTGAAAACGGGGCCGGGATCCAAAGAATCAGCCGGCGCGATCTCCGTCGCGATGCGCTCCGTCCTGCCATGACCGCCTTGGACAATTCTCGTTTTAAGGAGTGGACGGGGAGAGCGCTCCGGCCGTGGCAGGAGGCCGTACGGGCATCCTTAAGCGCAGTGTACCGCTGAAGAAGATGCAGAAAAAAAAGAGAAAAATTGCGGTGGTGACCGGCGGGGCCGGTTTCATCGGTTTCCACATGTGCGAGCGGCTCATGGAGGAGGGCGTCCGTGTTCTGTGCGTGGACAACCTCATCACCGGCTCCAAGAATAATCTTGAGGACCTGGCCCGTCACCGGGAATTCGAATTCATCCGCCACGATGTGACGAAACCCATTTACGTGCCGGGGAAGGTGAACTACGTGCTCCACCTGGCTTCCCCCGCGAGCCCCCCAGACTACTTGAAGGCGCCCATACAGACCCTTAAAGTGGGATCCTTGGGAACTCACAACGCCCTGGGGCTCTCCAAAGAAAAGAGGGCCGTCTTTTTATTGGCCTCCACGTCGGAGGTCTACGGCGATCCGCTGGTGCATCCCCAGCCGGAGACTTACTGGGGCAATGTCAACCCGATCGGCCCCCGGGGCGTATATGATGAGTCTAAGCGATTTGCCGAGGCCCTCACCGGGGCGTACCGTAAATCCCATGGCCTTCAGACACGCATCGTGCGTATTTTTAACACGTACGGGCCCCGGATGCGTCCCGACGACGGCCGCGCCATCCCCACCTTTATTTCGCAGGCACTGAAAAACCGGCCGATCACGGTGTTTGGTCATGGGAGTCAGACGCGCAGCTTCTGTTACATTTCCGATTTGATCGAGGGGATTTGGAAAATGCTCACAGGCCGGCATTTGGGGCCCGTGAACCTCGGAAATCAGAACGAGGTCAGCATCTTGCAACTGGCGGAGAAGGTCGTTTCGTTGGTCGGGAGCCGTTCGAAGATCGTGCGGCGCCCCCTGCCGGAGGATGACCCAAAGGTCAGACGTCCTGATATCCGCCTTGCCCGGCGGCTCTTGACGTGGGGGCCGCGGGTTTCTCTGGAAGATGGCTTGAGAATGACCATAGACTGGTTTCGCACATGCGGGTGACTAGGCCGGTTCCACCCTGTGACTTGGCCCGTGAGGCCCGCGCCATGCGCGGGGGGCTTGAGGGGGCATCCCGCCGGGTGTTTAAGGCCGGCCGGTTCATTGATGGCGAAGAGGGGCATGCCTTTGAAGGCGAGTTCGCCCGCTATTTGGGGGTCCGCTGGGCTGTAGGAGTCTCGTCGGGGACGGATGCCCTGCGCATGGCGCTCACCGTCTGCGGGGTCGGAAGAGGAGACGAGGTGATCCTCCCGGCCATGACGTTTGTCGCAACTGCGGAGGCCGTTATCCATACGGGTGCCCGGCCTGTTTTGGTAGACATTGATCCCAAGACCTATTGCATCGATGTGCGCGCGCTGGAAAAGGCAGTCACAGCCAAGACCAGAGCGGTCATCCCCGTGCATCTTTACGGACATCCTGCAGAGATGAAACGGGTTCAGGAAATCGCGGCCCGTTTTCATTTGGACGTTGTGGAAGACGCCGCGCAGGCGCATGGTGCGCGCGCGGCCGGGCGCCGTGTGGGGACCTTCGGCCGGATGTCCTGTTTCAGCTTTTATCCTACCAAGAACTTGGGTGCCTTCGGAGATGCGGGTCTCGTGGCGGGGCGCTCGCCGGGCGACGAGAAGAAGGTGCGCCGCTTGATCAATCACGGAGCGCTTCAAAAAAATGAGCACGAGGAGGTCGGTTTTACGGCACGGCTCGATGAACTGCAGGCGGCCTACTTGCGTGTGAAGCTTCCCTTCCTGGAACGGTGGAACCAAAAAAGGCGGTCTCTGGCCGCCCTCTATGACCGCCTGTTGCAAGGGCTGCCCATTGTCCGTCCGGCCGAGCGGCGCGGTGATGTCCACGTATACCATCAGTATGTGATCCGGTGCGGTTCGCGGGATCGGGTCTTGCGCCGTCTTGTCGAGCTAAAGGTGGGGGCATTGATTCATTATCCACGCCCGCTGCATCTCGTGAAGAGCCTGTGTTACCTGGGATATCGGAAGGGCCGATTCCCTGTGTCTGAACAGCTGGCCCGCACGGCCCTTTCCCTCCCCATCTACCCGGAAATGAGTCCGCAGGATGTGCAGGCGGTTGTCGCAGCCTTAAGGCGCGCGCTCGCCGGTACCGAGGTGCCTCGGTGAAAGGGAAGGTTCTTGTAACCGGCGGGGGCGGTTTCATCGGATCTTTCCTGTGCGAGCAATTGCTGCAAAAGGGGTATGACGTGAGGGCGTTTGATAACCTGGATCCCCAGGTTCATCCGGCCCGAAGGAGACCCCGCTATCTCACCCGGGAGTGTGAATTTGTGCAAGGCGACGTGCGTGACCCCGAGCGACTGGGCCGGGCCTTGTCCCGCGTCCATGCAGTGGTTCACCTGGCCGCCCGTGTGGGCGTGGGACAATCCCAATACGAAATCCGTTCCTACACAGACGTCAACATCGGAGGCACGGCCAATCTTTTGGATCTTGTAGCCAACCGTCACAGGGCCCGTATCCGAAAACTGGTGGTTGCCTCTTCCATGAGCATTTACGGGGAAGGGGCTTACGAGTGCCCCTCCTGCGGGCCCCGGTTGCGCGCTGAACGGACAGGGGAGCAGCTCAAATCTCGTAAGTGGGAGCCGCTCTGTACGGATTGCACCAGGCCGCTAGTGGCGCGGCCTACTCAAGAAAACCATCCCCTGCGGGGCGATTCCATCTATGCCATCACCAAGCGTGTCCAAGAGGAGATGGTGATTTCTGTGGGCAGGACGTACGGAATCCCCTCTGCGGCCATGCGCTTTTTTAACGTTTACGGCCCGCGCCAGTCTCTTTCCAATCCTTATACGGGAGTGCTCTCCCTGTTTTTAAGCCGGACTAAGAACCGGCGCCCGCCCATCATTTATGAAGACGGGCTGCAGACCCGGGATTTTATCTCTGTCCATGATGTCGCTCGGGCATGTGTGGCCTTAATCGAGTCTGGCGAAGCGGTGCGCGGGGTCTTTAACCTGGGAAGCGGCCGGGGGCGCGCCATACGTGACATTGCGTTAAAACTGATCAGGGAGACGCACAGCGGAGTCAAGCCCCGGATCACCGAGCGTTATCGGCAGGGCGATATCCGCCATTGTACTGCCGATATCTCGCGCATACGCAAGGCGCTCGGATTCGAGCCCCTGGTGTCCTTTGAGGACGGCATCCGGGAACTTCTGGACTGGGCGCGTGAAGAAAAAGCCAGAGACTACTCGCATCGGGCCCAACGGGAACTTTTATCAAGAGGACTTGTGTGACGGGAAAGGGATTTGGAAAACTGTCCATCCTCGTGCCCGCTTATAATGAAAAACACACCCTTACGGCGCTTTTAGAACAACTCCTCCGCCTTCCCATCGACAAAGAAATTATTATCGTAGACGACGGCTCTTCCGACGGCACCGCCGGTATTGTGAGGGACCGTCTCCAAGATACAGACTGCATCAAGTTGTTTCACATAAGGAATGAGGGCAAGGGTGCGGCGATTCGGACGGCGCTGAAAAAGGCTACAGGTCAACGTGTGGTGATACAGGATGCAGACCTGGAATATGACCCGCGGGATATCTTGAAGTTACTCAAGGCGGCGGAGGAGGGCGGTTACGCGGTTGTCTACGGTTCCAGGTTTATGAAGATGGGCAGGCGGTTATCCCTCTTCAACCGCCTGGCGAATGTGATAGTCACGGGATGGGTCAATATCATTTACGGCACGCATCTGACCGATGTTGAAACGTGTTACAAAATGCTCAACCTTTGTCTGGCCAAGGACTTGAATTTGAGGGAAAAGAGGTTCGGTATCGATCCCGAGTTGACTACAGGGGTCCTCCGCAGGGGGATTAAAATATATGAGGTGCCGGTGAGTTATGAGCCGCGCACGAAAAAGGAGGGAAAAAAGATTACCTGGGTTGACGGTCTGTGGGCCCTGTGGGTCGTGTCGAGGAGCCGCATGTTTTAATTATTTATCCATGATTTTAAACATAACAGTCATGGTTATTGTCGTATAGTCGTATTATATTAGCATAGTTAATAATACTTGCTTAGCACAAAGAAAAATCAACGTGTAATATTTATAATTGACACATGCGAAAAAATCTTGTATTTTGCTTTTTAAGATGTTCACTCAATGAACGCTAGGCTGTTCACAAGCTGAACGTTCACCTTATCTAGGTAAATCCCATAGTTCCTCCCACAATTTGAGACAGCATCATTGACCGACACAGAAGAGCACAAAACGCCCGCTAATAGCTCGGCACCTATTCCTGCACCTATTCCTGCCCACTATTACGATATGCGCCTCTTGGATGCCGTGGCATCCAGTCCGCATTTAACTCAGCGGGACTTATCACGGCGGATTGGCGTCGCTCTAGGTTTCACGAATCTCTTGATTAAAAGGCTGGTCGTCAAGGGTTACATCAAGATCATCAGCGTCAAAAAGACCCGTATTCGGTACTTGATAACGCCGAAGGGGATTATTGAAAAGGCCAGGCTGACATGCGAGTACATCGAGTGCTCGCTTTCATTTTATAAGGACGTCCGGGTTTTTCTCCGGCAGCACGTCGGTGAGCTCGCCCGTCATGGACAGCGGAGGATCCTTTTGTACGGGACCGGGGAGCTGGCCGAGATCGCGTTCCTGACCCTGCAGGAGATGGGTCTTGAGCTGGTAGGGGTCGTGGATGGATGTTCTGATCGAACACGTTTCTTTGGGCACATCGTACGGAGTATCGGTTATGCGGTTATTGTTGAATGCGATCGTGTTATTGTTACAACGCCGCGCCCTCAAGCGGACGTCATCCAGAGGCTGGTGGAGTTGGGAGTCCCTGAGGAAAAGATCATTGCCCTTCCACCAGCGCCCATGAAGTTGGTTTCAGTGTCTCCAAAAGACGAGGGAGGACTTGGCTAGTACGATGGAGGCGGCACCGCTTTATGAGGAGTTGTTTTATAAGGCCCTCCGAATCCGTTTGGTTGAGGAGCGTATCGCTGATATTTATCCGAGTGACAAGATTCAGAGCCCTGTACACCTGTCGATCGGTCAAGAGTCTGTGGCGGTAGGGACGTGTCAGTCGCTTCGCAAAACGGATCTTTTATTCGGTAATTACCGCGGCCACGCCTTTTACCTTGCCAAGGGAGGGGGTCTGCGTGAGATGTTTGCCGAGCTTTTCGGACGGGTGACGGGATGCAGCGGCGGGAAGGGCGGTTCCATGCATCTCGCCGATCCCCAGGTTGGGATGATGGGTTCTTCAGCGCTTGTGGCCAGCACTATTCCACATGCTGTGGGCGCGGCCCTGGCCGCGAATCGGCTCATGAAAGATCAGGTGATCGTGGCGGTTTTCGGAGATGGGGCCACGGAGCAAGGTGTCTATCACGAATCCCTTAACTTTGCCGCCCTGCATCAGCTGCCTGTCATATTTATCTGTGAGAATAACGGTCTGGCCGTACATTCCAGGCTCAAGGCCCGCCAGGCCTTTCAGATAAGCGAACATGCGCGGTCGTACGGTCTTTCCGCCACTCGGATTCCGGAAGGGTATGATTTTATGCAAGTTTATGGAGAATTTTCCCGCCTCGTTCAATTAGTCCGCCAGGATCGGAAACCCCGTTTTGTCGAAATCCAGACCTTTCGCTTTCGGGAACATGTGGGACCCGGGGAGGATTATGAAGCCGGCTACCGTTCTCGTAAGGAGCTCGAGTGTTGGAAGGCTAAGGACCCGCTGGTGCAGGATCAGGCGTTGGTCGAACGGTTTCGTCACGAGATCAATCGTGAAATAGATGCTGCGGTTGCCTTCGCCGATGCGAGCGAAGCCCCTCAAGAGGAGCACGTGCTTTCAGATGTCATCTAGAGACGTTCTCGAGCCGCTGGATCATGCGCAGTTCCTTTCTTCGGATCCCGCTCCGCAGGCCCACGAAAGGATTATGACCTATCGTGAAGCTCTGTTCGAGAGCATGCACGAAGCCCTCGAACGACACGAAGAGGTTGTTCTCTTGGGGCAGGGGGTGGATGACCACAAGGGGACATTTGGAACGACACTGGGTCTGGCCCAGAAATTCGG
>JACPQZ010000009.1 GCA_016190205.1 Candidatus Omnitrophota bacterium | reverse complement strand
GCTTGCGATAACCGATCACCGAAAACCGATAAACGAATTGGCGATAACCGATCACCGAAAACCGATAACCGAAGTGGTTAATCGACTCATTTATTTAGGAGTCACTGGCAAGTGATGGTTGACGTGAAGGCCCAGCTGGTGAAGCTCGTTGAATTGCACAAACTGGATGCCCAGATTTATGCCCGGCGCCGGGTCGTGGAAGAGCACCCGCGGAGGGTGGAGGTATTGCGTAAGACGTTGCAAGGGGTGCGCGCAAATTTAACGATGCTCGAGGAGCGGTTAAAACAGCTGCAGATGGAGCGCAAAGAGAAGGAGATGGACCTTTCCGGCAAAGAAGAAAATGTACGAAAGTATCAGGGACAACAGATGCAGGTCAAGTCCAATAAGGAGTACTCCGCCCTCCAAACCGAGATCGATGGTCTGAAGGCGGATAATTCCATGCTGGAGGAGGAAATCCTCCATTTGTTTGATGAGATCGACAGGGCCGCTGCGCGGGTGGCGGAGGAGCGTCAGCGCTTCGCACAAGAAGAGAAGAGGGTTCAAGGAGAAGAGCTTGTCTTGGGAGAAGAAAGAAAGACTGCGGAAGCAGAGCTCACGCAGCTTAACGAAAAACGGAAGCAGATGGTTCCTTCCCTTGACCCGCTGGTCCTCAAGAACTACGAAAGGGTGCTCGCGAACCGTGCCGGTTCAGCGCTTGTCCCCATCCAGGGTGATGCCTGCGGGGGGTGCCATACCCATTTGCCCCCCCAGGTCATCAACGAGCTCAAGCGCTCGCGGGAGATCATCGCGTGCGAGCGTTGCAGCCGCATTCTTTACTGTGAGGAATAGCCGCGTCTGTCGTGAGTGTTGAGTGGAGAGTGATGCGTCCGTCTCACCACCCATCGCACACCCCTCACGACAGGCGCTAGACGAGTGATGGCTTGCGAGATACGCTTCACGAGATACGAGATACGCAAGTAGGGGTGAGTGTTGAGGGGTGAGTGATGAGCCTGGTCTCACCACACATCACACACTACTTACGACAAGCGGTTGACGAGAGAGGAGTCAAGTGAGCGAAGGCCTTTACCAGGTGTACATAGACGGTGCCTCCATTGGAAACCCGGGGCCGTCGGGGGCAGGGGCGGTGCTCAAGGATGCGCGGGGTGAAACCTTAAGCGAGCGCAGTGACTATATTGGGATGGCCACGAATAACGTGGCAGAGTACCGCGCCCTCATCTTAGGTTTGCTGGAGGCCGTGCAGTTTGGTGTCAAACATCTGGAAGTGCTCACCGATTCAGAACTCGTTGCACAACAGGTAAACGGCCAGTACAAGGTTAAAGATGAGGACCTCAAGCAGTTTTACGGCATCTACAGGAACATCGCTCCACTCTTTACAAAACTTTCAGTTCGCCACATTCCCCGGGGACTGAATAAAGCGGCTGATAAACTCGCCCAGCAGGCCGCAGAGCAAAAGTCCTCCTCCAGTTAGGCTCCTCCACAACATATAGCCAAAAGTTCGCATTTCCCTTCAGATCGCCACTATATTTAGATATTTCTCCCTTATTTCTAATATGAAAATAGATTTAAACTATTTACTTGACAGGGGTTGCGCAAGTGGGTATACTTTGTGGTAATAAGTGGGGGAAAGTGGAGAATTTATAAGTGTTTTATGGTGAATATGAGCACACCCTCGACCGCAAGGGAAGGCTTATTATTCCGGCCAAGCTGCGCGAGGTCTTTAAAGAACAATACTGCGAGAAGTTTTATGTCACGCGGGGATTGGACCGCTGTCTCTTCGTCTTCACCGAGGAAGAATGGAAGAATCAGGAACGGGTTTTCAAGAACATGTCGTTCACAAAGACGGAATCAAGAAAATTCAACCGGCTTTATTTTTCAGGTGCCTGTGACGTGTTGTGCGACAAGCAGGGGCGCATCCTCCTGCCGGACTACTTGAAGAGCTATGCAGGCATTAAGAAGGATGTGATGGTGATCGGGGTCTCTAACCGCATTGAGATCTGGGACCTCGATGAGTGGAAGCGTTACTACGAGCAGGCGAAGGACTCTTTTGAGGACATCGCTGAAAAGCTTGTAGACAGGGGGGAAGGGTAGGGTTGCCAGGATCCCGGGTGTGGGAGCCCGGGCTCGAAGTGTGGGTCTCTACCCGCCCCGCATGAAGTTCTGTGCGGGGCCTGAACCTCTAGGTGAGAGATGAAGAGCAGTGACAAGACGAACGGGCAGGCCGCGCGCGTTCAGATCCTGGACGTGGGGGGAGATATGAACGCGAGCGGCATGGTGCGGATTCGCAACCGGATAGAACGGCTGGTGCGCAGGGATCTGGTGCACATGGTGCTGGACGTCCATAAGGCCCGCCATGTGGATTTGGCGGGCCTGGGGATTCTTGCAGAGAGCCTGGGTTGGATCCGTTACCTGGAGGGGGACCTGGTGCTTGCGGGTGCCCGGCCGTCCGTCAGGCGCATTTTTCAAAAGACCGGCACCGACAAGCTCATGCAGGTCTACAACGGGGTACGTGCGGCGGTCAGAAGCTTCAGCCATTCATAACCCTGTTCTTTTACATGAAGTTCTGCATGCCCTCCGTCCCCACGCGGGTGAGACCATCGTTGACTTAACCATCGGGGATGGGGGGCATGCTTACGAAATAGCCAGGTGCCTGGGTTCTACGGGGCATCTCATCGGGATAGACTGCGACCGCGCGTCACTCAGCGTGGCCGAGGCGAGACTGGCCCCATTCTCGGAGATCACGACACTCGTTTGGTCCAACTTTGCCCGTTTGAGCGACTCGCTGGACCAAGTGGGTGTGGACAGGGTGAACGGCGTATTGATGGATCTGGGACTGTCCAGCCGGCAGCTCGAGGACGCCCAGAGAGGTTTTAGCTTCAGGATCGAGGGCCCTCTGGACATGCGCTTGAATCCCGATGAAAAGTCCCGGACCGCCTTTGGCATCCTCCATTCCGCCTCCCAAGAGGAATTGGCAGATATTCTTTACCGCTATGGCGGGGAACGTCATTCCCGGCTCCTGGCCCGTTTGCTGGTAAAGGCTGCGCGCGGGGGCAGCTTAAATACCACGCTCGACCTGGCTCAAATCGTTCAAAGAAATATCCGTAAGGGAAGGGGAAGGATCGATCCCGCCACCCGCACTTTTCAAGCCTTGAGGATAGCTGTGAATCATGAACTCGCCAATCTGGAGCAGGCCCTGGAAGAGTCTTGGGGGCGCTTGACGAGCGGCGGCCGCCTCGCTGTTATTTCCTTTCACTCTTTGGAGGATCGCATCGTGAAAGAAAAGATGCGCCAGTGGGTTGGGTCCGGGTGGGCGAGGTATGGGGAGCCGCGTTTGGTGCGGCCCAAGCCCGAGGAAGTTGTGCGTAACCCACGTTCGCGGAGCGCCCGGCTTCGGGCGGTGGTTAAAGATGCTGCGTAAGATAGCCCTTATTTTCAGTGCGTGTGCGCTGGGATGCTTTTCTGTCTGGATCCAAAACGAGCAGGTCGACTTAAGTTACAGCATCCGTGAGCGGGAAAGACAGGTGGCCAGTCTTGAAACGGAACAGCGGGAGCTCAAGTGGAGGCTTGCGGTCATGGATTCTCCGCAGGAGCTCATGGCCCGGCTGGGTTCCTCCAGCGCGCTAAATGCCAGGCCGCAGGAAACGCGCTGGGTCTTGCGCCGTGCGCATGAGGACGAATCCCTTGGGCGCGTTGTGCAGGGTGTCACTCAACCGATGATCCGCGCCCTCACGCTTGGGGTGAAGAAGACGCGTCCTTGAGGTATTTCAATCATTTTGCGAAGCGCTCTCTTTTTATCCTCGCCGGTTATTGCTTTTTATCCTGCGTCGTGCTTTCCAGACTCGTGGCCTTACAGCTTCTTCCAAGCCCTCGCCTGAAGGCGCATGCCAAGAGTCAGCACGGGGTGGATATCCCTCTCTCTCCCTCGCGGGGGAATGTGTATGACCGCACGCTTAATATCCTTTCCACCTCCATAGAAGTTTTCTCTGCCTACGCCTGCCCGCGGGATATTGCGCCGGGCGAGCGGGAAGGCTTGGTGCTCAAGCTGGCCGGAATGCTTGACTTAGATACCGACTGGCTTCGCGGCCGTCTCGAGCGCGATAAGGAGTTTGTGTGGCTCAAGCGCAAATTGGACCGCCGTGAGGAGGCACAGTTACGATCCTTTCAGCACCCTGCCATCGGGCTCACCCCGGAATGGCAGCGCGTCTATCCGGCGGAGACCCTGGGGGCCCATCTCTTGGGGGGGGTGGACATCGACAATCAGGGGATCGAGGGCGTGGAACTGTTTTACAATTCCCATCTTTCAGGAAGGCCGGGCTTGAGGATGACTCAGCGCGATGCGCGCGGGCGCTCCCTGCGCGCCCGGGATGAGCTTTTCATTCCGTCTCAAGACGGTCATCATGTGGTGCTCACCATCGATCAGGTAATTCAGGATGTGGTGGAGCGCGAGCTCGTGCGAGCGGTGGAGGCGAGCCATGCCATTGCCGGTACGGCAATCGTTCTGGACCCCAAGGACGGGAGCGTATTGGCCTGTGCCAATGCCCCGACCTTTGACGCCAACCGGGCCAGCCTCGTGGCTGCGGACAAGAGGCGGAACCGCGCTGTTACCGACATGTTTGAGCCCGGATCTGTCTTTAAGATAGTCACCGCCTCTGCGGCCTTGGAGTCTGGCTCCTTCTCCCTGGAGGAAAAGGTCTTCTGTGAAAACGGGGCCTACCGCATGGCCGGCCATACCTTGCATGATTACCGGCCTCACGGGTGGCTGACGTTTCCGGAAGTGTTCATAAAATCGAGCAATATTGGGACCAGCAAGGTCGCCCAGCGGGTGGGGAGCGAGCGGCTGTGGCAGGCCATTCAGCGTTTTGGCTTCGGCCGCCCCACGGGGATAGATTTCCCGGGGGAAGCTGCGGGCAGCATTACCTCTCCCGAGAAGTGGTCGGGGACCTCTCTCTTGGCAATCCCCATGGGTCACGAGGTGTCTGCGACGGCGCTCCAGATGACGTGTGCCATGGCCGCAGTGGCGAACGACGGGGTCATGATGAAACCCCGCCTCGTGGAGCGCATCATGACCGCTGACGGGAGGACCCTGGAAACGTTTGCGCCCCAAGCGCAGGGGGTCGTGATGAACCCCGAGTCGGCGCGGCTCTTAAAGGGAATTCTCACGCGGGTGGTGGAGGAGGGGACGGGCCAGCGCGCCCGGGTGAAGGGGCTTGAAGTCGCGGGCAAGACCGGGACAGCCCAGAAAATCCTGGAAGGCACCCGGGGCTATTCTGACGAAGACTTCGTCGCCGTTTTTGTCGGATTTGCGCCGGTCTCTTCCCCGCAGATGGTCATCTGTGTTATTCTAGACGAGCCGAAGCCGGAACACTTCGGAGGCACGGTGTGCGCCCCTGTGTTTAAGCGCATTTTGGAGCAGGGTCTCGCGTATTTGTCACTTACGGGTCATCAGCCGGTCAGGCTGGTGAAGTCATTTTAGATATTGGCGGCAGGCGCCCTTGTTTTTACACAACCTTGTGCAGGATCTCGAGCGGGTCGAGTTTCGGGGGCCCAAACATGTCGAGATCCAGGACTTAAACCTCTCCTCTCATACGTGCCGCGCGGGCTCGCTGTTTATAGCTGTGCGGGGAACCCGCACGGATGGCCACGCGTTCGCTCCAGAAGCGGTGGAGCGGGGGGCCCGCGCCTTGGTGGTGGAGCGCTGGCTGGATCTCCCCTCGCACGTGACTCAAGTCCGCGTCAAGCATTCGAGGATAGCTGCTGGGTTCATTGCCCGGCGCTACTTTAAGTCCGCTTCGAGCCGGCTTAAGATTTTTGGGGTTACCGGAACCAACGGGAAGTCCACCACCGCATCTCTCATCGCCCATCTGCTTTCGTCCTGCGGCCGCCCAGCGGGTTTGATCAGCACCGTCTTGTACCGGACCGGTTCGCACGAGATCCCCGCCACTCATACGACGCCTGACGCCATCTTTCTCAACTCCCTCTTCGCCGACATGGTAAAAGAAGGCATGCGGGCTGCTGTCATGGAAGTGTCTTCGCACGCCCTGGATCAGGGCCGCGTGAGCGGCATTGATTTTCACTGCAGCGTCTTTACCAATCTCACGCGCGATCACCTGGACTATCACAAGACTATGGAAAGTTATTTCAGGGCCAAGAGGCAGTTGTTCGCTAAACCGCAGTCACCTCGCGTGGCCGTCATCAACGCGGATGATCGCTACGGCCGACGCCTGCTGCGCGCTGCGCGAGGCAAGGCGTTGAGCTACGGATTGCGCCGGGGCGCCAGTCTCGTAGCTCACCTCAAGGGCATGGAATTGACAGGTTCCGAATGGGTGCTGGAGCATGCGGGCAGGCGCACTGCCGTTCGGAGCCCGCTGATAGGTCTCATCAATGTGTACAATACCCTGGCGGCGCTGGGTGCCGGTGTGGGCGCGGGGCTAGCTCCCGAGGCCTTGATCCAGGCCTTGCCGGGTTTCAAAGGGGTGCCCGGAAGACTTGAGCGCTGCGGACACGCGGCGCCCTTTTTCATTTTTGTCGACTATGCGCACACGGATGATGCCCTTAAACAGGTACTGACCACCCTGCGGCCGTTTACGCAGAGGCGTCTCATCACCGTATTTGGATGCGGGGGGGAGCGCGACCGCGGCAAGCGCCCCCGCATGGGCCATGTCGCAGGCCGCGCGTCGGATTTCGTCATCCTGACGAGCGACAATCCGCGCAGCGAGGACCCCGCCGCGATTATTGGCGAGATCCGAAAGGGGATGAATGGGTCCGGCCCCCGGTGTCTGGAGATTCCGGAGCGGCAAGAGGCCATCGCCCGCGCCCTCCGCATGGCCCGCCGCGGAGACGTGGTTCTGGTGGCGGGCAAGGGCCATGAGACGACCCAAATCGTCGGCGGCGTCGAATATCCATTTAATGACCGGGCCGTTATTGAGGAGCTCGTTAAAACATGAGTAACCAGATACCAGATACCAGTAATCAGGAGATACCAGATGCCAGATACCAGGACAAATCCGAAATTCGAATGTCGAAATCCGAAGAAGATCGAAGTTCGAAATTAGAAACCCAGAACCTGTGGTTCAACATCTCGGATTTTGAATTTGTTCGTGCTTCGAATTTCGTATTTCGAATTTCATCATTTCTCTCTGGTATCTGG
>JACPQZ010000012.1 GCA_016190205.1 Candidatus Omnitrophota bacterium | reverse complement strand
TATCGCAAGAAAGAGAAATATCATGCGCCCTCAACTTGCAGCCGCCGGTTGTATGCTCCACCTTTGGCTGAAGTCTGATAGCCAACGGCGCTTGCGATTACCGATGACCGATAAACGATCAACGATCCTGCGATCACCGATAACCGATCCACGATCCCCGAACCCGCTCGCGAGCGGTTCAAAGATGCCGAGAGTGGGACTCGAACCCACACGGGGTTTACACCCCACCGGTTTTTGAGACCGGCGCGTATACCAGTTCCGCCACCTCGGCCCTAATAAGTTAGGGTGTGCAGCGCTCGTGCGTCGTGCATCGTTCCTCGTGCTTCGTATCGTTTTGGACGACGCACGAAGCACGAAGCACGAGGAATGTATCTTTCCGGCACAATGTTATTGACAGGCGCTATTCTAGGGAGTATTCTGAAACTTGTCAACGCAGCGAGTACCTGAAGCAAGAGCCAGCCATGCCGACGAAAGAGCAAGATTTACAGAAAGAAATTCTAAAAATATGGGAAGCTGCGCGCAAGCGTCTGCGCGTTTTGGGCGGCGAGGCCTTGGTGCTGGCGCGCAAGGGTGAAAAGGAGATTGCGCGCGCCGCGCGGATCGGCCGTTTGCAGTTCGATGTATTGGGCATCAAACGCAGGCAGGATCAAGTACACCAGGAAATTGGGCGGCGGGTGGTGGAGTTGAGCCAGAAGGGTGAGGTGGAAATCCCGGGGCTCAAGTCTTATCTCGCGCGGGCGGCCCAGCTCAACCGCGAGATTCGCACCCATGAGGGAGCAATCCGGCGGGTGCGGGCGACTGCGCGGAACCGTCGTCCAATGGCCAAGTAGGGAGGGTCACACCGCCTCGAAAAGGGAGTAAACAGACAGCGGTTCGAAAGGGCCCAGGCCGGACCTGGGCCCTTTTTTTATTTAGGTCCTTACTTGATATACGCACAGCTGTAACTTATAATGGTGTAATCTGTTAGCAAACTTGTTATGGGGCTGTAGCTCAGCTGGGAGAGCGCCACAATGGCATTGTGGAGGCCGCCGGTTCGATCCCGGTCAGCTCCAGGTATTATAATAGTAGCGAAGCCGACCGGGATCGAAGTGAGCCGCGACCCCCAAAATGATGCGGGCCGACGAGTAGGAGGCCCGCCATCCTTGGAGCGGCGAGTGGCCGACTTGGGGCGAGCAAGATGAAACGCGCTATTGCCTAACATTCTACCTTGCGAGCTCCAAGCGCCGATCCCGGTCAGCTCCAGGTCTTATATTGTGTGCCACACGGCCAGACACGCTTTCGTGTCTGGTAATGTTTTATGCCCGAAGCAGCATATCCCTTTAAGGAAATAGAATCCAAGTGGCAGGCGAGGTGGAGCGAGATGGGTCTTTTTCGCATGGACCCCGCTTCTCCCAAGCCTAAGTACTACTGCCTGGTCATGTTCCCGTACCCGTCGGCCGCGCTCCATGTGGGGCACGGCCGCAATTACATTATCGGGGACGCCGTCGTCCGCTACAAGCTCATGCGCGGGTTCAATGTGCTCTCCCCGATGGGCTGGGACGCCTTTGGCCTGCCCGCAGAAAACGCGGCCATCCAGCGCGGGATCCATCCTAAGACGAGCGCCTTAAACAACATTCAAAACATGAAGCGGCAGCTTCATTCCTGGGGAGTGGGCTATGACTGGGACCGGGAGGTGACGTCCTGCCTGCCCGATTATTACAAGTGGACGCAGTGGATATTCTTAAAGCTCTTTGAGAGGGGTTTGTGTTATAAGGCCAAAGCGCCCGTCAACTGGTGCCCGTCCTGCCAGACCTCGCTTGCCAACGAGCAAGTGGTGGAGGGCAAGTGCGAACGCTGTTCAACGGCTGTGACGCAGAAGGAGCTTGAGCAGTGGTTTTTCCGGATCACGGAATACGCCGAGCGCCTGCTCAAAGATATCGAGAAGCTTGAGCGCTGGCCGGAGCGGGTCAAGATCATGCAAATGAACTGGATCGGAAAAAGCGCGGGCGTGCGCTGTCTTTTTCCCCTCGAGGGCGGCGGAGACCCCATCGAGTGCTACACGACGCGGGTGGACACGATCTTTGGTGCCACCTATATGGTGCTCGCCCCCGAGTACCCGCGGCTGGGCGAGCTTCTTAAGAATTCTCCGAAACGGGCGGATGTGGAGCAGTACGTCGAAAAAGAAACCAATGTCAGCCGCTTCGAGCGCACCCGGGAGGATCTTGAAAAAACCGGGGTCTTTACGGGGCGTTACTGCCTAAACCCCATGACGCGCGGGAAAATCCCCATTTGGGTTGCGAACTATGTCCTCATGGAATACGGGACCGGCGCGGTCATGGCGGTTCCGGCGCATGACCAGCGCGACTTTGAGTTTGCCAAGAAATATAAGCTGCCGATTCAGGTGGTGATCGACCGGCCGGGGTCCCCCCTAAATGGGTCCCAGATGGAGTCGGCTTACGTGGAAGACGGCGTCATGGTAAATTCCGGTCCTTACAACAGCCAGCCCAACCGGGCCGCGATGGAAAAAATGGCAGACGAGATGGAGGCAAAAAAAAGCGGCCGCCGCGCCGTTCAATTCCGCCTGCGCGACTGGCTCATCTCACGCCAGCGATACTGGGGGGCGCCCATACCTGTAATTCTTTGCCCCAAATGCGGGCCGGTCCCTGTGCCGGAGCAAGACCTGCCTGTCCTCCTTCCAGAAAATGTCCGCTTTAAACCCACGGGGGAGAGCCCGCTTAAGGACGCGCCTGACTTTGTGAAGACCGTCTGCCCCCGTTGCGGTTCCCAGGCCAGCCGGGAAATCGACACCATGGACACCTTCGTCGATTCCTCCTGGTATTTTCTGCGCTATCTCTCGCCCAGGGACGCCCATCAGGCCTTTTCGAAAGAACTCGTCAACCGTTGGCTCCCGGTGGACCAGTATATCGGGGGGGTGGAGCACGCGATCCTGCACCTCCTTTATTCCAGGTTTATTACCAAAGTCCTCAAGGATCTGGGCCATCTTGAGTTCGATGAGCCCTTCGGCACTCTGTTCACTCAAGGCATGATCATCAAAGACGGGGCCAAGATGTCGAAGTCAAAGGGGAATGTCGTGAGCCCCGACGAGCTTATCGAGCGTTTCGGCGCCGATACGGTCCGGGTCTATACCCTCTTTATAGGCCCGCCGGAACGCGACGCGGAGTGGAGCGATCAAGGAATGCAGGGGGCCTGGAGGTTTTTGAATAGGCTCTGGCGCCTGGTCACGGCCTTCACCGAGGGAAGCATCGAACTTATTTCGAAAGAGGCCGCCTCTCTCTTGCGGCAAAGGGCGCACGGCGCCCTGCGAAAGGTCACGCAGGATATGGAAGGCGATTTCCATTTTAATACCGCCATCAGCCAGATTATGGAGCTCGTGAACGAGCTTTATAAAGGAACCCGGGAGATTGAGGGCGGTGGAAAGGCGGCCGGCCACGCCCCTGACCCAGCCCTTAAGGAGGCAGTGGAAATTTTGGTGAGGCTCCTCACCCCCTTTGCGCCGCATATGGCGGAAGAGCTCTGGAGCCGGCTGGGTCATGGGGAGGGCGTACACTCAAGCGGCTGGCCTAAAGTGGATGAGCGAGCTCTTCAAGTCGAATCGGTCACTGTGGTTGTTCAGGTGAACGGACGAGTGCGCCACCGCGTTGAGGTACCGGTCGAGGTGGGGGAGGAAGAGCTCAAAAAGCGCGTGTTAAGCGAAAAGGCGATCGAGCGCTGGATCAAGGATCAAGCGGTTAAGCAGGTCATCGTGGTGCCGGGCCGCCTGGTAAATATTGTGTTATAATAGAAGCTATCCCGAAACCCCGTTTCGTTGCGAAATCGCTGGTTTTGCAGCCGAGCCGCAGCGGCGTGAGGTGCCGCGTACCCGCAGCGGTACGCAAGCCGAACGGCGCAAAGGCGTAGGCCAAAAGCAGCGATTGCAGCAGAAAGGGGGTTTTGGGATAGCTTCTAGGAACCCATTCACCCCGGGTGCCAGCGCTGTGTACCAGGAATTCTTCGGCTTCAAAGAAAAACCCTTCAACGTAACCCCCGACCCCCGCTTTATTTATTTCAGCGACCAGCATATCGAAGCCTTAAACCACGTCCTGTACGGCATACGCGAGCGGAAGGGGTTTATCGCCATCATCGGGGAGGTGGGGGCCGGAAAAACCACACTCTGCCGCACCCTTCTCTCCCGTCTGGATAACCAAACCACCAAAACGGCTTATATTTTTAATCCGGACCTTTCGGGCCAGCAGCTTATCCGCACTATCCTAGAGGATTTAGGGCTAGACGCCACGGGGCGGACGAAGAAGGATCTCTTGGATACCTTAAACGCATTTCTCATGGAGCAGCTGGCCCAAAACCACAATGTGGTGGTCATCATCGATGAGGCACAGGGCTTGGGTAAGAGAGAGCTCGAGGAGGTGCGCCTCCTCTCGAACCTGGAGACAGAGACAGACAAGCTCCTACAGATTGTTCTCGTGGGACAACCGGAGCTCGCCGCTATCCTGGATGATCCGGAAATTCGGCAACTCAAGCAGCGCATCGCGGTTCGCTACCATTTGGATCCTCTGCATAAGTCCGAGGTCAGGAAGTACATCGATCATCGCATGTCGGTTGCGGGCTGTATGGAGCCGCCGCATTTTACCGAGGGGGCCCTGGAGGTCATTAGCAAGTTTTCCAAGGGGGTCCCGCGCATGATTAATCTCGCCTGCGACCGGACGCTCCTCAATGCCTTTGTGTGGGAGACGCGCGAGATCAGCGAAGCAATCGCCCAGCGCGCCGTGGATGAGATCGAGGGGAAGAAATTCCCCTCCCTTTTGGGAATGGAGAAGCTGACCCTTGAGCATTATTAATGAGGCGCTCAAAAAGGCGGGCAAGGGGGAAGGGCATTTGGACTCGAGCCTCAAAGTTACTGCGCAAGCGCCCAGGGAGGTACCCGTTCCCTTATTGATGCAGCCGGCGGGAGGTCGCGACTCTGCAAAACCTTTTCTCCACCGCTTTGGCTACTGGGCGGGCGGCGCGGTTCTCGTCGCGGGAATTCTCTGGCTCTATCGGCCGAATCTCGACACCAATCCTTCGAGGGTGATCCCTCCGGATGGTTTTCGATCTCACGAGCTCGTCCAGGTTTCCATGGCGCCTGCAGCAGCTCCTCCGCAGGCGGGTATGAAACCGGAGACGCAAGTCTTTACGAACACCTTTGACACCATGCCCATCCCGGATGACCCCC
>JACPQZ010000007.1 GCA_016190205.1 Candidatus Omnitrophota bacterium | reverse complement strand
GGCTGCCCCCGGCATACGCTTCCTCCGACCGGTACAGGAACGCCAGGATCGGATCCTTGCTTGACTTGCCCAGTCCGTCGCAGAAGACGTACTCGTCAATGATCGCCTCACCCACCACTAGCGCCTTCAGCGGCGCGGCGCCTTCGAGATACCCGATCACCTCGTCCGCCGAATACCGTTGCCGGAACGCTTTCAGCCAGTCCTCTGTCTCGGGTGGGAAGATATCGAAGTGCGTGTTGACGAGATGCGACGAACTGAACGTGATGTCGTCAGTGAAGTGAATGCGTCCTCCCACGGAGAGGACGGCCCGCTCCTCATCATAGATCTTGCCCGTGAGGTCACTTTCGCGCCGGGCATATTCACCGCCTTTGACATAGACATCAGGCCGCAGCAGATGGATGCTCTCGACCGCTGTCGGCCATTCGTTGATCGCCACATGGTCCACGCACTCCAGCGCCGCCAGCGTCTCTGCACGGAGGCGCTGATTGAAGACGGGGCGCCCTGGCCCTTTGTTGACGTATTCATCAGGGGTCACGGTCACCACCAGCACATCTCCTTCCCGCTTCGCCGCCTCCAGATGCCTGATGTGGCCTGGATGCACCAGGTCGAACACACCGTGACAATGGACGATCCGCTTGCCCCTGGCCTTCAGGCTGGTAACGATCGTCGCCACTTCACCAATCGGCTTGATCTTGCTGTCCGTGCTGTTCGTCGTGTTGTGTTTCATCGCAGCTATTTCAGGTATTCGCACCATTCTCGAGTGGCTTCAGAGATCGCCCCTGGCGTCCAAACGGGCGCCTGGCGCCAGTATTCGATATTATCCAGCATTATCTTGACACCGTCTTCGAACGAGACTTGAGGCTGCCAACCCAGGTGTCGGCCAATCTTGCCGATGTCGGCCTGGGTACAATCAGGCTCTCCCGGACGTTTGGGGATATGAACCGCCTCGCCCCCCAGCAGCTCGACCAGCCGATTGACACTGTATGTCTTGCCGCTCCCGACATTCAGTACCTCTCCCCTCATATCAGACTGTGCCGCTTTGACCAGAGCGTCCACCACATCGCTCACAAAGGTGAAGTCGCGAGTCTGCGTGCCGTCACCGACAACAGTGAGAGGCTGGCCGGCCAGCTTTTGTGCCAGAAACACGCCGAAAACAGCCCCGTAGCTCCCTGAAGTCCGCGCACGCGGGCCATAAACGTTGAATAGCCGCAGGGAGACAACTGAAAGCCCGTACACTTGGCCCCAGTGCAAAACACACTGCTCCGCCAGGTACTTCGTCAGTGCATACGGATACTGTGGGCGACTGGGCGCCGTCTCAGGCGTCGGGTACACGTCGGGAACACCGTAGCACGACGAGGAGGCGGCGTACACAAACCGCTTGGCACCTGCTGCGCGAGCAGCCTCCAAGACTGAGAGCGTGCCGTCAACGTTCGCTCGATGGTAATCCAGCGGCCGCTGGATTGAAGGGACAATGTCAGCCAAGGCCGCCAGGTGAAAAACCCATTCCGCCTCGTCGAAATACGATCCAATAATCCGATGATCGGCCACATCGGCCTGAACTACCTCAAGGCGGGGATGATCACCCAGATGCGAGAGATTTTCAAGACGACCAGTCGAACAGTTGTCCAGCACAAGTACACTATGTCCGTCGCCAATAAGCCGGTCAACCAGATGCGATCCGATGAAACCCGCACCACCAGTGACAAGACAATTTCTTGGGTTCACACTATCCCCATTCGAGGGACCTCAAGTAGCTCAATGCCGGTCTTGCCGGTGAATGATATCCCACAGATTCCTCTGGCATCAACTCCCGGAATCGGTCATACAGCAGCAAATCCTCCCCTTGCCCTGTTTCCTGGCCCAGGATGTATCTGCCGATCATTTCTTCCGTCGCCTGGAGGATCTCTGTCTCCGTGTTGTCGGTAACGTCGAGACCCGCATCCGAGATATGGGTCCTGTCAGAATATGCCACAATGGGCATGGAGAAGGTCTCTCTTGCAGGCAAAATGCGTCCGCTGTGCCGATCGCGCAGTTTCTTGAAAATGATGATCTGATTGTCCCGCCATCCTGAGTGCCAGTAAAACGGGCAATTCGTGATCAGCACTGGCACGTTGAAGAGCGATGCTATAGCATGTGTGCCACTGGCAGCGGAGATGAGGAATCGGCACTGGGAAAGAAAGTACAAGTCAATCAGGCTTCGCTCGCAGTCAATATCCGCGTAGCCCAGCCAATTCTCCAGCCCGGCAAAGACTTGCGCATCCGCATCGCCGCCACAGAAGACGAAGCCGCCCAACGCACCAATACGCTCGATCACTTTCCGGTACGGAGGCTGATGAGTATCTCTGACGTCAACAACTCCTTTTTGCTTCTTCCTCAGATACAGCGAAACGAACCATTTTCCAGCCAAATCCGGGAAAGCCTTCTCAAAGAAATGTCTAAACTCCTCCACTGCCTGCCGGGGCGGCTTCACCTCGATCGCTTTTTCAGAGTGCAAGAGCCGAATGTATTCCACCACGTACCCGCTAGCGATCTGTCCATCGAGAGACTCGTAGAAGTTGACGATCTCCGCGGAACTCCTCAACAACTGTAGCACCCACACAAGCACTCCATGCTTGAGCGATTGGAGAGTCGGGACAGAGACCATGCCTGTGCGCCAGAGGCGATGCATCAAGCCTGAATGTTTGAGGAAAACGATGTCTACCAAGCCACGGAATGAATGTATGAGGTGGCGATTGAAGTTGTCGTAGTCGCTCATCAAGACCACCAGGCGTTTACCCCGAAACCGCATAGCCAGCATGTGGAGGTCAACCGCCTGATGTCCAAAACTGATAAACCAGAGCGTATTGATGTATTCGGCCGAGCGTAAGCGTTTACAGTTCCTGAGCAGCAGAATCAGATACTCCACTGCGCAATACACCAGTACTAATGGCCAAACTGCCCTGCGAACAGCGACTGTCGTGTTCCTGTACGCCCCTCTGGTAAACCGAAAGATCCGCGGCACGTGCCGTCGCATCCTGTCTTTGATGCTATCCCCGACAATCATTCAGCCTTACCAGTCCTCGGT
>JACPQZ010000006.1 GCA_016190205.1 Candidatus Omnitrophota bacterium | reverse complement strand
TCGACCTCGAGATCGAGCTCATCGCCCCCATCGCCATGGAAAAGGAAGTGCGCTTCGCCATCCGCGAAGGCGGCCACACCGTGGGGGCCGGGGTAGTCAGTGAAATCATCGCGTGAAGCGTACAGCGTACAGCGTCCAGTCGGGTAGCTTTCTTCGGGCGTCCGTCGCTTGAGTGGAGTACTTGGTCTGTGCAAAGTGCAAAGTTCAGAGTGCAATGTAGTTGAGGTGGATCAGTCGGCTCCGGCATTTTTCTCATTGCACATAGCACTTTGCACATTGCGCAAACATTATCTCCGTACTTCGTTACGCAGTACGCACAACGCAGTACGCAGTACGAACCGTGCTATTTAGAGGATGACGAGGCCAGTAGCTCCAATCGGCTAGAGCGGCGGTCTCCAAAACCGCATGTTGGGGGTTCGAATCCCTCCTGGCCTGTTTAGAGTTGTTTAGGGATTCGAACCCTGGACGTTTTTGGAGAACAGTGAGGAATGCCAAACAGAGCAATCGGGTTCGTACAGGAAGTACGGGGAGAACTGAAGAAGGTCTCGTGGTCGACGCGGGAAGAGCTTGTCGCCTCAACCGTTGTTGTGATTGCGGCTACGTTCTTGTTGGCGGTGTTTATAGGTATCTGTGATTTGGTTCTGTCGAGGGTCGTGGGCTTTCTAATAGGTTCTTAAATGAGACAGTGGTATGTGATTCACACCCAGACGGGACACGAGAATCGGGTCAAGATGGCCCTCGAGCGGCGGGCCAAGGAAGAAGGCCTGGCCGAAAAGGTGAGCCAGGTCCTTATCTCCACGGAACGGGTATCGGAGATCCGCGAAGGCAGAAAGACGATCTCACAGCGCAAAAACTTTCCGGGTTATGTCATCGTGGAGATGGAGCTTTCGGACGACACGTGGTATCTGGTGAAAAGCATCCCGGGGGTGACGGGATTCGTGGGTTCCGGCAATCAGCCGATCCCGCTCAAGGAGAGCGAGGTCGAGACCCTCTTAAAGCAGGCCGAGGATAAACAGAATAAGCCGCAGCCCAAGGTGGTATTTGAGAAGGGCGAGGGCGTAAGGGTCAAGGAAGGACCCTTCATAAATTTCAATGGGACGATCGAGGAAGTAAACCCCGCCAAGGGCAAATTAAAGGTCATGGTCTCCATATTCGGCCGGGCCACTCCGCTTGAACTCGAGTACTGGCAAGTAGAGAAGCTGTGATAACTGATGTTACGTGGGACGTGGGACGTAGGAGGAAGGAAGTGGGACGAAGGATGAGGGACGAAACGTCCCACGTCCAACGACCAACGTCCTTCGTAGACTGAATATGGCCAAAAAAATTAAGGGTATAGTCAAGTTGCAGATTCCATCAGGTCAGGCGAACCCCGCCCCTCCCGTAGGGCCTGCCCTCGGCCAGCAGGGGGTAAACATCATGGAGTTTTGCAAGGCCTTCAATGAGAAGACCAAGCAGGGCGCGGGCATGATCGTCCCAGCCATTATCACGTGCTATGAGGACAGGTCCTTTTCCTTTATTATTAAGAGCCCGCCCGCCGCTGTCCTCCTCAAGAAGGCTTGTGGGATTGCCAAGGCCTCGGGCGAGCCCAATAAAACGAAGATTGGCAAAGTGAGCCGGGAGGATGTCCGCCGGATCGCGAGCGAAAAGCTTCAAGATTTAAACACCACCGACTTGGACCGGGCGGTCAGGATTATAGAGGGTACGGCGCGGAGCATGGGGATCGAGGTCGCTCCATGAAGATGAAGCGCGGCAAGAGGTATCAGGAAGCGTTGAAATGTCTTGAGCCCGGAAAGGTTTATTCGCTTCAGGAGGCCATTGCCACCCTGAAGAAATATCCCAAGCCTAAGTTTGATGAAACGGTGGAGATATCCTTCAAATTAGGGGTTAATCCCGAGGCGCCCGGTCAGATGGTCCGTGGAACCGTGGGTCTGCCGCATGGCAGCGGGAAAAAGGTGAGGGTTATTGTTTTTGCTAAAGGTGAGGTCGCGAGACTGGCGGAACTGGCGGGTGCCGACGCAGTAGGTGCGGAAGAGCTCATCGCAAAGGTGGAGCAGGGCTGGGCCGATTTTGACGTGGCCGTTGCCCATCCCGAACTCATGCGCGAGCTGGCAAAGCTGGGTCGAGTGCTCGGTCCCAAGGGGCTCATGCCCAATCCGAAGACAGGCACGGTGACACCGGATGTCGCTAAGGCGGTTAAGGAGCTTAAGGCCGGAAGGCTGGAGTTTAAGACGGACAAGCAGGCTGGGATTCACGTGGGGGTCGGCAAGATCTCCTTCGATGAGGAAAGCCTCATCGCCAACGCCCGGGCGGTCATTGATGCCGTGACGGCCGCGCGCCCGGCGGCGGCAAAGGGAATTTATCTTGAGTCGGTTGCCCTGGCTACCACCATGGGACCTGGTGTTGAACTGGATGCAGGGCCTTGGAGGGAACAGGCGTGAGCTCTCCCGTTAAGGAGGCCATGGGGAAGGAACTTTCCCGACAGCTTTCCGGAAACGATTCTCTTTTTGTAACCGGCTACCAGGGTTTGCCTGTGGCGGTCGTGGGGGGCTTACGCAGGAAATTGCAGCAGAAGTCGGCCCGCTTCCTGGTCGTTAAGAATGCCATCGCGAGAAAGGTCTTCAAGGGCGCCCACTTAGACTCCGTATCGGACCTGCTGAAGGGCCCGTCGGCCCTCACCATCGGGAAGGGAAATCCGGAGCTGATTTCACAGGTCCTGGTCAATTTCGCGAAGGAGAACGAGGGGTTCATCATACATGGGGCCTATGCGTATGGTGAGATTTGGAATACGGAGACTGTAAAGCATGTGGCGGCGCTCCCCTCGCGGGAGGAACTGATCGCGAAGGTGCTGGGCCAGGTTCAGGCCCCTCTGTACGGCGTGGTGGGTACGCTGAATGCACTGATACGTAATCTTGTTGGAACATTGGGTGCCTTGCAAGCGAAGCGCGCGAGTGAAGCGTGATTCGTACAGCGTACTGCGTACAGCGTACTGCGTCTAGTCGGGTAGCTTTCTTCCGGCGTCAGCTGCTTGGGTGGGGTGCACGGATCGTGCAAAGTTCAAAGTGCAATGTAGTTGAGGTAGATCAGTTGGCTCCGGCATTTTTCTCATAGCACATAGCACCTTGCACATTGCACAAACGTCATCCGCGTATTTCATTACGCACAACGCAGTACGCAGTACGCAGTACGCAGTACGAACACTGTCATTATGGAGGATACATGACCATGTCAGTCGAACAGGAACTTACGGCGAAGGAAAAAGAGAAGGGCGCGGAGGTCAAGGCCCGGCCGGCGTCTGCTGGCGAGAAGGGTGGCCAGCACCCCGGGCAGGTTCCTCACAAAGAAGAGGCCGCGCAGGAGGCTAGGCAGGTTTTTGGAGGAGGTACCAAGGTGTCTCAGAAGCTCCAGGATTTGATTTCCAGCATTGAGAAGATGACGGTGTTGGAATTGGCTGAATTCGTGAAGGCCCTGGAAAAGAAGTTTGGGGTGACGGCGGCGGCTCCTGTGCTGGCGGCGGCTCCGGGGGCGCACGCAGCGGCGGCTCCGGGGGCGCAAGCGGAGGAGAAGGACAGCTTCACCGTTGTGCTGACCAAGTCAGGGGACAAGAAGATCCAGGTCATTAAGGAAATCCGCTCCATGACCACCCTGGGCCTCAAGGAGGCCAAGGACCTTGTGGACGCGTGTCCAAAGCCCGTGAAGGATGGGGTTCCCAAGAAAGAGGCCGAGGAGATGAAGAAGAAGCTTGAGGCGGCTGGCGCGACGGTCGAACTGAAGTAACTAAAATCAGTCGCTGGTCGCTAGCAAACAAAAACTTCGTCAATCGTTATGAACGGTCCTATTTTGCCAGCGACTAGCATCTAGCATCTAGCGACTAGCGACAGGCAAATATCTTAAGGAGATAAATCACTTGGTTAAAGCTAACATGGCTGGTGGCCGGGTTCACTTCGGGCGGCTTCCTGAAGTGATGCCCCTGCCGAACCTCGTTGAGATTCAGGTGGACTCGTATCAGCAGTTTCTGCAGATGGATGTGCCGAAGGCGAAACGGGAGAACAAGGGTCTGCAGGAGGTATTCAGCGAGGTTTTTCCCATCACGAGTTACGACGGCACCTGCCGGCTCGAGTATATCACCTACACCCTGGCCCGGCCGAAATACTCCATTGAGGAATGCCAGAAGAGAGGCATGACCTATGCGGCGCCTCTCAAGGTCCGGCTCCGGCTCGTTCACAAGAACGCGACGCGCGAGCAGGAGGTGTATCTCGGAGACCTCCCGCTCATGACGCAAAACGGCACCTTCATTATTAATGGGGCCGAGCGGGTGGTGGTGAGCCAGCTTCATCGGTCGCCTGGGGTGAGTATGGAGGTGGGCCTTCATCCCAATGGGGCGAAGCTTTTTTCGGCCCGCGTGATTCCCTATCGCGGGGCATGGCTGGAGTTGGAGTTTGATCTTACGGATGTGTTGTATGTCTTTATTGACCGGCGCAGAAAGCTCCTGGCGACCACCCTCTTGCGGGCCATGGGGCTTTCCACCGACCGCCAGATCATCGAGGCCTTCTACGGGGTAGAGACCCTCAATCTGGCGCGCGTGTCTGACAAGATGCTGTTGGGCCGTGTCCTGGCCTTGGAGATCCGCGACAAGGAAACGGGCCAGGTGACGATCCCATCCCGCGAAAAGATTACGCCCACCGTGATTAAACAGATACGTTCATCGGGGCTCAAAACGATTGATGTGGTGGCCGGAGAAGAACTCGAGCCTTCCATACTCGCCACCATGAGAAAGGATCCGCATCTCTCCCAGGAAGACGCCCTCATGGGTATTTACAGGCGCCTGCGCCCCGGGGATCCTCCTACGAAGGATAACGCGCAGGGCCTTATCAAGCGCCTGTTTCAGGACGCCCAGCGATATGACCTGGGCCGCGTGGGCCGGTATGTCATGAGCCGCAAGCTCGACCTCAAGACCTCACTGGATGAGCGGATCCTCCGGCTCGAGGACCTCGTGGCCGTCATCAAACAACTTATCAAATGCAAGGACGGCCAGGTGCGTCCGGATGACATCGATCACCTTGGCAACCGGCGCGTGCGCTCGGTCGGGGAACTTCTTCAAAATCAATTCCGGATAGGTCTCGCGCGCATGTACCGTTCGGTCGTGGAACGCATGTCGATCTACGACATCGAATCCTGCATGCCGCATAACCTGGTGAATTCCAAACTCGTTTCGTCCACGATTCGGGATTTCTTCGGGCGCAGCCAGCTTTCACAGTTTATGGATCAGACAAATCCCCTGGCGGAGCTCACGCATAAGCGGCGCCTTTCAGCCCTCGGGCCGGGTGGGCTCTCCCGTGAGCGGGCGGGTTTTGAGGTGCGCGACGTTCACCCCTCGCACTACGGCCGGCTGTGCCCCATCGAGACGCCGGAAGGTCCCAATATCGGACTCATCGCGTCACTCTCCACTTACGCGCGCGTCAACGAGTTCGGATTTCTGGAGACGCCCTATCGGAAGGTGACGGGCGGGAGGGTGACGGACAAAATTGATTACCTGTCTGCGGATGTGGAAGATCAATACGTCATTGCCCAGGCAAATTCCCGCCTGGACGCAAAGGGGAATTTTGTGGATGAGGCTGTGAGCTCGCGCTATCGCGGCGACTTCCCCAAGGTGAAACCCCAGGAAGTCCATTATATGGATGTGAGTCCCAAGCAGCTGGTCAGCGTCGCGGCGAGTCTTATCCCTTTCCTCGAGCACGACGACGCCAACCGCGCACTCATGGGATCCAACATGCAGCGCCAGGCTGTCCCGCTCATGGAGACGGAACCGCCCTTGATCGGAACGGGCATGGAGGGCCCCACCGCCCGCGACTCAGGGGTCATGGTGCTTGCCCCCGTGAGCGGGGTCATCAAGGAGGTGGACGCATCCTCTATTGCCATCGGGACTCACGTGATGCAACTGCGCAAGTTTGTGCGTTCCAACGCGGGCACCTGTCTCAATCAGAGGCCCACGGTCAAACCCGGCCAAAAGGTGGAGAAGGGGGCGGTCTTGGCGGACGGCGCCGCGACGAAGGACGGGGAGCTGGCCCTCGGTCGCAGCGTGCTTGTCGCTTTCATGCCGTGGCGCGGCTATAACTTTGAAGACGCGATCCTGATCAGCCAGAGGCTCATCAAGGACGATGTATACACATCCATCCATATCGAAGAGTTTGAGGTGGAGGCCAGGGATACGAAGCTCGGCAATGAGGAACTGACCCGCGACATCCCCAACGTGGGGGAAGACGCCCTCAAGGACCTGGATGAGGACGGTATTGTACGCATCGGGGCCGAGGTGGGTCCCGGAGACATCCTGGTGGGGAAGGTCACGCCCAAGAGCGAGACGGAGCTGTCGCCCGAAGAAAAACTCCTGCGGGCCATCTTTGGCGAGAAGGCCGGTGATGTGCGGGATACCTCCCTCACGGTCCCTCCGGGCGTCGAGGGGATTGTCGTTGATGTGAAGGTTTTTAGCCGCAGGGGGATTAAACCCAAGAGCACGGACGAGCGCAAGACCGAGCTTATTCAAATTGAAAAGCTGCGCAATCAATACAGGATCCGCATCCGCAAGCTGCAGGAGGAGCGGTTGAACAAGATTTCTTCCATGCTGATCGGGCAGAAACCGGGAGACAGCCTGCTGGATGCAGAGACCGGAGAGGTGCTGATCGCCGCGGGCCGTGCGATCACCCGGGCCCTTGTGAAAAAAATTACAAACTGCGATTTTCAAAGTATCAAGATTGAAGGCAACCCCACTCTGGAGATCGAGATTGCTAAGGTCGCGCGCATCTGGGACGATTCGATCCAGGAGTTGATCGAAGAGGAAGAAAAGGAAGTCGAGCGGCTCAAGCGGGGGGATGAGCTTCCGCCGGGCGTGCTCAAAAGGGTACTGGTCTATGTGGTCAGCAAGCAGAAGCTCTCGGTGGGCGACAAAATGGCGGGCCGCCACGGCAACAAAGGGGTTATCGCCAAGATCCTGCCGGAAGAGGATATGCCCTACCTGCCTGACGGTACGGCGGTGGATATGGTCTTAAACCCCTTGGGCGTTCCCTCCCGTATGAATGTGGGCCAGATTCTGGAGACCCACCTGGGATGGGCTGCCAAGGCCCTCGGGTTTAAGGTCTCAAGCCCCGTGTTTGACGGCGTGGAGGAGGGTCAAATCAAGGAGCTGTTGAAGAAGGCCCATCTCCCTGAAGACGGAAAGATCACATTGAGGGACGGGTGCACGGGCGTTCAGTTCGATCAGAAGGTGACGGTGGGGTACCTGTATATGATGAAACTTGCGCACCTGGTGGATGACAAGATTCATGCGAGGAGTATCGGACCGTATTCCCTGGTGACGCAGCAGCCGTTGGGCGGCAAGGCCCAGTTTGGAGGTCAGCGGTTCGGCGAAATGGAGGTCTGGGCGCTCGAGGCGTATGGCGCGGCTTATTGCTTGCAGGAACTCCTGACCGTCAAGAGCGATGATGTGACGGGACGCACGAGGATCTACGAAGCGATTGTAAAGGGAGAGAATGCGCTTCAGCCCGGGACCCCGGAATCGTTTAACGTCTTGGTCAAGGAACTGCAGAGCCTTGCGCTGGATATCCAACCCGAGAAAAAGCACGCGAGCCCGGCACACGAGAGAGAACGTATCAAGGCCGCCGAGCCCCGCCCGGAGACCTCGGAAGAACGTAAGGCCCGGGTGGAAGAATTGTTGTCGGGCAAGTCATAACGGGGGAAGCCATTCATGGATTACGACATCAACATATTTGATTCGGTCAGCATCCGCATCGCTTCCCCTGACGTCATCCGGACGTGGTCGCGGGGGGAGGTTAAGAAGCCTGAGACGATTAACTACCGGACGTTCAAGCCGGAAAAGAACGGGCTCTTCTGCGAGAAGATATTCGGGCCTACCCGTGACTGGGAATGCAATTGCGGAAAGTACAAGCGCATCAAACACAAGGGTATCGTCTGCGATCGCTGCGGAGTGGAAGTCACGCAGTCCAAGGTCCGGCGCGAGCGCATGGGCCACATAGACCTCGCCACCCCTGTCTCCCACATCTGGTTCTTCAAGGCCATGCCGTCGCGGATCGGAAATCTGCTGGACCTATCCGTGCGCGCCCTGGAAAAGGTGCTTTATTATGAGGAATATATTGTGGTCGATCCAGGCGAGACCCCGCTCCGTAAGAAGGACCTCATGACGGAGGATGAGCACCAGAAGGCCGTGGACCAGTACGGCGGTAAGTTTAAGGCCCTCATGGGGGCCGAGGCCATCAAGGAACTCCTGGGCGAGGTAGATCTCGAGAAGATGGTCAAGCAGCTCAATGCCACCATCGCGAACTCCAAATCCAAGCAGTCTAAGCTCCGGGCTGTGAAGACCTTGAAGATCGTGGATTCCTTCCGGAAGTCCGGGAACCGTTCCGAATGGATGATTTTAGACGTCGTACCGGTCATCCCTCCGGATCTTCGGCCTCTCGTCGCTCTCGACGGAGGCCGTTTTGCTACCAGCGACTTAAATGACCTTTACCGCCGGGTAATCAATCGCAACAACCGGCTGAAAAAGCTTATTGAGCTTAAGGCCCCCGAGGTGATTATTCGCAATGAAAAGCGGATGCTTCAGGAAGCGGTGGACGCCCTGTTTGACAACGGCCGTCACGGGCGCCCTGTCGTGGGTCCGGGCAACCGGCCGCTCAAGTCCTTGAGCGATATGCTCAAGGGCAAGCAGGGCCGCTTCCGGCAGAATCTCCTGGGAAAGCGCGTGGATTATTCAGGGCGCAGCGTGATCGTGATCGGCCCGGAACTCAAGCTCTATCAGTGCGGCCTTCCCAAAAAGATGGCCCTCGAGCTCTTCGAACCCTTCATCATCAAAAAGCTCAAGGAGCAGGGGCATGTCCACACCATCCGCAGCGCGAAAAAGATGGTGGAGCGCGTCAAACCCGAGGTGTGGGATATCCTGGAGGAAGTCATCAAGGGCCATCCGGTCCTCTTGAACCGGGCACCCACCCTGCACCGGCTGGGTATCCAGGCCTTTGAACCTTTGCTGATCGAGGGCAAGGCCATACGCATTCACCCCCTCGTCTGCGCCGGTTTTAACGCCGATTTTGATGGCGACCAAATGGCCGTGCACGTGCCGCTGTCCAATGAGGCGCAGCTCGAGGCCCGGATCCTCATGATGTCGACGACCAATATATTTTCACCGGCCAACGGCCAGCCTGTAGCGACCCCAAGCCAGGATATTGTCCTCGGCTGTTATTATCTGACGAAGGAAAAAGCGGGCGGGCGCGGGGAGGGGATCGTATTTTCCGATCCCGACGAGGTAGTCACCGCCTATCAGGACGACGAGGTAGAGCTGCACGCGCGCGTTAAGGTGCGCATCAGGGGTGAGATGATTCAGACTACACCGGGCCGGGTTTTTTTCAACCAGATCCTGCCGCCGGAACTTCCCTATGTCAATGAGGCGGTTGACAAAGGCCGCTTGAGCAAGGTCATCTCCAGCTGTTACGAGCGGCTGGGTCACGCCCGTGTGGTCCAGCTCCTGGATGATCTCAAGAAACTGGGTTTTGAGGAGGCTACCCGCGCAGGGATTTCCATCAGCCTGGATGACATGAGAATTCCGGAACTCAAGAAGGAATTCCTCGCAGAAGCGCGCAAGGAGGTGGCGGCGATCGAATCCCAGTATAAGCGGGGCCTGATCACAGATGGCGAGCGGTACAACAAGGTCATAGATATCTGGACACGCACCACGGATCAGGTGGCCGATCAGATGTTCGAGGATTTCGAGTCGTTTAACCCGATCTTCATGATGGCCGATTCCGGGGCACGGGGTTCCAAACAACAGATCCGTCAGCTGGCGGGCATGCGCGGTCTTATGGCCAAGCCTTCCGGCGAAATTATCGAGAGCCCCATCCTCGCGAACTTTAGAGAGGGGCTGACGGTACTCGAGTACTTTATCTCCACCCACGGTGCGCGCAAGGGTCTCGCCGACACCGCCTTAAAGACCGCCGATTCGGGATATCTTACGCGTAGACTCGTGGATGTTGCCCAGGACGTCATTATTCACCAAATAGACTGTGGCACGGTGAACGGCATCACCGTAGAAGCCATTGTGGAAGGCGATGATGTGGTCGTGAGCCTCAAGGAACGTATCGTGGGCCGCATCGCCCTGGATAATGTGGTTCATGTGATCACGGACAGCGTGCTTGCAAAGGCCGGAGAGGAAATCACGGCCAAGACGGCCGATGCGATCGAGGAGGCGGGGATCGAAAAGATACGGATCCGGAGCGTCTTGACCTGCGAATCACGCCAGGGGGCGTGCGCCCGCTGTTACGGGACGGATCTCGCGACGGGGCGGTTGGTCGAGTTGGGGCACGCCGTCGGCATCATTGCGGCGCAGTCGATCGGCGAGCCTGGGACACAGCTCACCATGCGGACCTTCCACATCGGCGGCACGGCGTCCCGGGTCGTGGAGCAGTCTTATATCAAAACCAAGAATGCCGGGACACTCAAGTACCACAACTTGAAAATCGTCAAGACAAAGAGCGATGAGATTGTGGTATTGAACAGGAATGGCCAGGTCACCTTGCATGACGAGGACGGCCGCGAGCTGGAGAGCCATACCATCCCCTCCGGGGCCCTCTTGAGTGCGGAAGACGGGACGACGATCGAAAAGGGTCAGATGATCGTGCGTTGGGACCCTTACACGGTGCCGATTCTGACGGAGGTGGACGGGCGCGTCCGGCTCGAAGATGTCAGAGAAGGCGTCACGATGCGTGAGGAGCTCGATGCGACCACGGGGTTAACCGAACGCGTGATCGTGGAGCACAAAGAAGACCTCCACCCGCAGATCGTCATCTTGGGCGAGGGAGATGAAATCATCGCGTTCTACCCCATCCCGCCGGGGGCGCATATTGTGGTTAAGGATGGGCAGGCGGTCACCCAGGGCACACTGGTGGCCAAGACGCCCCGCAAGATTGCTAAGACGCGCGACATCACAGGAGGTCTCCCGCGTGTGGCGGAGCTCTTCGAGGCGAGACGGCCTAAAAACCCCGCCTTGATTACTGAGATAGATGGCACGGTGGAGTTTGGAGAAGAGCTCAAGGGCCAGCGCCAGATTATCGTAACCTCCTCCACCGGCATGCAGAAAAAGTATCTCATCCCGCACGGGAAGCATCTCAATGTGTACAAGGGAGATCAGGTCCAGGCGGGGGAGCCTTTGGTAGACGGCCCGATCGTGTTGCAGGATATCCTGCATGTGAGCGGGGCGAAGAAACTGCAGGAATATCTGGTGAACGAGGTCCAGGAGGTGTACCGCCTGCAGGGCGTCAAGATCAATGACAAGCATATTGAGGTCATCGTCCGTCAGATGTTGCGCAAGGTAAAGATCGAAGACCCGGCTGATTCGGATTTCCTCGTGGGCATGCAGGTGGACCACTTCCGGTTTGAGGAAGTCAATCAGGAGCTTGTGAAGAAAGGCAAAAGGCCGGCGAGCGCTGCGCCTGTCCTTTTGGGTATCACGAAGGCTTCCTTGACCACGGAGAGCTTTATTTCGGCCGCAAGCTTTCAGGAAACTACCCGCATCCTGACCGATGCGGCGGCGAGCGGACGAAGAGACGATCTCGTGGGCCTTAAGGAAAACGTGATCATGGGACACCTTATCCCGGCGGGGACAGGTTTCCATGCCCACCGGAACATCGAGATGATGAAGGTCGTAGAACCGGCACTGCTCGTCAAGCAGGCTGCCGCGAGTGAGGCGGAAAACACGCAAGACCCGGATCTTAATCCCGAGGAGCAAGCCGCGCAGGTGAAGACAGAGGCGCCGCCCGAGGAAGGTCAGTGAACATGATCCGTAAAGCGAATCTCGGGTATCGGGTTTCGGGTATAGGGTTTCGAGACCCGATCCCCGAGACCCGAAACCCGATGAAAGGTTGCTAGAGGAATCGGATGCCAACGATAAACCAACTCGTGCGTTTTGGGAGGGAGAAGCAGTTTAAGAGGACCAAGGCTCCGGCCTTGACGGGTAACCCCCAGAAGCGGGGCGTGTGTCTACAGGTAAAGACGCAGACCCCCAAGAAACCCAACAGCGCCCTGCGCAAGGTGGCCCGCGTCCGGCTCACGAACGGCATGGAGGTGACGGCCTACATCCCGGGCGAGGGGCATAATCTGCAGGAGCACTCTATCGTGCTGGTCCGGGGGGGGCGCGTAAAAGATCTTCCGGGTGTCCGCTATCACATTATTCGCGGGATTCTGGATTCGGCTGGGGTACAGCAGCGCAGACGATCCCGCTCAAAATACGGAGCCAAGAGGCCTAAATGAGACGCGACCGCGCAGTCCGCAGGCAGCTTATCGCAGACCCTATTTACCATAGTGTACTGGTCACGCGTTTTGTCAACGTCATTATGATTCAGGGCAAGAAATCCAAGGCCGAGCGGATCGTGTACAAGGCGATCCAGGGAGCGGCCAAGAAGGTGAATAAGGAACCCCTGGAGGTTTTGCAGCAGGCCGTGGATCATGCCCGACCCCTCCTGGAGGTGAAGTCCCGGCGAGTAGGCGGAGCTACCTACCAGGTTCCCATAGATGTGCGCGAGGACCGGGGGGTGAGCCTCGCCCTCCGCTGGATGCGTGACTTCGCCCGCGCCAAGAAGGGAAGGCCCATGGAGGAGAAGCTGGCAAACGAGCTTGCCGACGCCTTTGGGCGGACGGGCGCTGCGGTTAAGAAGCGCGAAGACGTGCATAAGATGGCGGAAGCCAATCGGGCGTTCAGCCATTACAAATGGTGAGTAGCATGAATCGTGGATCGTGAATCGTGAAAAAAAGAAACCAGATACCAGATACCAGTAACCAGAAGATACCAGATGCCAGAAACCAGAAAGAATACGAAATTCGAAGATCGAAATTCGAAGCAAGTTAGAAATTCGAAATCAGAAATTCAAAACAACCGTTTTCGAATTTTGAATTTCGGTCATTCGAATTTGCTTCGTGCTTCGAATTTCAAGCTTTGGATTTCATCTTTTCACTCTGGTATCTGGTCTCTGGAATCTTCTGGTATCTGGTTGCTGGTTTCTGGTTACTCAAGCCGTCAACTACGTTTCACGAATCACGAATCACGGATGTCATA
>JACPQZ010000076.1 GCA_016190205.1 Candidatus Omnitrophota bacterium | reverse complement strand
GGTATCTGGTCTCTGGAATCTTCTGGTATCTGGTTGCTGGTTTCTGGTTACTCAAGCCGTCAACTACGTTTCACGAATCACGAATCACGGATGTCATATGCCGCGACAATATAGCTTAGAGAAAACGAGAAATATCGGAATCATCGCCCATATCGATGCGGGCAAGACCACGACCACGGAGCGCATTCTCTATTACACGGGGAAGCTGCACCGGATGGGTGAGGTCCATGACGGGACCGCCACCATGGACTGGATGGTGCAGGAGCAGGAGCGCGGGATCACGATTACCTCTGCCGCCACGACCTGTTTTTGGCGCGAGCACCGCATCAACATCATCGATACGCCCGGCCACGTAGATTTTACGATGGAGGTGGAGCGCTCCCTAAGGGTCCTGGATGGAGCGGTGGGCGTCTTTTGCGGTGTGGGTGGTGTGGAGCCGCAGTCCGAGACCGTCTGGAGGCAGGCCGACCGGTACAAGGTGCCGCGCCTTGCGTTTGTGAACAAGATGGACCGCATCGAGGCCAACTTTTGGAAGGCGGTGGAGGAGATGCGGGACCGCCTGGGGTCGAATGCCGTGCCCATCCAGATTCCATTGGGGGTCGAAGACCAGCACAAGGGCGTCATTGATCTCGTGCGGATGAGGGCCCTCATTTATCACGATGAGACCCTAGGTGCCCAATATGACGTGATCGAAATCCCGGCCGAGTTTAAAAAGGAGGCCGAAAAGGCGCATCACGATCTCATAGAGCGTCTGGCCGAGCATGATGAGCGTATGATGGAATATTATATCGAAGATAAAAAGCCGAGCATTGAAGAAATCGCAGCTTCCCTGCGCAGGCAGACTGTTCAAAGCCAGGTGGTGCCCGTCCTCTGCGGATCGTCATTTAAAAACAAGGGGGTTCAGCCCCTTCTGGATGCCGTGGTGGATTACCTCCCCGCGCCCAGCGACATCACGGCGGTGGAAGGAACGCGGCCGGGTTCCCAAAACGGGGCCGACAAGCGCAAGCCCAGTGACGATGAACCATTCAGCGGGCTGGCCTTTAAGATTTCAGCCGATCCTTTTGTGGGGAAGCTCACGTACGTGCGGGTTTATTCAGGGATGCTTAAGTCGGGGTCTTACGTGTATAACGCGACGAAAAACAGCAGGGAGCGGATCAACCGGCTGCTCCTCATGCATGCGAACAAGCGCGAGGACTATCCGGAGGCCTTCGCGGGCGACATCGTGGCCTGCGTGGGGCTCAAGGATGTAAAGACAGGCGATACCCTCTCGGATGAAGACCATCCGATCGTTCTGGAGTCAATGAACTTTCCGGACCCCGTGATCAGCATGGCCATCGAGCCCAAGACCAAGGCGGATCAGGATAAGCTCTCGGTAGCCTTAAGCCGCCTGGCGGACGAGGATCCGACCTTCAGGATCCGTTCTGACCGTGAGACCGGCCAGACCATTATTTCGGGGATGGGGGAGCTCCACCTCGACGTCTTGAAAGACCGCATGCTGCGGGAGTTTAAGGTGGATGCCAATGTGGGGAAGCCGCAGGTGGCCTACAAAGAAACCGTCCGCAAGAAAGTGGAGCAGGAGGGCAAGTTCATCCGGCAGACGGGGGGACACGGCCAGTATGGCCATGTATACATCGAACTCGAGCCGCTGGAGGCGGGGTCTGGTTTTGAATTCGTGGACAAGATTACAGGCGGGAGAATCCCGAAGGAGTATATCTCCTCTGTGGAGGAAGGTGTGGAAGAGGCTTTGAGAACTGGCCCCCTGGCCGGGTACCCGGTGATCGATTTCCGCGTCACGCTTACGGACGGTTCCTATCACGAGGTCGATTCTTCGGATATCGCGTTTAAGATCGCCGGCTCCATTGCCTTTCAAGCGGCGGCGAAGAAGGCGAACCCCGTTCTTTTGGAACCCATTATGAAAATTGAGGTCATTACTCCGGAGGAGAACATGGGTGACGTGATCGGGGACCTTAATTCCCGCAGGGCACAGGTCACCAACATGCGCGACCGGGGCAAGATGCGGATCCTCGACGGGTTTGTGCCCTTGAGCGAGGTGTTTGGCTATGCCACAGCGCTCCGGAGTCTGACACAAGGGCGGGCGACTTACACCATGGAACCGCATCATTATCAAGAGGTTCCAAAGCATGTCTCGGAGAAAGTCATCGTAGCTAAGTCATAGATTAAGTCATAAATAATGTGTTCGTGCTTCGTTCTTCGTTCATCGTGCTTCGTTCATCGTCAACCGTTACGAAGCACGAGGCACGAGGCACGAAGCACGGGGAAAGCTAGCATGGAGGATTAATAATGGCCACCAAGGAAAAATTCACGCGCACCAAACCCCATATCAATATCGGCACCATCGGGCATGTGGATCACGGCAAGACTACCTTGACAAGCGCCATCACGACCGTTTTGGCGAAGAAGGGCCTGTGCGAGGTGAGAAGCTTTGATTCCATCGACAATGCCCCCGAGGAAAAGGAGCGCGGGATCACGATTGCGGTGAGCCACGTGGAGTACCAGACCGACAAACGCCACTATGCCCACGTGGACTGCCCCGGGCACGCCGACTACATCAAAAACATGGTGACCGGCGCGGCGCAGATGGATGGAGCGATTCTGGTAGTGAGTGCCCCCGACGGCCCCATGCCCCAAACCCGGGAGCACATCCTCTTGGCCCGTCAGGTGGGAGTCCCTTCCATCGTGGTCTTCCTAAACAAGGTGGACCAGGTCGACGACCCCGAGCTTTTGGATCTGGTGGAGCTTGAAGTGAGAGACCTCTTGACCAAATACGAGTTTCCCGGCTCGGACGTGCCCATCATAAGGGGAAGTGCCTTGAAGGCCATGCAGGGAGACGCCGAGGCGAGCAAGGGGATTGAGGCCCTGATGGAGAAGGTCGATAGTTACGTCCCCACCCCCGTGCGGCAGACGGATAAGCCCTTTCTCATGCCGGTGGAAGACGTCTTCTCCATCACCGGACGGGGCACCGTGGGCACCGGGAGAATCGAGCGGGGAAAGGTGAAACTCAATGAAGAGATCGAGATCGTGGGGCTCGCCCCCACCAAAAAGACGGTCGTCACGGGCATCGAGATGTTCCGCAAGCTCCTCGATGAAGGCCAGGCCGGGGACAACGTGGGGGTCCTCTTACGGGGCACCGACAAAAAGGACCTCCAGCGCGGACAGGTCTTGGCCCATCCCGGGACGATTACCCCCCACACCAAGTTTAAGGCCAAGGTCTATTGTCTCACCAAGGAGGAAGGCGGCCGGCACACCCCCTTCTTTTCAGGCTACCGGCCCCAGTTCTATTTCCGCACGACGGATGTGACCGGGGTGGCCACCCTTCCCAAAGGGGTCGAGATGGTCATGCCGGGGGACAACATCGACCTCGAGATCGAGCTCATCGCCCCCATCGCCATGGAAAAGGAAGTGCGCTTCGCCATCCGCGAAGGCGGCCACACCGTGGGGGCCGGGGTAGTCAGTGAAATCATCGCGTGAAGCGTACAGCGTACTGCGTACTGCGTACAGCGTGAAGGACGAGAATGGTTTTTCTTTCGCAGTACGCACGACGCAAGACGCAGTACGAACCGTGCAAGCTTAGAGAGTGAAAGATGGCGGCAGAGGTTATAACGATGGCGTGCGGCGTTTGCAGCCGGCGCAATTATACAACCCGCAAGAATCGGAAAACGCATACCGATCGATTGGTGCGCTCGAAATATTGCCCGTTCTGCCGGAAGCATACTGAGCACAAGGAGCATAAATAGCACAGGGCGTGCTTCGTGCCGCGTGCCTCGTGCTTCGTAACAGCTAAAAAAGATCCCCTCACTCGTTACCCGGCAGTCTGTGGGACGCACGACGCACGAAGCACGAAGCACGAAGAACGAAGAACGAAGCACGGACCGGGCTCGCTAAGAGGGTGAAAGATGACAACCACAGCGCCTGTTAAAGCGAAACAGAAGGTAAGGATCAGGCTCAGGGCCTACGACCACCGCATCTTGGATAAGTCTGCGGCTGAAATTGTAAGCACGGCCTTGAGGACCGGCGCGCTGGTATCGGGGCCGATCCCTCTTCCGACCAAGCGGGAAGACTATACCGTATTGCGCAGTCCTGTGATCGACAAAAAGTCGCGGGATCAGTTTCAGATCAAAACGCATAAGCGCCTGATCGATATTATGAATCCTACGGCAAAGACGGTGGATGCGCTCATGAAGCTCGATCTTCCGGCGGGCGTGGATGTGGAGATTAAGACATGATCGTTGGCTGCAGGTTACGTACAGCGTACCGCGTACAGCGTACAGCGTACTGCGTACGGCGTACTGCGTGAAAGTAGAGAATGGGTTTTCGTTCGCTGTACGCACGACGCTGTACGCTGTACGAATCCTGCTCGCCCAGACGTTACGCAGTACGCACGACGCAGTACGCAGTACGAGCAAGGTCTCTTCATGGCTATAGGCATTCTAGGTAAGAAGTTAGGTATGACCCAGGTCTACGACCCCTCCGGCGAGCGCGTGCCGGTGACGGTTATCGAGGCCGGACCCTGCGACGTGATTCGCTTTAAGACCCAAGAAGCCGATGGGTACGAGGCGGTGATCATGGGGTTCGGGAGCGCCAAAGAGAAGCGGACGCCCAAGCCCCAGCTGGGGGAGTATAAGAAGGCGGCGGTCGCGCCGCGGCGCTTTGTCCGGGAATTCAAGATCAAGTCACAGGAGGAGCGGAATTCATACGCCCAGGGCCAGCCGGTGAAGGTGGACCGGTTTAGCGCGGGCGAGTGCGTGGATGTGACGGGCACTACCATCGGCAAAGGTTTCCAGGGGGGGGTCCGCCGCTGGAATTGGAGAGGCGGGGATGAGACCCACGGTTCCATGACGCACCGCCGGCCGGGTTCTATCGGTGCGAGCTCTTTTCCGTCGCGCGTGTTCCCGGGGCATCACATGCCGGGGCATATGGGTCACCGCGTCCGAACGGTTGAAAACGTGGAAGTGGTGGATGTCATGGTTGACAAGAATCTTCTTATCGTCAAGGGTCAAGTTCCGGGTCCGCGCAACGAGTACCTGGTGATCGAAAAGGCGCTCAAGCGGCCGCGCCGTAAAGAACGTATTGAGCAGGTCGCCAAGAAACTAAAGGCCAAAGCGCGGGTTAAGAAACAATGATTCGTGGATCGGTTATCGGTCATCGGTCATCGGTGATCGCAAGAAAAAAAGCATAGGTATCGGCTTGCGATCAACGATAACCGATCAACGAGCGACGGGCAAGTTTTTAGAGGGATAAAGTGGCTGGATTACCTATACTGGACTGGAAGCAGGCGAAGAAAGTGGGCGAGGCCCCTCTGGATCTCAAGGTCTTTGACGGAAAGTTGAATCCCGCCCTGGTCCACGAGGTGCTGTGGTCTTACGGGCAGAATCGGCGCGCCTTTACCGCTTCCACCCGCACCTTCGGGGAGGTACGGGGAGGCGGCCGCAAGCCATGGCGGCAGAAAGGAACGGGCAGGGCCCGCACCTCTTCGATTCGCGCGCCGCACTGGAAAGGCGGAGGGACCGTATTCGGACCGCATCCCAAGACGATCAGGTATCACCTGCCCCGCAAGATGCGCCTGGGCGCCCTGCGCTCTGTCTTGAACCAGAAAATCGGCCAGGAAAAACTGATCATCGTTGACCGGGTGGGCCTGGAAAAGGCTAAAACGAAGGAGCTCCTGGAGGGGCTCAAGCGTTTGGGAGCAACCTCAAAGCCGCTCCTTGTGATCGAGACGAGGGACAGGGCTGTGGAACGCTGCGGGCGCAACGTACCCGGGCTCGATACGCGGACGGCCCAGGATTTGACCGCGCAGGATGTCGCATCTCACGATCAGTGCGTTTTTTCAAGAGAGGCCCTGGGGATGGTGACGCAGAGGCTCTTATGGAACGGAAGAACAGCGGCCGTGATGAGTCGTGAGTGATGAGTGATGAGTGATGAAACAATCGTACCCCTCATCACACTTCACACACCCCTCACGACAGGCATTGCTCGCGTGGAAGAAGGATAGCTTGACATGAAGCACCCAACTGAAGTCATTCGCTACCCGTTATTGACCGAAAAGGGGTCCCTCATGGGCCCGCAGGGCAAATACCTCTTTGCGGTAGACCGCCATTCCAACAAGCATGATATCAAGCGGGCTGTTGAAGAGCTGTATAAAGTGAAAGTGGTGCAGGTAAACACGGCGATCCGGAGGGGAAAACTCAAACGAGTGCGTACCCGGCCGGGGTACCGTCCCGATGTGAAGAGGGCGGTGGTGACGCTGGCCGCCGGCGAGAAAATTGAGATTACATAACGGCGTGGGTCGCCAGTCGCTGGCAAATAAAAACCTCGTCAACTGTTAATGAACAACTCATTTTGCTAGCGACCAGCGACTAGACACTAGCGACAACAAGGCAATATCGGTAAACATGGCTATCAGAAAATTGAATCCAGTGACCCCCGGTCAGCGGAAAGCGTCGCTGCCTACGTTTGCGGAGGTAACTGCGGACAGGCCTTACCGTCCACTGACGGAGGCTTCCCGCAAGCGGGGGGGGCGGAACGTACACGGGCACATCACCGCGAAATACAGGGGCGGCGGGCACCGTAGGCGCTATCGCCTCATCGATTTTACGCGGTCACGGTTCGTCAATATCCCTGCCTCCGTGCGGACGATAGAGTACGATCCGAACCGGACAGGACGCATTGCCCTCATTGAGTATGAAAATAAAGAGAAAAGCTATGTCCTCGCACCAGAAGGGGCTCAGGTGGGACAGAAGGTCATGTCCGGTCCGGACGCCCCGATAGCTCCGGGAAACACGCTCCCCTTGTCCAAGATCCCGCCCGGGACCCCTATTTTCAACATAGAGCTCATCAAGGGAAGGGGGGGAACCCTGGTCCGTTCCGCAGGCTCGAGCGCCACTATTCTTTCCAAGGAAGAGGGCATGGCACATGTGAGACTGCCATCGGGTGAGGTGCGCAGGTTTCCGGAAGATTGTTCTGCCACGATCGGGCAGGTATCCAATGCCGATCATGTCAATGTCCAGTTGGGTAAGGCAGGGCGCAATCGCTGGAAGGGAAGGAGGCCGCGCACGCGGCCCCGGGCTATGAATCCTGTGGACCATCCGCTGGGCGGCGGCGAGGGCAAGTCTGCCGGGGGCCGGCACCCGTGTGATTTCTATGGCCGTCCTTCTAAGGGGTACAAGACGCGGCGCCGGGCCAAGCCCTCGGACCGTTTTATCGTGGAGCGGAGGAAATAGATGGGACGATCGCTTTCCAAGGGTCCTTATGTGGATGAGAAACTCATGCAGAAGGTCCTGCGCGCGAAGAAGACCAAGGATCGCGCCCCGATCAAGACGTGGTCACGCCGGTCGACCGTTACCCCTGATTTTGTGGGGGTAACATTCAACGTCCACAATGGGAATAAATTTCTGCCGGTGTATGTCACTGAGGCCATGGTAGGCCACAAACTGGGTGAGTTCGCGCCCACGCGCATGTTTCGCAGGCACGGTGCGGTGGGCGTGGAATCTGCTGAGAAAACATAGCGTCAGTTGCTGGTCGCCAGTCGCTGGCAAAAAGCAGTCGCTGGTCGCCAGTCGCTGGCAAACAAAAACTTCGTCAGTCGTTATGAACGGTCCTATTTTGCTAGCGACTAGCGACAGGAGTAGCTACACACGTGGTAGGTAAGGCGAGTGTTACGTATGTCCGGATGTCGGCACGGAAGGTGCGTCAGGTCATAAACGTGATCCGGGGCAAAGACTGCCCTTGGGCGCTCGCCCAGTTAGTGCACCTCAATAAGAGGGCGGGCTTTCATGTAGGGAAGCTCCTGCGTTCGGCCCTGGCGAATGTGGAAAGCCGTTTAGGTCACACGGCCGATCAGTTGTACATCTCGAAGATTACGGCAGACATAGGCCCCAGCATGAAAAGGTTCCGTCCACGTGCCATGGGCCGCTCCTCCAGGATCTTGAAGCGGACGAGCCACATTCATGTAGAGCTTGATCTTCGTCCCGGGCAGTCGCCTGTGAAGCGAACTCCCGTTCAGCAGTCGGCAGCGGCGAGGATCCAGGCTGCGGGGCGCCGGTTGAAGAAAATGGCAGCCGGGGCAAAGACGTAAAAAGATTTCAGTCGCTAGTCGCTGGTCGCTAGCATGAGTCGACAGACCACAGTCCATAGTCCACAAGCCAATCCGTGGACTGTCGACTGCGGACTGTGGACTACAAGCGACAAGCAAAAGTTTATAGAGGTTGATGATGGGACAAAAGGCACATCCTTTAAGCGTACGACTGGGAGTCATCGAGACTTGGAATTCACGTTGGTATGCACGCCACGAATTTGCCAAGCAGCTCCATGAGGATATCCGCATCCGTGAGCATATCCGAAAGGAGCTGGGCTATGCTGCGATCTCCAAGATTGAGATCGAGAGGACCCCAAACCGCATTCGCATTATTTTGAAGACGGCAAGACCAGGGGTCATCATCGGGCGCAAGGGTCAGGAGATCGAGCGCCTGACCGCGGATTTCGCGAAGATGACCGGCCGGGACACCCCCGACATAAAGATCGATGTAGAGGAGGTCAAGCATCCCCAGATAGACGCACAGCTTATCGCGGAAAATGTGTCATTTCAGCTTGTGAGGCGCGTCGCTTTCAGGCGAGCCATGAAGAAGGCGATCCAAACGGCCATGGCACGGGGGGCCCAGGGGATCAAGATCAAAGTCGGCGGGAGGCTCGCGGGCGCCGAGATTGCACGTAAGGAAACCTATCATGAAGGCAAGGTTCCGCTCCAGACATTTCGGGCCGATGTGCAGTATGGTTTCAGCGAGGCGCAGACTACCTATGGCACCATCGGGGTGAAAGTTTGGGTGTATAAGGGCGAGGTCCTGGGTCCGAGCCGGGAGGGCCGGGAGCAGGAGATCAAAGACCGCATCAAGGGCGCTACCCGGGAGAGGTCTGAAGAAGGTCTTCCGACCAAGCAGACCGATGCCTGGTCCAGTGACGAGCTATTCTCCGGGCAAAAACGCCCGCGCAGGGGCAGGGGTACGGGGCCCCGTGATGCGAGCCGGATGAGGTCTTAAAAATCATGCTTTTCCCTAAGCGGGTAAAGTTCAGGAAGGCTCAAAGGGGACGCCGCACCGGGATCGCCCTGCGAGGGTCTACTTTGAATTTCGGCGCATTCGGCGTGAAGGCCCTCGAAAACGGCTGGGTGACCAATATCCAGATCGAAGCGGCCCGTGTGGCATTGGCGCGCCATGTGCACCTGGGAGGAAAGGTCCTCATCCGGGTATTTCCAGATAAGCCGGTGACCAAGAAACCGGCCGAGACCCGGATGGGCAAAGGCAAAGGTGAGCCGCTGCACTGGGTGAGCGTGGTTCGGAGGGGAAAGATCCTTTTTGAAATGGAGGGGATCCCCGAGCCGCTGGCCAGGGAGGCCTTGAGACTTTGCGCGCATAAGTTGCCCCTGCGGACGAAGTTTATAACTAGGACTAAAGGATAGTTCCATGTCCCAGGTCCCAGGTCCCAGGTCCCAGGTCTTGTGTTCCGTGTTCCGCTCCGAAGGTCGGAGACTTGGGACTTGGGACCTGGGACAAGCGAGGTTTTTTTGAAGGCGAAGGACTTACGGCAAATGTCAGCGACCGAGTGGGACCAGAAACTCTCTGGTCTAATGCGCGAGCTCTATGACCTCCGGTCCCGCGCCCGGACCGGGAAGCTGGAAAAACCAAGTCAGGTTTCCAGAATTCGAAAGGATATCGCACGCATCCTGACACTGAAGCGGGAGGTCCGCAAGAATGGAAAATAGGGGTTACACGAAGACCCGGATCGGCGTGGTGACCAGCAATAAGATGCAGAAAACCATTACGGTTCGGGTGGACCGGCTGGTCGGCCATGCGCGTTACGGAAAGGTGGTTCGCCGCTTTACGAAGTTTAAGGCCCACGATGAGAAAAATAAGGCGCAGATCGGCGACCGGGTCATGATTCGGGAGACACGGCCTCTTTCCAAGGACAAGAGGTGGAGGCTGGTCACTATACTGGGAAAATAAGTTCGTACAGCGTACAGCGTCGTGCGTACAGCGAAAGAAAAACCATTCTGATTCTTCACGCGGTACGTTGTACGCAGTACGGGCAAATGAGCCGAATGGCTGTAAACCTGGTGACTAGACTATGACGCAGTACGCTGTACGCAGTACGCAGTACGGGCATGTAATGCAGGACGGAAAATGGTTCAGTTACGTTCAATCTTGACGGTGGCCGATAATACGGGGGCGCGCAAGGCGGCGTGCATCCAGGTGATGGGGCGCACCCACCGCCGTTACGCTTCTGTGGGCGACATCATCACTGCGCACATCAAGGAAGCCATCCCCGAGGCCACCGTTAAAAAGGGGCAGGTGGTCAAGGCGGTCGTCGTCCGCACCGCGGCCCATGTGCGGCGGCGTGACGGTTCGTCAGTCCGGTTTGATTCCAATGCGATGGTGGTGATTGATAATCAGAAGAATCCTATCGGAACGCGCGTCTTTGGCCCCGTCGCGCGCGAGTTGAGGGACAAGGAGTTTATGAAGATTGTGTCTCTTGCCCCGGAGGTGGTCTGATGGCAAGTTTCGTCAGAAGGGATGACCTGGTTCAGATCCTTTCGGGCCGGGACAAGGGCAAGAAGGGGAAGATCTTGCAGGTGATGCCTGCCAAAGCGCGTGTGGTGGTCCAGGGCATTCATTTTGTGAAAAGGGCCATGCGCCCGTCGAAGGATTTTCCGCAGGGAGGCATCCAGACGATCGAGGGCTCGATCCATATTTCGAATGTGGTGCTCGTGTGCCCTCGGTGCAGCAAGGGCACGCGCGCGCGTCGCGAGCGGCGCCCGGACGGTAATCGTGTGAGGGTCTGTAAGAAGTGCGGGGAGGAAGTTTAATGCCGGCCGTTTTGAAAGAGCATTATAGGAAAACAATCGTGCCGCAGCTCATGAAGACCTATCACCTTAAAAATGCGCTCGCCGTGCCGCGTCTGGAGAAGATCGTGGTCAACATGGGTGTAGGCGAGGCCGTTGAGGATGTCAAGAAACTCGACGAGGCCTCGGCGGATCTGGCCCGGATTACGGGCCAGAAACCTTTGGTGACCCGCGCGAAAAAATCGATTTCGGGGTTCAAGATCCGAAAGGATATGCCCCTGGGGTGTAAGGTGACGCTGCGGGGGGAGCGCATGTTCGAATTCATGCAGAGGCTGATCCACGTGGTGCTGCCCCGCTTGAGGGATTTTCGCGGGGTATCCGGCCGTTCTTTCGATGGAAGAGGGAATTATTCCTTGGGGATACGCGAGCAGACCGTATTTCCAGAAATTGTGGCCGATCAAATAAAGCAGACGCAGGGTATGGATATCACGTTTGTGACGACGGCCGCAAACGACGCCGTGGCCCGCACGCTTCTTGAACTCTTCGGGATGCCGTTTGCCCGGCAGGAGACGGCGGCCCAAGCACCTGTAGGCGACAAGGTAAGTGGTGAGTGATGAGTCGTGAGTGATGAGTGGTGAGTAGTGAGTTAGAAAGACGAGGCTCGCCACACATCACACAAGACTCACGACCGACGCGGTAATTGAGGAGTAAAAAGTGGCAAAGAAATCCCTGATGGTGAAGCAGCGGAGGAAGCCCAAGTTTAAGGTGAGGGCCTACAACCGCTGTCAGAAATGCGGGCGGGTGCGCGGCTACTTGCGCAAGTTCAAGCTGTGCAGGCTGTGCTTCAGGGAACTGGCCATGACAGGCATGATTCCGGGCATCACAAAAGCAAGTTGGTAGCTACGTCGGTGGTGAGTGATGAGTGGTGTGTGGTGAATAAGGAATGACAAGCCTCACCACCCATCACACAAGACTCACGACAAGCGTTTCGATTGAGAGGATAGAATGGCACAAAACGATATACTGGCCGACGGTTTAACGCAGGTCCGAAATGCGATACATGCCGGGCGCGAGCGCGTGACGATACCGTGTTCCCGGACCTTGAGCGAAGTCATCCGCGTTTTAAAAGAGGAGGGCTACATCCTCAATTACCGCATCGTTCAGGATCATCCGCCCCAGTCCTTGATCCGGGTGCAGCTCAAACCCCAGGACAAGGCGAATCCGCCCATTCAGCATATTGCACGCGTGTCGAAATCGTCCCGGAGGGTGTACGCGGGCTATGGTGCGATCCCGGCTGTATTGCGCGGCATGGGCATTTCCATTCTGTCAACACCCAAGGGCATTATGACTCATAGGAAAGCGAAACAGCTTAAAGTGGGCGGGGAGATACTATGCAAGGTATATTAACAGGTTTAGTCGCTAGTCGCTGGTCGCCAGTCGCTGGCAAGAAAAAAGTCGCTGGTCGCCAGTCGCTGGCAAGAAAAAAGTCGCTGGGCGCCTGTAGTCCTCAGTCCACGGTCAACAGTCCACGGTTTGGCTTGTGGACTATGGACTGTGGTCTATCGACTCTTGCTAGCGACCAGTCACTAGCGACTGCTTTTCTGCTAGCGACTAGCATCTAGCGACTAGCGACAAGCGTAAAGCTTTAAGAGTAGAAATCATGGCTAAGATCGGCAAGAAGCCGTTGGCAATACCGGATAAGGTTAAGGTGAGCACCGGGCCCGAGGGTCTGGTGGTAGAGGGCCCGAAAGGCAGGCTGGTGCGCGCACTGCCGAAGGGCGTCCAGGCTACGGTGAAGGACTCCCAGGTCACAGTGGGCGTCGAACCGGGCCATCCTCAAGGGGCGGTTTATCAGGGGTTGGTCAGGGGGCTCCTTCAGCAGATGCTGGTGGGGGTGACCCAGGGATATACCCGCGCGCTGGAGCTCGAGGGGGTCGGTTTTCGCGCCTCGGTCAAGGGACAGTCGCTGGAGATAGCGCTTGGATTTTCCCACCCGGTCATCTTTCCCATTGAAAAAGGCCTGGTCATCAAAACACCCAAACCCAACTCCATTCTTATAGAGGGTATTGATAAGGGCCAAGTGGGCCAGGCCGCAGCGCGGATTCGCAGTTTCTATCCGCCCGAACCCTATAAAGGAAAGGGCGTGCATTATGCGGGCGAGCAGATTAGAAGGAAGCAAGGCAAGGCAGTCGGTTAGAAAGGTCTGTCCATATGGGAGTCGATAGTGCGCTCGAAGCGCGTTGGATCCGCCATCGGAGGCTGCGCCGCAGGATCATAGGCCGGCCGGACCGGCCGCGGCTGTCGGTTTTTCGCGGTAACCAGAATATGTTCGTTCAGATTATCAATGATCACGAGGGCCGCACCCTGTTCTCCGAGTCAACATTGAGCAAACGCTTCCGCAAGGAGATGAAGACGGGCGGCACCGTCCAGGCGGCCTTGGTGTTGGGGAGAATGGTGGGTGAGGCTGCCGTCAAAAAGGGTATCGAGCGGGTCGTTTTTGACCGCGGGGGCCTGCCGTATCATGGAAGGATCAAGGCGCTGGCCGATGGGGCCAGGGAGAAAGGGCTGAAATTCTGATGCAGAAGCTTGCGCTCAATGAAGAGACGATTATTGAAAAGGTCATCAAGATAAACCGCTGCGCCAAGGTGGTGAAGGGAGGCCGCCGGTTTTCATTCAGTGCCCTGGTCGCACTGGGAGATGGGCAGGGGCGGGTGGGTTTGGGATTTGGGAAGGCGAAGGAGGTCGTGGACGCTATCCGCAAGGGGAGTCAGGAATGCCGCAAGAGTGTTATTGAGGTCCCCCTCGACGGGCCTACCATCCCGCACGAGATCGTGGGACACTTTGGGAGCGGGAGGGTCGTTTTGAGGCCGGCCTCACCCGGGACCGGCATCATTGCAGGAGGAGCGGTGCGGGCGATCTGCGAGGCCTCCGGCATCAAGGATATCTTGACCAAAAGCCTGGGTTCCCAGAATCCATTGAATACCGCGAAGGCGACTATAAACGGGCTTACTTCCTTGCGGAAGAGGGAGGTTTTCGGTGTTTCGAACCCCTAGGCGGCGGATCGGGCGCGGGCCCGGTTCGGGAATGGGCAAGACCGCCACGCGGGGAGTCAAGGGCCAGCGCTCCCGTTCGGGAAGGGGCGGGGGCAGCCGCCCGGGATTTGAGGGGGGACAGTTTCCGCTTATCCGGCGCGTCCCGAAGCGCGGGTTTTCCAACGCGCGTTTTGCGGCCACACGGGCTATCGTAAAAGTCGGGGATCTGGGGCGCTTGACACAGCCCAGCGTAGGGCCTGCGGAGATGGTCGCGGCCGGGCTCGTGCGGCGAGGAACCGAGCGGATCAAGGTCTTGGCCGGCGGAGAGCTGAAGCGGTCTGTGACGGTTAAGGCCCATGGGTTTTCCGATGGGGCGCGGAAGGCGATCGAACTAGCAGGTGGTAAAGCCATATTGATCGCGCGCCACGGCTGTGATGAGTGATGTGTGGTGAGTGGTGAGTGACTTAGACAAGACTCATCACACTCCACGCACCACTCACGACAAACGCTTAAGAGACGGTGGGTGATATGCTGCAAGCGTTTGCGAATACTTTAAGAATTCCGGATCTCAGGCAAAAGATCCTCTTTACCTTCGGCATGTTTATCGTCTACCGGATTGGGGCCTACATTCCCACGCCGGGGATTAATACCGCAGCTCTTTCTCAATTTGTGCAGAATATTTCGCAGACGGCGGGAGGTACGCTCTTCGGCATCATGAATCTCTTCAGCGGGGGTGCCATGGAGAGGCTCACGATCTTTGCCTTGGGGATTATGCCGTATATCTCGGCGTCGATCATCCTGCAGCTTTTGACGGTGGTGATCCCGCACCTGGAGAAGCTGTCCAAGGAGGGCGAGGAAGGGCGCAAGAAAATCATCCAGTACACGCGCTACGGAACGGTGGTTCTATCCATCATCCAATCGTTCTTCATCGCCCTGTGGCTGGAAAATCCGCAGAATTTCCAGGGGTACCAGTTGGTGGCCTTGCCCGGCTGGGGCTTCAGGCTCCTTGCGGTCATCACGCTCACGACCGGGACCGCCTTTATCATGTGGCTGGGTGAGCAGATCGATGTGAAGGGCATCGGAAACGGCATCTCACTCATCATCACGGTGGGAATCATCTCGGCCATGCCGACGGCAGGTTACAGGGTCTGGCAGCTCCTTTCGCCGCTGGATCCGGCCCGCAGACAGCTCGACGGTCTCACCTTTCTTGTGATGCTCGCGATGGGAGTGGGGGTGGTGATAGCGGTGATCTTGATCACACAGGGTCAGCGCCGCATCCCCATCCAGTATGCCAAGCGGGTGGTGGGGCGCAAGATGTTTGGGGGTTTAAGCACCTATATCCCTTTGAGGGTGAACCTCGCGGGGGTCATCCCAATCATCTTCGCCCAATCTATAATCCTTTTTCCGGCGACCATCGGGGGGCTCTTTCCCAACACGTTTATACAGTCTCTTGCGAATGCCCTTCAGCCTGGTCAGCTGTTGCACACCGCTCTTTATTCGCTGCTCATCGTGTTCTTTTGTTACTTTTACACGGCCATCATCTTCAATCCTGTTGAGGTGGCGGACAATATGAAAAAGTACGGCGGTTTTGTGCCGGGCATCCGGCCGGGCAAGCCCACCGCCGCGTTCTTTGATTTCGTGATGACGCGCATCACGCTCGCGGGCGCCATATTTCTTGCGTTTATTGCGATACTCCCGACCTATGTGGCCAGCGGATTTCGCATTGACTTTCTCGTAGCGAGCTTCTTCGGCGGGACGGGGCTTTTGATCATCGTTGGGGTGATGCTGGACACGATGAAGCAGGTCGAATCGCATCTGCTCATGAGGCATTACGATGGTTTCGTGAAGAAGGGCCGGCTACGGGGCAGGCGGTGAGGGCGATATTTTTGGGGCCCCCCGGGGCCGGAAAGGGGACGCAGGCCCAAAGGATCTCCGAGGCGTATCAGCTCATGCACATCTCGACCGGAGACCTTCTGCGCGGCACGATCAAGGATAATTCCGAGCTCGGCCGGAAGGCCCGCGTGTACATGGAGCGCGGGGAGCTCGTCCCGGATGAGCTCGTGACGGCGCTCGTGCGGGAAAGGCTCCGCGCGGCGCGCAGGCACCGGGGGTTCATCCTCGACGGTTACCCGAGAAATCAGGCCCAGGCCTTGGCCCTCGACGAGATTCTGGCGGAGGAGGAAATTCCGCTCGACCTGGTGGTGCATTTTGAGACGCCCGTCGAGGTCGTCAGGGACCGGCTCATGGGGCGGAGGGTGTGCTCCAGTTGCGGGACCAATTTTCATTTGAAGGCCCTGCCCCCCTCGCCCAACGGGCGGTGCAGCCGTTGCGGGGGGGAGCTTATGATCCGCCCCGATGACCAGGATCAGACCGTCGAGCAGCGCATTCGGGTGTACGAGGACTTCGCGCGTCCGCTGGTTAAGTTTTACCGCAAGAAAGATCTTTTGCACAAAGTCTCCGGCGCGCAGACAGCCGGGGATCAGTACGCAGAGCTCAAGAGGCTATTTGAAAGAAAAGCGAAGTGATCCTGCTAAAATCAGAACGGGAGCTTGAGCTCATCCGGCGCGCATGCGGCATTGTTCGGGAGCTTCTGGAGCGGCTGGCGGGCCAGATCCGGCCGGGCATCCGGACCCTGGATCTAGACATGAAGGCCTATGAAATCATTAAGACCCGCGGAGGGGAATCGGCCTTCAAGGGTTACCGCGGGTTCCCGGCCCATATCTGCACCTCGGTCAATGAAGAGGTGGTGCACGGCATCCCCGGCGAACGGCGTCTCGAAGAAGGCGATATTGTGGGGGTGGATGTGGGGGTGCGAGTGGAAGGTTACCACGGCGATGCGGCGCGCACCTTTGCGGTCGGCAAGATCGGCAAGAGCGCCCAGCTCTTGATCGAGGTTACCCGGGAATCTTTGCGGGAAGGCATTGGGCGTTTCCGTGCCGGCGGACGGCTCTCTGATATTGGGGCCGCCGTGCAGGGTTACGTGGAGGCGCACGAGTTCAGTGTCGTGAGGGAGTTTGTGGGACATGGCATTGGGCGCGACCTGCATGAGGATCCGCAGGTTCCTAATTTTGGCGAGCCGGGGACAGGCCCGCGCCTGGTGGAAGGCATGACGCTCGCCATCGAGCCGATGGTCAACATGGGTAAACCAGACGTGCGGGTGCTCGAGGATCAATGGACGGTGGTAACGTGTGACGGAATGCTCTCTGCACATTTTGAGGACACCGTGGCACTGACCGAGCGTGGAACGGAGGTTTTGACGAATGCCTAAGGAAGATGCGATTGAGGTGGAGGGGACGGTCATCGAGCCCCTTCCCAACGCCATGTTCCGGGTCGAGCTGGAGAAAGGGCATAAAGTCCTGGCCCATATCTCGGGCAAGATGCGGATGAACTATATCAAGATCCTGCCCGGCGACAAGGTGACGGTGGAACTTTCGCCGTATGACCTGACGCGCGGCCGCATTATTTATAGGGCAAAATAAATTTGTTCGTCGCTCGTCGTTCGTGAAGCGTGAAGCGCCATCTCGTTAATTGTGATTCGTGGATCGTGAATCGCAAAAAAGAAACCAGCGATGAGATGAAGTCCGAAATTCGAAACGGCTGGTTTTGAATTTCGAATTTCGCGCTTCAGATTTGTTCGTGCTTCGCATTTCGAGATTCGGATTTGAACACTTTCGAATCACGATCCACGATTCACGGCACACGACACGAGCTGCCAGCGGCTATTGTTATCTTGCGGCAAATGGTTTGCGAAATACGCTTCACGAGATACGAGATACGAAGGAGTATTATGAAGGTACGGGCGAGCGTCAAACGGATTTGCGAGCAGTGCAAGATCGTGCGCCGGAAAGGTGTACTCCGGGTCATTTGCTCCAATCCAAAGCACAAACAGAGACAGGGATAAACGTATGCCGAGAATAGTGGGTGTAGAAGTGCCCAGGGAAAAGCGCGTGGAAACGGCGCTGACGTATATCTATGGAATCGGCCGGGTCCTGGCGGCGCAGATTGTCAGCAAGGCAAATATCAACCCGGCTACCCGTGCCAAGGACCTGACGGGAGATGAGGTCTCGCGCCTCACCGGTATCATTCAGAAGGATTATAAGGTAGAGGGGGAGTTAAGGCGCGATATCGCACAGAATATCAAGCGCCTGATTGATATCGGGTCGTACAGGGGCATGCGGCACCGCAAGGGGCTTCCGGTCCGCGGCCAGCGGACGCACACGAACGCCCGGACGCGTAAAGGCCGTCGGACCAGGATCGGCGGTGTCCGCGCGGGTGGCGCACCGACCGTAGTCAAGGCAGCTTCGGCTGCAAAGGCAGCGCCCGCTCCTAAGACGGCGCCTGCGAAGCAGGCGGCGGCTCCTCCAGCTTCGAAAGAGAAATAGGCGACATATGCTAGTGCATAGTGCAGAGTGCAGAGTGCAAGGAGAAGGATGAATGGCCAAAGTTAAAAAAACACAGATCGTGGAGCGCGGGATCGCTCATATCCAGGCATCGTTCAATAACACCATCATTACCATCACGGATCGGAAGGGGGATGCCCTGGTGTGGTCATCCACAGGAACGTCGGGTTTCAAGGGATCGAAAAAATCAACCCCTTTCGCCGCTCAAATTGCAAGCGAGCAGGCTGCTCGCAAGGCCATGGCCATGGGCATGAAGGAAGTTGAGGTCCGCGTGAAGGGCCCTGGTTCCGGGCGCGAGTCTGCCATCCGCGCGCTTTCTGCAGCGGGGCTTAAGATCAGCGTCATCCGGGATGTGACGCCCATCCCGCATAACGGCTGCCGTCCGCCGAAGCGGAGGAGGGTGTAATGGCCAGACATACCGGAAGCGTGTGCCGCCTATGCCGCCGTGAGGGGGTGAAGCTCTTTTTGAAAGGGACGCGCTGCCACACGGACAAATGCGCGATCACGCGGCGCGAGTATGCGCCGGGTCTCCACGGCAAGGTGCGCAAGAAGCGCTCGGATTACGGGACACAGCTTCGAGAGAAGCAGAAGGTGAAGCGCATCTATGGCTTATTGGAAACACAGTTTCGCAATATCTTTCGCAGCGCGGCGCGTACCAAGGGTGTTACCGGGGAGCTCCTCTTGAGCGCGCTTGAACGCCGTCTGGACAACTGTGTCTACCGGCTTAATCTGGCTGCTTCGCGGGCCCAGGCGCGCCAGATGGTCCGGCACGGATTTGTACACGTCAACGGACGTGCAGTAAGCATCCCATCTTATCTGGTGAGCCAGAAGGACCGCATCGAAATCAAGGCCAAAGAACAGTTTTTGAAGGCAGTCAAGGAACGCCTGGAGAGCTGGAAGGATCGTCCGACTCCCGCGTGGCTTAAGCTGGACCCCGCCGCACTCACTGGAGAGGTCCTGGCCCGTCCCACCCGTGCGGATGTGGGCGGTGAGATACAGGAGCAATTGATCGTCGAGCTTTATTCAAAATAAATGAGCACACGGCTTGCGCGACAAAAGGGAGCGTCAAGCCGTCCGGGCGAATTTATCCCGAGGAGCCGCGACCTAGCGGCGACGAGGGATCAATAAGGAGGACAAATGGGGATTCGTTGGAGGACGTTTGAGGTACCAAAACGGATCGAGGTCGATCGATCGACGCTGACATCGACCTACGGTCGTTTCGTCGCCGAGCCTTTTGAGCGGGGTTTCGGGGCGACCATCGGAAATTCGCTGCGGCGCGTTTTGATCTCGAGCATTGAGGGGGCAGCGGTCACCAGCGTCAAGATGGAAGGTGTGCAGCATGAGTTTTCATCCATTCCGGGGGTACTTGAGGACGTCCCCCAGATCATCATGAACATCAAGAGGCTGGTCTTCCGCTCTCACAGCGGTCAACCCAAGACGGTCCGTATCCAGGTGGAGCGCCTCGGGGATGTCACCGGCGCGGACATCCAGACCGATGACACGGTCGAGGTGTTGAGCAAGGACGCGCACATCGCCACGCTCACCAAGAAGGTGAAGTTCAGTGTGGAGCTTACCGTCTCCAAAGGGCGGGGCTTCGTGCCCGCCGAGCGAAACCGTGTCGAAGATAAACCGATCGGTGTGATCCCAACCGATTCCGTGTTCACCCCCGTGCGCCGTGTCAACTTCTCTGTGGAGGACACACGCGTGGGCCAGATGACGGATTACGACCGTCTGATACTCGAGGTGTGGACCGATTCCAGTATTACACCGGAGGAGGCTGTGCTCGCGGCCTCTCACATTCTCAAGCGCCATCTGGATATCTTTTTGACTTTGGGTGAGCTTCCGCCGGAGGAGGAGGAGAAGGAGGAGTCCCAAGAGGAAAAGGCCCTGCGGGATCTCTTGAATAAACCTATTTCAGAACTCGAGCTTTCGGTGCGCAGCGCCAATTGCCTGCGGGCGGCCAATATCAAGACCCTGCATGACCTGGTGCAAAAGACGGAGGCCCAGATGCTGAAATACCGGAACTTTGGAAAGAAATCCCTGACGGAGATTCAAAAGATCCTGGAGGGCATGAGCCTTTCCCTGGGAATGAAAATGGATCAGGCACAGGAAGCCGTGACACAGCAGGCCGAGATCAACACGTAAAATCATGCGACACGCCAAACGCGGGCCCAAACTGGGCCGGACGAGTTCTCACCGGGAAGCCATGCTGGGGGCCATGGTCTCAAGCCTTATCCGTTACCAGAGGATTCGGACGACTGCGGCCAAGGCCTCTGCGGCCGGCCGGCTCGCGGACCGCATGATCACGCTGGGCAAAGAGGGGAGCCTCGCGGCGCGCCGGCATGCCTTTGCCATTTTGAAGGACCGGTCGCTGGTTAAGATGCTCTTCAACGAGGTAGCTCCGCTCTACAAGGATCGTAAGGGGGGTTACACGCGCATCCTGGATCTGGGCGGGCGCCGCGGCGATGGTGCCCCTGTGGCCCTTTTGGAACTCGTCGAAAAACGGATGGTGGCCCTGCCCAAGCCTCCCAAGCCCAAAAAGGAAAAGAAGGAGGAGTCTCCGAAAGCGGCTCCCAAGGCGGAAACGCCCGCTGAAAAACCTGCCAAACCCAAGGCCCCGCCGCACACTAAGCCCGGACCGAAGGACCAAGGGAAGAGCTTCCTAGGCAAGCTCCGCACGATATTCCGCCGCCGCGGCGGCACCTGACCGTAAACTGGAAGCTATCCCGAAACCTCATTTCGTAGCGAAATCGCTGCTTTTGAGGCCGAGCCGCAGCGGCGTGAGGCGCCGCGCACCCGTAGCGGTGCGCAAGCTGAGCGGCGCAAAGGCGCAGGCCAAAAGCAGCGATTGCAGCAGAAAGGGGGTTTCGGGATAGCTTCTAGAACGCCCGTCTCGTCCCCTTCAGGCCGCCGTCTGTTTTCCCACCGTACCACCAAGCATCCAGGGGGTCGGTGTTCTCCTGGCCGGCTCGGGGAACGGCTGAACTCGGCCCGATTAAGCACTCGCGCTTCCAAAATCAGCCCACTGGCTGATTTTTCCGCCTTCGGCGGATCGCGCTCGAATCGGGCCTCAGACAGCAGCCGTTCTCTATCCCTCGCCGTCTGCGGAGAACACCTAAAACAGCCGAAGCGGCCTTCAGGGTCCGAGCCGGGCGTTCTCAATTTCTGTCATCCGACCCCTGGGGCCAGCGGGCCGATCGCAGCCGGGGGCGGCGCCCTTCGGAGCGAACCTCATTTTTTGTGCAGCACGGTCCGCCCGCTCGCTTAAGAGGGCTGCGGTGCACAAAAAATGCAGAGTGAGCGCCTCGCTGGGGCGCGAACGTTTCGCGGAGAAGGGTGCCGGCCCCGGGTGCAGTATCCTGGATGCTTGAGATCGGCCCGCAGGCGGCCCGAGGGGCCGGGCCGGGCGTTCTCTGCTTAAATCGGCCCGACGTAAAAGTGGGTTGACGTGTTTGATTTACTCACCGTAGAAGTACATAAGAAAAGCTCGCCAAGCATAGTTGCCAGTCGCCTCGTTGAGCTGGGCTACCAGGGCGTTCGCCGGGTGGCGGAACGGGGCGATTTTTGCGTGCGCGGCGGGCTCGTGGATATTTTCCCCATCACCCACCACAGCCCCCTGCGTGTTGAGTTTTCCGGAGATTCCGTCATTTCTGTGCGGAGCTTTGACGATCAGGCAGGGCACTTTCTCGCCAGCCACCAGCGCGTTGTTATCCTCCCCGCCCGCTGCGTTAAACCCGCCCAAATCAAGGAGGCCCCCTTTGGATGGCGGGAGATCGCGCCCATCGATGAGTTGCGCACCCTGGAACCCGGAGATCACGTGGTGCACATTCAATATGGCATCGGCCGCTTCGTGGGATGGGAGTACCTTGAGATTGAGCGCCGCCGGGTCGAGCACCTCGTCATACGATACGCGGATAATGAAAGGCTTTATTGCCCGGTGGATCAGGCGGGGCTTTTGAGGCGCTACGTCGGGGTGGGGGGAAGGGCCCCGAAATTGAGCCGGATGCAGGGCTCGGAATGGGGGCGGATGAAGAAAAAGGCCCGGCTTGCGGTGGGTCATCTCGCCGAGGATTTATTGAGGCTGGAGGCTGTTCGGCGTGCGAAGCGGGGTTTTGCCTTCGGGCCTGACGGCGCGTGGCAGAAGGAGCTGGAGGCGTCGTTCGAGTTTGAGGAGACGCTCGACCAGACCCGGTCAAGCGAAGAGGTCAAGCGTGACATGGAGCGCCTTTATCCTATGGATCGCCTCATCTGCGGCGACGTCGGTTACGGAAAAACGGAGGTGGCGCTCCGGGCGGTTTTTAAGGCTGTTGAGAGCGGCAAGCAGGCCGCTCTGCTCGTGCCTACCACGATTCTCGCGGAACAGCATTACCGGACCTTTAAGAAGCGGTTCGCCCCATATCCTATCGACGTGCAAATGCTATCTAGGTTCCGAAGCTCTCAAGAACTCAAACAAACGGTTAAGGCTTTGGACGAAGGTTCCTGCGACGTCGTTATCGGAACGCACCGGCTCCTTTCCAAAGACATCCGCTTCCGGAAGCTGGGGCTCGTGGTGATCGACGAGGAGCAGCGCTTCGGGGTCCGTCACAAGGAGAAACTCAAGTCCTTCCGCACCGTGGTGGATGTCCTGACACTCACCGCGACGCCTATCCCGCGAACGCTCTATATGTCTCTGATGGGTATCAAGGATTTTTCGATCGTGAGCACTCCTCCCCAGAACCGCGTCCCCATCGAAACTCACGTGGAGCCCTATAACGATGAGGTGGTGCAGGATGCCATGTGCCGTGAGCTTAAGCGCGGGGGACAGGTTTTCTTCGTGCACAACCGCGTGGAGGGCATAGAAAATGTGGCAGAACGCTTGCGCAAGCTCGTTCCGCAGGCTAAGATGGATATATGCCACGGGCAGATGGACGAACATGAACTTGAGGAGATCATCCTTAAGTTTATGGACGGAAAGCTGGATGTCCTGGTCGCGACGAACATCATTGAGTCTGGGCTGGACATCCCAAACGCGAATACACTCATCGTCAACCGGGCCGATCAGTTCGGGCTGGCCGACCTCTACCAGTTGCGGGGTCGCGTGGGCCGGTTTAACCGGCAGGCCTATGCCTATTTCCTGTATCCCGGCAGGCAGGTTATTCCAGAGAAGGGGAGCCGCCGTCTCAAGGCGATCGAGCGCTTTACGGAACTGGGTTCCGGGTTTAACATCGCGATGGAGGACTTGGAGATACGGGGGGCGGGCAATATCCTGGGGTCGGAGCAGCACGGCTGGATCATTGCAGTGGGATTCGATTTGTACTGTCAGTTGCTGAAACAGGAAGTGGAGCGGTTGAAAGGACGAGGGCGTGGGCGTCATGAGTAACCAGAAACCAGTAACCAGATACCAGAGGATACCAGATACCAGATACCAGAAAAAGATCCGTTCGCCCCATCTCTGGTTTCTGGTAACTGGTTTCTTCTGGTTGCTGGTTTCTGGTATCTGGTTTCTTTCGCTTCCCGCTTCCCGCTTCCCGCTTCCCGAATCATGGTTCCGTCCTGTTATATCTATAGCGGTGGCAGAGGTAGTCGACAGGATTGTCGCGGTCGTCAACGAAGACATCGTCACGCAGAGCGAGCTCATGGAGCGCCTGAATCCCATTGTCGCGCAGTATCAGACGGTTTATCAGGGAGAAGGGCTTGTGCGAAAGATCTCCGAGGCACGCAGGGATATTCTGGGGCAGATCATCGAGGATCACCTCATTCTGCAGAGGGCGCGTGAAAAGGGACTCGAGGCGAGCGCCGAGCAGGTGGAGGAGCGCGTCCGCGAGGTCATTGGAAAATTCGAATCGGAGGAAGCCTTCCATCAGGCTGTGAGCGAGCAGGGGCTCTCGCTGGAAGAATTGAGGCAAAAGTACAGGGACCAGCACCTGATTCAGCAGCTTATCGGAATGGAGGTCAGATCTCGTATCATCGTATCTCCCAAGGAGATACAAGATTACTATAGTGCTCATGCGGACGATTTTAAGACGCCGGAGAAGGTTAGAGCCAGGATGATCCTCATACGCAAGGCGCGCCCCGAAGATGAGGCCCCGGCCGGCGATGGCCTTGGGGAGGCGGAGGACGAGGCAACGGTGGAGGGTCAGGACCTCGTCCTTGAAAAACTGGAGCGCGTGCGCGCTCTTCTTGAGCAAGGGACCCCCTTCGAGGAAGTCTGCAAGCAGTATTCCGAAGGCCCCAACCGCGACGAGGGCGGGGACTTAGGGTTCGTTTCCCGGGGGGAAATGGTGGAAGAGATTGACAAGACCCTCTTTTCTTTGAAGGTGAGCGAAATTTCGGGCCCCGTCGAGTCCCGCGTGGGCTACCACTTCTTCAGGGTGGATGTGAGACAGGAGGCATCCCTGCCTGCGTTTCAAGAAGTTAACGATGAGATTGAGAACGCGCTCTACCAGGAAAAATTCTCTGCGGCCTTCCGGACATGGGTGAATGAACTTAAAGAAGAGGCATTTATTTCGATCAAATGAATTGCCCGGCCTGCAAAGATCCTATGGTGGTGCTGGAACTAGATGAAGTGGAGCTGGACCACTGTATGGACTGCGGGGGGGTGTGGCTCGATGAGGGTGAGTTGGAACTTTTGCTGGAAGGCTCGGAGAGGGCTCGCGTGTTTTTGTCGTTCGGGGCGGAGGACTTGAAGTCCCGTGAAAAAAAGAGGCGCTGTCCCATCTGCCGGATGCGGATGAGGAAGGTGGCGCATGGCGTAGACCGGAAGGTGCTCGTAGACCGCTGCCCGCGCCTGCACGGGCTCTGGTGCGACCGGGGGGAGCTGGGCGAGCTTATGGTGGGCGGGGGCCTCGGCGACACGCGCACGACGGGGCAGTTCCTTCAGAAAGTGTTTGCAGCGCAAGACACAGTGAGAGGAGGAGAAGGACCATGATGATTCTTTGGATTGTGCTGGGCGCAGCCGTCCTGGCGGTTTTGATGTTCATAGGGATCTTTAACTCGCTCGTGGCGTTAAGGAATCAAACCCAGAACGCGTGGTCGCAGATCGACGTGCAGCTTAAGCGGCGGTATGACCTTATCCCCAATCTCCTGGAGGCGGTCAAGGGTTATATGGGCCATGAAAGGGCGACCCTCGAAAACGTAACGCGCGCCCGTTCGCAGGCCATGAGTGCCCAATCCGTGGGGGAAAAGTCCCGCGCGGAAGGGGCCTTGACGGATTCCGTGAACAAGTTTTTTCTTGTGGTGGAAAATTATCCGGAGCTTAAGGCCAACCAAAATTTCATGGCCCTGCAGGAGGAACTCCGCTCCACGGAGAACAAAATCGCCTTTGCACGTCAGAGCTACAACGATCAAATCCTTTTCTATAACAATAAACTGCAGATGTTCCCTTCCAATGTGGTTGCGGGGTGCTTTCAGTTTAAGCAGGGCGAATATTTCCAGATGGACGATGCGGCGCACCGCGCCGCCCCGCAGGTCAAGTTTTAGCACCGGCCCGCCGGCTTTACAGCGCTCATGATGTGGGAACTGATACAAGCCAACCAGAGGAAATCGGTCCTCCTTTTGGTTCTCCTAGGGCTGGTCCTTGCAGGGCTGGGGTGTGTCATAGGGCTCGCCTGGCTGGGGCCGGAGGGTGCGGTGTATGGACTCGGGGCGGCCGCGCTCATCTGGGTTGTTCTCACCTCGCTCGGTTTTTTGGCCGGAGACCAGATCCTTCTTTCCTCGAGCGCCGCCGAAGAGGTTTCGAAAGAGCTCTATCCCCAGCTTTTCAACGTGGTGGAGGAGATGAAGATCGCGTCCAATTTGGCGCACATGCCCCGGGTATACGTGATGGATGACCCGGGCATGAATGCCTTCGCCACGGGAATTAAGCCGGAGCGCTGCGCCGTCGCGGTCACGGCGGGGCTTGTGTCCCGCTTAAATCGCGATGAACTGCAGGGCGTCATCGCGCATGAGATGAGCCACATCACGAATCGCGACGTGTATTACATGACGCTTGCGGGGATCGTGCTGGGAAGCATCCGGCTTTTGTCCCACGTCTTTTTAAGGGGCATGTGGTTTGGCGGCGGCTCGCGCCGCCGGTACCGCACGGCAGGGCGTGCCGGGGTGGGGGGCCAGGCGCAGGTGGTGATCCTCGCGGCGGCGCTTGTCTTTGCGATTTTGGGTCCCATCCTCGCGCAAATATTTTACTTTTCTCTCTCCCGGAAACGCGAATATCTCGCCGATGCCTGTGCAGTGCGCCTGACGCGTTATCCCGAGGGCCTGGCCTCGGCCCTGGAGAAGATCTCCCAGGATGGTTCGTTCTCATCGGTCTTAAATCCCATCACTTCCCCGATGTATATTTTTGAGCCGCGGGCCGCTTCGAGTTTGACGCACACGCACCCGCCCATCCTTGACCGCATCCGTATCTTAAGGGCGATCGCGCAGGGGGCGGGCTTTGCCAGCTATCAAAAGGCCTATGCCTCTTTTTACAGGGGAAGGGACTCGTCCCTTTTGCCTCCATCCGCCTTTTCTCAAAAAGCGGAGGTCCCGCTTCGGGCCCCGTCTCCTGCAAGTGAGGAGCCGCGGGGCCGCAAGGCTCAAGCGCGCGACCTCATGGATGTGATGCGGTCTATCAATGACTTCGCCTTTTTGGTTTGCGCCTGCGGAATGAAGATCAAGATCCCTCCCCGGTTTAACCATTCGACGATCACATGTCCCAAGTGCTCGCGCGTTCTGGATGTCCCGCTCACACAGCTTGCCGCCGCCGCGGCCATTTTGGCGGGCCGAGGAGTGTCGGCGGGCAAGAAAGCGCCCTCGGGAGCGCGCGGGGACGAGGCGCCCCAAATCCACCGGCGAAGAGGGACGGGATGGGAATCATTCGCCTGCCGGTGCGGTCAGACCCTGACCCTCTCTCCCGCTTTCATAGCCCCCCAGATGATCTGCCGGCGCTGCGGCCGCCTGGTCCGCATTGAGAGTTATGTCGCGGCTTGAGAGAATGAACCCGCATCCGACGGCGGGATCGTCTCTGATCGGCATCACGCTGGGCGATCCGGCCGGGGTGGGGCCGGAGGTGGTGGCCGGGGCGCTTAAGAACATCCCAGCCGGGACGAGGTCCCGGTGTCTTTTGATCGGGGATCCCCGCCTTTTGAACAAGTTTGCCTCCAAGCGCATGTTAACGAGTCTTGACTGGATTCGATCTTTATCTTGGAATGGTCCGCTGCCAAAGCCGGGCAGGCCCAGCCGGGAGGGGGCACGTTATGCCCTGGCGTGCCTGGAATATGGGACTTTACTTGCGCTCAAAGGAGGACTTTCCGCGCTCGTGACCGCCCCCGTCAGCAAAGAAGGTCTACACGGGGTGGGATTCCGGTTTCCAGGCGTCACAGAGTATCTCGCGTACCGCGCGGGCGTCCAGCACGCCGAAATGCTTTTCCTGGGGGGGCCCATTCGCGTGGTCCTTGCGACTCGCCACGTTCCGTTTCGGGACGTAAGCCGCATTCTGACCACCCAAAGGCTCGCGCGCACGATTGAGCGATCACACCGCTTCGTCAAAAGATATTTTAAGATCGCGCACCCACGGGTCGCGGTTCTGGGTCTCAACCCCCATGCGGGTGAAGGGGGTTTAACCGGCCGTGAGGAAAAGAAGGTGATTCGCCCTGCCATCGCCCGTGCGAGGCGGCGGGGGTTTCGGGTGGAGGGGCCTTTAAGCCCGGATTCGGCTTTTTGGACTGCACGCAGGGGAAGTTTTGACGTCGTAGTGGCGATGTATCATGACCAAGGTCTCATCCCCTTAAAGATGCTCGCCTTCGACCGGGCGGTGAACGTCACCATCGGGCTTCCTTTTATACGCACCGCGCCGGACCACGGCACGGCCTTCGATATCGCCGGCAAGGGAAAGGCCAACCCCCGCCCCATGCTCGAGGCCATTCGCTGGGCCGTTAAGCTCTCGTTAAAGTCATGATGCCTCTCGTTGCTGGTCGCTGGTCGCTGGTCGCTAGCAAAAAAGCAGATGCGGGTCGCTGGTCGCTGGTCGCTAGAGGTTTGCTAACAGTCTCTCGTGAAGAACATTCGCCAGCGACTAGCGACCAGTTACTAGCGACTGATTGATATGCGTGCGACTCGCGGCACAGCCCTTTCGCTCATCCTCCTTCTCGTGGCCGCCCTCCTCGCTTACCATAACAGCTTTTCAGGCGATTTCGTCTTTGATGACGAAAGCTACATTGTAAAAAATCCGTCCATCCGTAAACTGTGGCCTCTGTGGGAGACCCTCTTCGCGATTCCCGGGGAACGCGAGTCAAGACCGCTCCTCAATTTGTCCCTTGCCTTTAATTACCGCCTGGGCGGCTTGAATCCTTGGGGGTATCATGCGTTTAATCTCGCGGTCCACGTCCTTGCGTCCTTTTTGTTGTTTTTCATCTTGAGGACCGCGCTCCGGTGGGGACCCGCCTTTTCGATCTCCCTCCTGTGGCTCGTGCACCCCCTCCAGACCGAGAGTGTGACGTATGTTATTCAGCGGAGCGAATCCATGATGGGGCTTTTTTACCTGGCTGCGCTCTATGCCTTCATCCTCGGCACGACTCCTCGCGGTCGGAAGGGGTGGCTTAAGGCGAGCATTCTTTTCTCTTGCCTAGGCATGCTGGCCAAGCCCGTCATGGTAACGGTCCCCGTCTCCATACTTCTTTATGACCGATGTTTTGTCACAGGTTCATTTTTTAAAGCCCTCGCCCGGCGCCTTGGGTTTTACCTTGCCCTTTTCTCAACGACACTTTTGGCTGCGGGGCTTATGCTTCAGGCACAGGCAAGGCACGGGACGGGCACCTGGTTTACCTATTCGGAGCTTACGCCTTTGAAGTATGCCGCCCTTCAGCCCGGAGTGATTCTCAAGTATTTAAAGCTGTGCGTTTGGCCTCATCCCCTCGTGCTGGATTATGCCTGGCCTCTTCAGGTGGCCCGCGAAGGGGTGCTGATTCCGGGTCTCATCCTCGGTGCACTTTTTGTCCTCGCGCTGTGGGCCACTGTTGCGCATCCGAGGGTGGGTTTCGTCGGGCTCGCCTTCTTTCTTATTCTGGCCCCCACGTCCGGTTTCATTCCATTACCGGATCCCGCGTTTGAGCACCGCATGTATTTGCCTCTGGCTTGCGTCGCTACTTTGGCGACCCTCGCGGTGTATTGGGCACTAAACAAATGGGCGAAACCGGAACGAAGGCGTCTCATTCTATGCTCAGCTTTTGCGATGCTCCCTGCCCTCGTCCTGGGCGTGCTTACAGTGGCTCGCAATCTGGACTATCAAAGCGACGCTGAGATCTGGCGTGATACCGTAGAGAAGCGCCCGGCAAACGCGAGGGCGCACTACAACTTGGGGTTCGCCCTCCTCCATTCGGCGCAGTACGAAGAGGCGGCTCACCATCTTAAAAAGGCGCTCGCGCTGAAGGCCGAATACCCGGATGCGCACAATGCGCTGGGGCTCGTTGAAAGCGGGCGAAGAAATCCCGCCGAGGCCATGAAGCACTACCGGGAGGCCTTGTCGTTAAGCCCCAGGCATGTGGATGCCCTGACGAATATGGGGGGAGAGCTGAGCCGCACCGGCCGGTTTTCAGAAGCGGAGGAGTATTTAAGAAAAGCGCTTGAGGCGAACCCGGCCCATGCCCAGGCTTATAATAATCTGGGAAATGTCTATTTTGAGCAGGGAAGGCTCAAGGAGGCCGCGGGGTATTATCGTGAGGCGCTGGCGCTTGACCCCGCGCTTGAGGAAGCCGGGCGCAACCTGGGACAGGTGCTTCTTATGTCGGGACACGGCGGAGCAGCGTCGGAAAGCACAACGTTCGGGGATCGTTGATCGGTCATCGGTGATCGGTTATCGCAATTCGGTGATCGGTTATCGGTGATCGGTTATCGCAAGAAAAGAAATATTATGGGCTTTCTGCCTTCGGCCGTCAGCTATTTTCTCCAGCTTTTGCTGATGGCTGAAGGCTGACAGCTGATAGCTTACGGCGCTTGCGATCAACGATAACCGAACGACGAGCGACCAACATCGATGCGTGATAATCACAATATTTTTCCGATCGTTTTAATAGTGGCAGCGGCGCTCGCAGCCTACGGGACAAGTTTTTCTGGCGGATTCGTATTCGACGATTTGGCGCACATCGTCCGCAACGATTCCATCCGGACGCTGTGGCCGCCGTGGGAGGCTATGAATTCGCGCGTGGAGGGGAGCGTGGGTTTAAGACCGCTCGTCAACCTTTCACTGGCTGGAAACTTCGCGCTGGGGGGGTTAAGTGCCTGGGGTTATCACGCGTTTAATCTGCTGGTTCATGCCTTGGCAGCGCTTACATTATTCGGTATTGTCCGGCGCACCCTCCTTTTGGAGCCTCTGCGTGCTCGTTACGGGGGCCGGGCAAAGGATTTGGCTCTCATCGTCACCCTTCTTTGGACGGTTCACCCCCTCCAAACAGAGAGCGTGACTTACATCATTCAGCGGGCCGAGTCCATGATGGGCCTATTCCTTTTCCTGTGTCTTTACAGCGTATTACGGGCTTCAGAGAGCAATCGTCCCCGCGGCTGGCACGCCTTAGCTATTTTTTCCTGTGCGATGGGAATGGCGAGCAAACTCATTATGGTCATGGCCCCGCTTATTGTCTTATGTTATGACCGCTCGTTTCTGGCGGGCGTCGGTCCGCGGCGCAGTGTGGCGGGCTCTTTCCGCAATGCATGGGAAAACCGGCGGGCGCTTTATCTGGGCCTTGCCTCCACGTGGTTTCTTTTTGCCGCATTCCTTCTGGCGCAGCCGCCCACGGCCGCATCCAGCGCGGGTTTTTCATATGAATATGTGACTCCCCTTCAGCACCTCTCGGCCCAGCCGGGTGTCATCCTCCATTACCTTAAGCTCGTATTTTGGCCGCATCCCCTGGTGCTGGATTATTCCTGGCGGGTTCCCCGGCATTTTATGGAGGTGCTCATTCCCTCCATTCCTGTCATCGTGCTCGTCGCGCTGGTGTTATGGGCCCTGCACACGAGGCCAAGGCTCGGATTTTTGGGGGCGTTCTTTTTTCTTATGCTGCTTCCTACCTCGAGCTTCATCCCTCTGGCAGATCTTGCCTTCGAGCACCGGATGTATGTCCCGCTGGCGGCGGTCATCGTTTTGGGGGTGGTGGGGGTGGATCATTTTTTCGGCCTGATGACCGCCCCCGCCGCGCGGCTGGCCCGCGACCCGAAGGGTTTTGCGGGCCGCCGATGGATCTCATATATCTTGGTCATCGTTCTGGGCGGGGGATGGGGGCTCGTAACGGCCAGCCGCAACTTAGATTATGAGAGCACGATAACCATCTGGCGGGACACGATTTCGAAGTGGCCCATTAACCCCCGGGCTCACTATAACCTCGGGGTGGCTCTCGCGAGCGAGGGGCGTTTTAATGAGGCAATTCCCATGTATGAGAAGGCGATAAAGCTCATGCCCGATTATCCCGCAGCGCTCAATAATTTGGGGATAGCCTTGGGCGAAGTGGGGAGGCTCGAGGAGGCGCTGGGGCCTCTGAAGGAGGCCGTCCGCATTACCCCCGCGCATGTGGAGGCCCATTACAATTTGGGGAATGCGCTCTTAAAGCTGGGTCGCGTGGAGGCAGCGATCGCCGAATACCGCGAGGCCCTCCGCCTTCAGCCTGATTCCGTGATGGCCCATTACAATCTGGCCAATGCCCTGGCCCGCGAGGAAAACCTGGACGATGCCATCCTGCACTTTGAGGAGGCGGTCAGGCTTCAACCTGATCTTGCGGAGGCGCACAATAACCTGGGGGCTACGTGGGCAAAGAAAGGTGACAGCAAGCGGGCGCTTAAGTCTCTTCACCGGGCGCTGGAGCTTATGCCGGACGATCCGCGCGTACACGGCAACCTCGGCATGGTGCTGCAAGAGGAAGGAAGGCATGACGAGGCGATGGAACATTTTGCGAAGGCCCTTGAACTGGGTGGCTCAAAGCCATGAGCCTCATCAAAGCAGAAGTTAGAAAAACCCTAAGGGCGCTTAAGGTCTATCCAAAAAAGCGCTGGAGCCAAAGTTTCCTCATTGACTCTGCTATCAGGGAACGGCTCGTGGACGCCACGGGGGTACGTGCAGGGGACAGCGTCCTCGAAATCGGGGCGGGGACGGGGATTCTTACGGAACGTCTCGCGGAGCGCGGCGCGACGGTAGTCGCGATCGAGAAGGACAGGGCCTTCGCCCGGCATCTTGAGGAGCGTTTTGCCGGCAATATGCGCGTCCGCGTGGTCCAGGCGGATTTTTTGGACTGTGACCTCGCGGAGCTCGTGTCTCCTGCGGCACTTGCCATCGGTAACTTGCCCTACCACATCACGACTCCCATTCTGTTTCAACTGCTAAAATTTCGCGCGCTTTTCAAAAGCGTGTGGCTTACGATGCAGCGCGAGGTTGCGGAGCGCATCGCGGCACAGCCGGGGAACAAAGACTACGGAGTCCTTACGCTTTCTTTGGGGGTGTGGTTTGAAGCGCGCACACTTTTTACTATACCCGCGCGTGCCTTTTACCCGGCCCCGCAGGTCGAATCAGCTTTCGTAAAGCTCGCGCCCCTCCCCGAGCCCCGGGTCTCTCAACAGGACCTGGATTCCTTTCGATTGGTCGTGCGGACAGCCTTTCAGCATAGGCGCAAGCGCATCGACAACGCCCTCTCCGGCCTTTTCGCACCGGCTTTTAAGAAGGGCGACATTCAGAAGTTTCTGCAGAACTTGGGGATGGACTCCGGTAAGAGACCCGAAGAACTTTCACTTGTGGAATACAGCGTGTTGGCACGAGCATTTAAGGCGCTTTCCTAGCCCAGACACGATGTCGTGTCTGGATTTCTTTCCAACATGAACTGTGATTGACTTATCCCAACATTCGTGCTAACATAACTTACACTGCTGCAATGGGTAGTGAATGAAGTGGCCTTTGGGGACGGTCCGTAGGGATCGTCCCTAGCTATTCCGGAGCTTTTATGTCCATCTCTCGTAAGGATGTCCACTACATAGCCAAGCTCGCCCGCGTGAGCTTGACCGAGACGGAGGAGGCCCGGCTCGAGAAGGACCTGGCTGAGATCTTGGACTACGTGGCCAAGCTCAACCAGGTGGATACCTCGAATATCGAGCCCACGACCCATGTTCTTAGCCTGGAAAATATCTTCAGGACCGACGAGAACCGACCATCACTCCAACCCGCAGAAGTTTTGAGAATAGCCCCCAAGAAAAGCGATGGCTTTGTCGTCGTGCCGCTTGTCATAGAAGGAAAGGGAGATGCCTAGGACGGCAACCACCGCCACCGAACTCCTGAACCGATACCGGAGCGGAGCTTTAAGCCCCAGGGATGGGGTGGGACATTTCCTAAGGCGGCAGGAGGCGGTGGACGGTAAGGTAAGTGCGTTCCTGGATACATGCCGGGAGGGGATCGAGACCCAGCTTAAGGGCCTTGAGTCAATGGACAAAAGCGTCCCCCTTTGGGGCGTTCCGGTGGCCGTGAAAGATAATATTGTTGTGCGGGGACGTAAAACCCGCTGTGCCTCTAAAATTCTCGAAGGGTTTGAGTCGCCTTATGACGCTACTGTTGTCAGAAAGCTGCGTCAGGCGGGGGCGATACTCTGTGGAACGACCAATATGGACGAATTTGCCTTCGGCTCTTCGACAGAAAACTCGGCCTTCCAAAAGACCGCGAACCCCTGGGATTTAACACGGGTGCCGGGAGGTTCGAGCGGGGGGAGTGCCGCGGCAGTCGCGGCCGGAGAAATTCCGCTCGCTCTGGGATCAGACACGGGCGGGTCCATCCGCCAGCCCGCCTCGTTCTGCGGGGTGGTGGGTTTAAAACCTACGTACGGCCGTGTGTCGCGTTATGGGCTGGTGGCCTTTGCCTCCAGTCTTGACCAGATCGGTCCTTTGGCTCTTACGGTTCGTGACGCAGCCCTTCTGCTGGGTGTCATCGCGGGCTGGGATCCCATGGACTCCACGTCTGCGGATATGCCCGTTCCGGATTACGTAAAGACTCTGGAGGGGGGCGTCCAGGGCTTACGCATCGGCATTCCCCAGGAATATTTTGGAGAAGGTTTGGACGCGGGGGTGCGCGAGAATGTTGAGCTCGCCATCGATACCCTGCGCTCGCTGGGGGCCCAGTGTGACCCTGTCTCCATGCCTCATACGCAATATGCCATCAGCGTTTATTACATTGTGGCCACGGCGGAGGCGAGCTCTAATCTCGCCCGTTTTGATGGGGTGCAGTATGGCTTGCGCTCCTCCAGCGAAAACCTTTTGGACATGTATTGCAGGACACGCGACGAGGGCTTTGGGATGGAAGTCAAGCGCCGCGTTCTTTTGGGCACCTATGTGTTATCAAGCGGGTATTACGACGCCTACTATCTCAAGGCCCTTAGGGTGCGCAGTTTGATCAAGAGGGATTTCGACGAGGCCTTCAAGCGTGTTGATGTGCTGGCAACTCCGACGTCGCCCACAGTGTCCTTTCGTTTAGGCGAAAAGATTCAGGACCCCCTCACGATGTATCTTTCGGATATTTACACGATCTCTACGAATCTCGCGGGGGTGCCCGCAATATCCATTCCCTGCGCGGCAGGTGACCCTAGTCTTCCCGTGGGCCTGCAGCTCCTGGCCAAGCCATTTGACGAAGCCACGCTTTTCCGTGTCGCGCATGCGTATGAAACGAAGGTCGGAGGGCCCTTTTTACCGGATTTATAACAAGCATGAGAGAGGAGGGAGGAGCGAAGAGGGACGTAGGAAGTTGGACGTTGGACGTGAGACGTGGGACGATCCCCTTCGTGAGAGCGCTATGGAATACGAAACGGTTATTGGACTCGAGGTACACGTCCAACTTCTGACGCGGAGCAAACTCTTCTGCGGCTGTTCGACCCTTTTCGGCGCTCAACCGAACAGCCAAACGTGCCCGGTGTGTCTGGGGCTTCCGGGGTCGCTGCCGGTGCTTAACCGGGAGGCTTTTAGAAAGGCTGTTAAGGTGGGGCTCGCGCTTCATGGCGAGATTTCTCAAGTCGCCAAATTCGACCGCAAAAACTATTTCTATCCGGATCTGCCCAAGAACTACCAGATCTCGCAGTACGATCTCCCCATCGCACGCGGCGGGTGGCTCGATGTGGGTTTCGAGGGAGGGCCAAAGCGCGTGCGGATCACGCGGGCGCATCTGGAGGAGGACGCCGGCAAGCTCATGCACGTGGGGAAGGGAGGAAGCCGCGTCGATTTTAACCGGACGGGCACGCCGCTCCTTGAGATCGTCTCGGAGCCGGATATTTCATCTCCACAGGAGGCGGCCCTCTATTTGAGCGAGCTTAAGGCAATCCTCTTGTACTTGGAAGTCAGTGATTGTAACATGGAGGAGGGGAGCCTGCGCTGTGACGCCAATATCTCGGTGCGAAGGCCCGGCTCCAAAGAACTTGGGGTCAAGTCCGAACTTAAGAACATGAACTCTTTTAAGGCGGTGGAAAGGGCCCTGGAATTTGAGGTGTCCCGGCACCGCCGGGTTCTCGAGGAAGGGGGGCGCCTTATTCAGGAGACGCGGTTGTGGGATGAAAGGCAGGCGGTGACCCAGCCCATGCGCTCCAAGGAAGAGGCCCATGACTACCGCTATTTTCCGGAGCCTGACCTCGTGCCTTTTCGGATATCTCAAGCAGAAGTGGACGAGATTCGAAGCTCGCTCGGCGAACTTCCCCGCGAGCGCCTGAATCGCTTTCAAACGGAGTACGAGTTAAGTGCTTATGACGCGGGGGTTCTGGTTTCCGATAAGGCACTTTCAGAATTTTTCGAGGCCGTGTGCCGCGCGGTGCCGCGGCCCAAACAGGTTGCAAACTGGCTCACGGGACCGGTGCTTTCCGAGATGAACGCGCGGCACAAGACCATCCGGGAGCTCGGTCTCAAACCGGAGGCCCTGGCCAAACTCCTGATGCGTATCGAGGACCGCACGCTCACGAACACCATGGCCAAGGAGATCCTTCCGGCCCTTATCGATTCTGGAAAAGATCCCGATGAGGTCGTCCGGGGCAAGGGCCTGAAGCAGGTCTCCGACGCGGGCGCGCTCGAGCCCGTCGTCGAGCAGGTGATCCGCAAAAACGGTCAATCTGTCCAGGATTTTTTAAGCGGCAAGGAGCGCGCCCTGGGATTTCTGGTGGGGCAGGTCATGAAAGAAACCGGCGGCAAGGCCAACCCGGCACTGGCCCATCAGCTTTTACTCAAAGCACTTGCGGTAAAAAAAGGGGGGGCTTTATGAGCGAGGTGTGGGAGAGGGTTCGAAGGTCGATCATCCCGGTGGCTGTTGCCCTTGTCTTAGGTGTCGCGCTGGGGGGCGGCGTAAAGTTAAGCGCCAAGTCGGACGCGGAAGATGATTTTTATAAGGAGATTCCCCTTTTTACGGATGTAGTCTCGGTGATCCAGAGCGATTACGTCGAAGAGGTCACGACGAAGGATCTGATCTACGGCGCCCTGAAGGGGATGCTCTCGTCGCTCGATCCCCACAGCCAGTTCATGGACCCCGATACGTATAAGGAAATGCAGATTGAAACGAAGGGGGAGTTCGGAGGCTTAGGCATCGTCATCACCATACGTGACCAGTTTCTCACGGTGGTTACCCCCCTCGAGGATACACCCGCCTACCGTTCGGGGCTTAAGTCCGGCGACCGCATTGTGAAGATCGACGACAAGCCGACCAAGGACATGAGCCTCTTCGATGCCGTCAAGATGATGCGCGGAAAACCGGGGAGCGAGATCGTGCTCACGGTCATGCGCGAAGACGTGAACACCCTCATGGAATTCCGCGTGACGCGCGACATCATTGAAATCAACAGCATTAAGGAAGCCAAGATGCTCGACGCGCACACGGGGTACATCAAAATCGTGGAGTTTCAGGAAAAGACGGCCCGCGACCTGGAAGCGGCGCTCGAAAGATTGAAGAAGGAAGGAATGCAGGCCCTTATCCTGGACTTAAGGAACAATCCGGGAGGGCTTTTAAATTCTGCGGTGGACGTCGGCGAGTTCTTTATCCCGCGCGGCAAGGTGATTGTCTCGACGCGGGGCCGTTTGGAAAGTCAGGCCATGGAATTTAAGGCCCAGGGAAAGAAAGACCTCTACGGCGATATCCCGCTGGTTGTCCTCGTCAATGAAGGGTCGGCCAGCGCCTCCGAAATCGTGGCGGGCGCGATCAGGGATCACCATCGCGGCATCCTTTTGGGGGTCAAGACATTCGGCAAGGGGTCTGTGCAAACTGTAAGCCCGTTGAGGGATGGCAGCGCCGTGCGCCTGACGACTGCCAAGTACTACACGCCCGCCGGTCAGTCCATCCATGAGGTGGGTGTGGAGCCGGACGTCGTGGTGAAGCTTACCGATGAGGAAGAGGTCAAGATCGCGGAGCGCGAAGTGAAGGTGGTGGGAGAGCCTGATGCAAATCCAGACTCCGGAGAGGCCAAGCCTCCAGCCCTGGACGGTCAGCTTGCCCGAGCGCTTGATCTCATCAAGGGCATCGAGGTGTGGAGGAATATCCAGGGTGATCACACTGGGGATTGAGACCTCCTGTGATGAAACGGCGTGCGCCCTTGTGGAGGATGGCCGGAAGATTCTGGCGTCGCAAGTCGCCTCTCAGATTAAATTCCACCGGCGCTTTATGGGGGTGGTCCCCGAGATCGCGTCGAGGCAGCATGTCAGGCTTCTTCAGCCGGTGCTGGAGCGCGCCTTGGCCAAGGCGCGGCTTAGACTTAAGGATTGCGATCTCATCTCCGTAACGAACGGGCCGGGGCTCGCGGGCGCCCTCATGGTGGGCGTGACCATGGCCAAGAGCCTGGCTCAAGCGACGGGAATTCCCATCGTCGGCGTCAACCATCTTAAGGCCCATTTGGAGCCCTGCTTTTTAAATGGGGGGCAGCGGGCGCTCAAGTTTCCCTTTATAGGTCTTGTGGTGAGCGGGGGGCATACCGCGCTGGTTAAGGCCCGGGCGGTGGACCTTTATGAGCTCATTGCCGAGACGCGGGACGATGCGGCCGGCGAGGCATTTGACAAGGCAGCCAAGATATTGGGCCTGGGGTTTCCGGGCGGACCTCGCATCGAGCGCTGGGCGGGGAAGGGTGATCCCGGCCGCGTCAGGCTCCCCAATTTATCTTCCGATCTCGGCTTGGATTTTAGCTACAGCGGACTCAAAACAGCGGTGCTCTATTATGCGAAAAAGCACGGTCTTGCCGCTGACAAGAGGCGAGCAGGAAAAGTCCAGCATGTCCGGGACCTGTGCGCCGCCTTTCAGAAGACGGTCGTGATGAGTCTCGTGACACGTGCGGTCGCAGCCTGCGCGTTAAGACGCGTCCCGCGCCTGGCCGTGGGGGGAGGGGTCGCGGCCAACCGTGCCCTGGAGCGCTCCCTGGCGGAGGCCTGTAACGAGCGCGGGATCAAGCTTTTTTATCCCAGAAGGGAGCACACCACGGACAACGCCGTGATGGTCGCGCTCCGGGGGTTTCGGCTTTTTAAGGAGCGGGGGCCTGATGCGCTCGACCTTGCTTGTGATCCGGCGCTCGCCTTTTGCGGGGAGGGTTGAGGATATGAATGAGCTGACCATACTGTGTCGTCTATTGCTGGCTGCTATATTCGGCGGGCTGATTGGGCTCGAGCGGGAGCTCCACGGACGGGCCGCGGGTTTGCGCACGCATATTCTCGTGTGCATCGGATCGGCCCTCCTCATGCTCATCTCCATCGAGCTTGCCAGACAATGGCAGGGTTCCGCGCCCGATCCGGCGCGCATCGCGGCGCAGGTGGTGACGGGCATCGGGTTTTTGGGCGCCGGCACCATCATCCGGGAGCGCGCCGGGATTCGGGGTTTGACCACCGCCGCCAGCATCTGGACTATAGCGGCTGTGGGGCTGGCCATCGGGATGGGCTTTTACTTCGCGGCCCTCGTCACTACGGCCATCGCGCTCGTAGCCCTGCATTTCTTTTCCCGGCTCGAGCGCCGTTTTTCAAAGCGCGGCGACGAGGGGGAATAAGGCGGGGGGCGTGTGTCGAACGCGGCGCGTCTTAAAAGATTGATCTCCGGTCTCCAAGAGGGGAAGGTCTCTCAAGCGCAGGCGTTCCGGTTTTTGAAGGACCTTCCGTATTCGGATCTAAAGTTCGCCAGGGTGGACCATCACCGCAGTTTACGCAAGGGGTGTCCCGAGGTCATCTTCGCGCAGGGAAAGACTCCCGGGCAGGTCTTGAAAATTGCCCGCCGTATCGCGCGGCGGGGTGATCCGGTCCTGGTCACGCGCGCCGACCAGGCTTGTTGGAAGGAGTTCAGCCGCGCGTTTCGCGGAGCGCGTTACGACCGGTTGGGGCGTGTCATTACTGCGGCCAATGGCCGCGCTCGCACCGTGGGAAGGGGGCTTGTCCTTGTGGTGACAGCTGGGACTGCTGACATCCCGGTTGCCCAGGAGGCGGTGGTAACGGCAAGGCTTTTCGGAAGCCGGGTGGAGACTCTTTATGATGTCGGGGTGGCGGGCATACACCGCTTGCTGGAACACCGAGAGGTCCTGGCGCGAGCCAAGGTCATCATCGTAGTCTGCGGAATGGAAGGAGCGCTTCCGAGCGTCATCGGAGGCCTTGTGAGCGCCCCGGTGGTGGCGGTTCCTACGAGCGTCGGTTACGGCTCCCATTTGGGCGGATTCGTACCGCTCCTATCTATACTCAACACGTGCGCCCCGGGTGTTGTCGCCGTCAATATAGATAACGGTTTCGGGGCCGGGTATTTCGCGAATCTCGTTAATCGAATTGGGGAGAAATAGGATCGTACAGCGTACTGCGTACAGCGTGGAACGTGAAGCGTTTAGCGGATAGCGTTTAGCGGATAGCGGATAGCGGATAGCGGATAGCGTATAGAGTAAAACCCTTTCCTCTACGCTATACGCTCTACGCTCTACGCTAATCGTCGCATGCCTAACGCTGTACGAATCCTGCTCGCCCAGACGTTACGCAGTACGCACGACGCAGTACGCAGTACGAACGAGGTGCCATGAAAGTTGCCTACTTTAACTGTTTCAGCGGCGCAGCCGGGGACATGATCCTGGGCGCGTTTCTCGAGTGCGGGCTTAGGCTCGCGCTCTTGAGGCGCGAGCTGGCCAAGCTCAAGCTGGCCCGGGGGGCCTTTTCGCTTGAAGCGCGCAGCGTGCGTAGAGGAGGCCTGAAGGCCACCCACCTTGAGGTGCGGGTCAAGCGCACCCGAGGGGTTGAAACGAAGTTCCGCGACATCGAACGCCTGATCGCCTCGAGCCGGCTTTCCGGAGGGGTCAAGGAGGAGTCCGTGGCCATTTTCAAACGCCTGGCCCGGAGTGAAGCGGCGCGGCATGGAAAAAGTGTCTCCCAAGTGCATTTTCATGAGGTGGGCGCCGTCGATTCCTTGGTAGATATCGTCGGGGCATGTATCGCGCGGCGTGCCTTGGGGCTCGAGCACGTGTACGTAGGCAATGTGTTTACAGGGAAAGGTACGTTCCAGTCCGAGCACGGCGAGTATCCGGTGCCCTCGCCAGCGGTCCTGGGGCTCTTGGAGAACCGGCGTGTGCACTTGAGCGGTCCTGACACGGAGCTTTTGACCCCTACGGGTGCGGCTGTGCTCGCAGAATGGTCGCGCGATTTCGACTGCGAGCCCTGCATCAAGGTGGAGCGCGTGGGCTATGGCGCTGGCAGCCTTGATCTCAAGGATCGACCCAATGTGCTTACCCTCGTAATTGGGGAGCTTGAAGCTCAGCTGGACGAAGACCGGGTGACGGTGATCGAGGCCAATATCGACGACATGCTTCCGTTAAATTACGAAGTCCTGTTCGAGTCCTTGTTTGAAAAAGGGGCCCTGGATGTGACCCTCACGCCCATTCAGATGAAAAAACAGAGACCGGCCGTCCAGCTCTCGGTCATCGCTCCGGTTGAGGCACGCGAAAAGGTCGCCCGGTGTCTTTTGGAGCAGTCGACGAGCTTCGGGGTCCGGTTTTCGGACTGGGGCCGGATGAAGCTTAAGCGGCGGCAAGCCGCCGTCGCGACCCGGCATGGTTCTGTGAAGGTCAAACTGGGGCTTCTCAACGGCCGTATCCTCCGGGCTTCCCCGGAGTACGAAGACTGCCGGCGCATCGCCCGGCGTCTTCGAGTGCCGCTCATGAACGTTTATGAAGAAGCGAAGATCGCCGCAAGGAGGTTGAATGACAAAGGCCACTGATAAACCAACAGGGGTTAAGACACGCCTGAGGCTCGGGTTACCTAAGGGGAGTCTGGAAGAGGCTACGATCCGCCTTTTCCGGAATGCCGGATTTAATATTCAGGCGAGTGCACGTTCTTATTACCCCGCGATTGACGATCCCGAGATAGAAGTCATCCTCTTCCGGCCGCAGGAGATGTCGCGCTACGTCGAGGACGGGGTCATCGATTGCGGACTCACGGGTAAGGACTGGGTTGAGGAAAACGGATCAAAGGTGGTGACGGTTACGGCCCTCGATTACGCCAAGCAGAGCCTGGGAAAGGTGCGCTGGGTCCTGGCGGTTTCGGAGGACTCTCCGTTTCAATCGGTGCGCGATCTTAAGGACAAGCGCATCTCAACGGAGCTCGTCCAGGTCACGCGCGCCTATTTAAAGAAGAACGGCGTCCGCGCGCGGGTGGAGTTCTCATGGGGTGCGACGGAGGTGAAGCCCCCCCTCCTTGCGGACGCAATCGTGGAGGTCACGGAGACCGGAACGAGCTTGAGGGCCAACCGCCTGCGCATTTTGGATACCGTGATGGAATCGAGGACAGTTCTCATTGCCAGCCGCGCGGCCTGGAAGGACCGCGCCAAACGTGCCAAGGTTGCCAACATCGCGCTTCTTCTGGAAGGCGCTCTATTGGCCCGCGAAAAGGTGGGTCTAAAGATGAACGTCTCCGGAAAAGATCTCAAACGCGTCACCTCTATCCTTCCGGCGCTGAAGGGCCCTACCGTTGCCAAACTGACCCAGCCGGGCTGGTACGATGTGGACACGGTGGTGGATGAAAAAGAGGTGCGCGTGCTCATCCCACGCCTCAAGAGCGCCGGCGCGGAGGGGATTATCGAGTATCCGCTCAACAAGGTTATAAACTGACGTGCGGGGATCGGGGATCGGGGATCGGGGATCGCATGCCGAAAATCCCCCGTCGTGCGTGGTGCGTGGTGCGTTGTGCGTTGTGCGTCCACAGTCCACGGTCCACGGTCCACTGTCCGCTGTCTACAGTCCACAGTTCACGGTCTGCCGAGAGACGGAGGAAGAAGCAAGAAGGAGCAGGGGTGATAGGCTAGCCGTGGATGTGCGGAGTCGCAGGTTGTCGACTGTCGACTGTCGACTGTCGACTCTCGCAGTACGCAGTACGCAGTACGCAGTACGAATCGCTGCTTCCCTCCTAATACTGGTCACCCTCCTCGCGCCCGGATGCGCGGGCATCCGCAAGACCGGTAAGACGGATACCGACAAGACTCGGGCCTGGGCCAGCTACACGCGCGGCCTTTTGCACGACAACCGCGGCAATACCGTAGCGGCCATAGATGCTTACGAGGAGGCCCTGCGCCTCGATCCTGACAATGCCATCATTCACCTGCGGTTGGGCGCGAGCCTCATTCGCATGGGCCGTTTTGACGAGGCCGTGGAGGCCCTGGAAAAAAGTCAGGAGCTCGATCCTGGTAACACCCGCCCCCTCTTTCTGCTTGCCCTTCTCTATACTTCGCGGCAGATGTACCCAAAGGCGATTGAGAATTATCAAAAGATCCTGGCGCAGGAGCCTCAAGACGAACAGGCCTTGACCGCGCTGGCGGATCTTTATGTCATGGAAGACCAGCTGCCGCAGGCCGTGGCCGTCTATGAAAAAATAATCGCGGCGGGCCGGACAGAGCCCGTCACCTATTTTAATCTGGGCATCCTGTTTAGCCGGATGAACCGCTATGATGCCGCCCTCTCAATGCTCAACAAGGCCGTAGAACTTAAGCCCGGCTATGTGGAGGCGCGCCTGGGGCTTGCCGTCATCTATGAGATGCAGGGCGAAAAGGACAGGTCCATCGCCCAGTACGAGGAGGTGCTCAAGGTCAATCCCCTGAATTTAAGGGTGTACCATCATCTAGGGCAGATGTACTACCAGGCCGGGCGGGTAGAAGAGGCCATCCAGCAGTACAAACTTCTCATGGAGCTCAAGCCGGACCATGTGGACGGCTTCATCGAGCTGGCCTACCTTCTCTTAAAGGAGCGGCGCTATGAAGAGGCCGTGGGGGTGTTGGAGAAGGCGCGGGGTCTTGCGGGAAAAAACTACGAGGTGAGTTTCCTCCTCGGGATTTCGCATGCGGAGCTCGGTCAAAATGAGGAGGCGGTTCAGTTTCTCAACGAGTCCAAGGACGCCGAATCCACGAATGATTATGTCTATTTCCGGCTGGGCGCCCTGCATGACCGCATGGGTGACAAGGAGAAGGCGGCGGAGGAGTTTAAGAGCGCCATCCGGGTTAATCCGGAAAACGCCGATGCCTACAATTACCTGGGTTATATGTACGCAGAGGCGGGGATGCATCTGGATGAAGCCCTGGAGCTTATTCAGCAGGCCCTTAAGCTCGAGCCAGATAACGGGGCCTACGTGGACAGCCTGGGATGGGTGTATTTTAAGAAGGGGATGTGGGAGGATGCCCGGAAGTGGCTGGAGCGCGCGGGCGAACTCATGCCCGATGACCCCGTGATCCAAGATCACTTGGGAGATATGTATAATCAACTCGAGCTCTGGTCCCAGGCCCAGGAGCACTGGGAGCAGTCCCTGAAGCTGGATCCGGGGCAAAGTAAGGTTCAGGAAAAGCTGGCAGCCTTAAAGAGCCGCTTGGAGAAAGATCCGTTAAAAGCATCCGAATAAAGTCTCCTGCCAAGATCAACCTGCGGCTCGAGGTATTGGGGAGACGGCCGGACGGGTATCACGAGATCCGCACCCTCTTTCAACTCGTCGATCTCTGCGATGAGATTATCTTGGAGCAGGCACCGCGAGGCGTCTCCATTTCCACATCGGCCGCCGGGGTCCCGCGCGACGGGACCAATCTGTGCGTCGCGGCGGCGAGGCGGCTTGAGCGTTTCACGAGGGGCCGGCAGGGGGTTCGAATCTTTCTCAAAAAACGCATCCCGGTGGCGGCAGGCTTGGGCGGAGCGAGCTCCAATGCCGCCTCAACCCTCTTGGGACTCAACCGTCTTTGGAATCTGCGTTTGCCGAGGAAGGTTTTGAACGAGGAGGCCCGGGCCATCGGGGCGGACGTCCCCTTTTTTGTGTCCGGCTGTGGAAGCGCCTGGGGGCTCGCGAGGGGTGACCGGATCGTGCCCGCTGACTTGCGTGCGCCCTTTTGGGCGCTTATCGTAACCCCCTCCGTGCCGGTGCGCACCGATATGATATATTCGTATATAGGGTCTATGGGGCCATTCTTGACAAGTCCTGTGTTGGGTGCTAGAATGCCGCGTAAGATTCTTCAGCCGCTCTCTGACATTATCCAATTGCTACATAACGACTTACAGAAAGTCACGGTGGTCTTAAAACCGGTGGTGGGAAGGCTCATCCACTGCCTGCGTTCCATCGGCGTTCAATCCGTATGCATGTCCGGCAGCGGACCTTCTGTTTTTGCCCTATTTACTTCGAAAGAGGAGGCGGTTCGCACGCGCGACCGTCTGCGCAGCCAGTTGGGTAGCCAGGGTGCTGGACCCGCGCGTTTTTTTGTGGCCAAGGCGCTTGGGTCCAGTTTTTGTCGCTGACATTCTGGGTGCGAATCATGTGCGGCATATGCTTGGAAGGGGCCGTCTCCAGTGGAAATTACAGAAGTTAGGGTGTTCATAAAAGACGGGCCTGATAAGAAGCTCAAGGCCTTTGCCACGGTCACTTTTGACAACCAATTTGTGGTTCGCGATATGAAGGTGATCGAAGGTAATAACGGCCTTTTTGTGGCCATGCCGTCCCGGCGCTTGAAGGAGCCGTGCCCGAAGTGCGGTAACCGCAATCCGGTGAGGAGCAAATATTGCAGCCAATGCGGGTCGGCGATCCCTTTTAAGGAGAGGATTGAGGACGAATCCGCCCGGCAGAGTGACCACCGGGATGTAGCCCATCCCATTACGCTCGAGTGCCGTGAGTTTATTCAAAAGGCCGTCTTGAATGCCTACCAAAAGGAGCTGGCAAAAGGGCCGGGCACACGTTCGTACCACGAGTGATGCCCGGTAGTGTAATGGTAACACACCGGCCTTTGGAGCCGATATTCTAGGTTCGAATCCTAGCCGGGCAGTGTTTCTTAGAGTTGTATCCAAGGCTAGGATTCGAAAGTGAGCCGCGCCGCCCAAAACAAAGTCGAGCGAGCGAATAGCGAGCTCGACATTCCTTGGCGCGGCGAGTGGCCGACTTTGGGCGAGCAAGAGGAAACGCGCTGCTGACTCAGATTCCACCTTGCGAGCCCAAAGCGCCGAATCCTAGCCGGGCAGGTATTCAACGAAAAAGCCACCGGTTCGGGAATCGGTCATCGGTGATCGCAATCCGTTGATCGGTCATCGTTGATCGGTTATTGCAAGAAAAGAAATAGAACGGGCTTTCTGCTTTCAGCCGTCAGCCGTCAGCTGAAAGCAGATAGCTGATGGCTGAAGGCTGACAGCTGATAGCTTACGACGCTTGCGATAACCGATCACCGAACACCGATAACCGGACAAAGGTTATGCAATGCCGGTACGCAAAACATGCCAACGGTATTTATCGTTCGTGGGTTCCGATTTTTCTTTTTCAGCAATGAAGGCGCTGAACCCATGCATGTTCATATTGAAAAGGCAGAGAAGTATGCCAAGTTTTGGCTGAATCCGGTCCGCCTGGATAGAAACTATAAATTTTCCAGTTCTGAATTGAGGAAGATCAGGGAAATCGTTCAGCGGCGTAAAGAAGAAATTGAGGAAAAGTGGAATGAGTACTTCCGTGTCTCATGAGCCACGTGCTGAAAAGATTCAGGTCACGGCCCATGCCTTGATTGTTTATCTGGTGGATGAGAGGAAACTGGAGGTACCCCTTGCTTGGTTTCCTCGTCTCTGTAAGGCAACATCGGCCCAGCGAAAGCAATGCAGGTTGATCGGTCGTGGGATCGGTATCCATTGGCCTAAAATCGATGAAGATCTATCTGTTGGAGCTCTTCTCAAGTTTTCGGTTTACCCCTTAAGTTTTCAGAAAGACAAGAAGCAGGGAAAATCAGCTGCTTGAGGAGGTTTTTTCGCTCTTTGTCGGTAATCGCACGCGCTGTCGGCCGTCAGCTGAAAGCCGAAGGCTGATGGCCGACGGCTGAAAGCCGAAGACCCGGCATATTGCTTTTTCTTGCGATAACCGATCACCGAACACCGATAACCGAAGCAGCTATTTGAGGAAGTAAGATGGAACGCTGTTCCTTCTGTGGACGGACAAAAAAAGAACGGGTTCATAAGCTCTTTCAGGGACCCGGGGTGTACATCTGTAACCTCTGCGTCACGGTCTGCCACGACATGCTGGCCAAGGATCGGATGCAGGACAAGGGCTCGGCGCGCCCGGTCTTAAAACGCATTCCCCGGCCGCGTGAGATCAAGAAGGAGCTGGATGCCTACGTCATCGGGCAGGAAAAGGCCAAGCGCCAGCTCTCGGTTTCCGTTCACAATCACTACAAGCGTTTGAGCGATCATGCGGAGGATGAAGTCGAGCTGGAGAAGAGCAAGGTCCTTTTGATCGGGCCCACGGGGTCCGGCAAGACGCTCCTCGCGCGGACGCTCGCCCGGATCCTGGACGTCCCCTTCGCCATCTGCGACGCCACAACCTTGACGGAGGCCGGCTATGTCGGCGAGGACGTTGAGAATATCCTCTTGAGACTCATCCAGGCCGCCAACTACGATATCCGGCGCGCGGAGTGGGGCATCGTCTATATTGATGAGATCGATAAGATCGCGCGCACCCACGAGAATATCTCCATCACCCGCGACGTTTCCGGCGAGGGGGTACAGCAGGCCCTGCTCAAGATATTGGAGGGAACGACTTCCAATGTGCCGCCCCAAGGCGGACGCAAGCACCCCCAGCAGGAATACATCCAGATCGATACGACGAACATTCTTTTTATCTGCGGGGGGACCTTCAATTATCTGGACAAGATCATCGAGCGCAGATTGCGCCAGGGGGGCCTGGGGTTTGCCCCTAGCGTGGCAGACGCCCCTGCCCGGGACGTGGGGCGCCTCCTGGCTCAAGTGGAGTACGAGGACCTCTTGAAATTCGGCATGATCCCGGAGTTCATCGGCCGCATGGCCGTTGTAGCGACGCTCGAACCGCTGGATGAGCGGGCCCTCATGGACTGCCTGACGAAGCCCAAAAACGCCCTGATCCGGCAGTATGTCAAATTCTTTCAGATGGAAGACGTGAAGCTGACGTTTACGCCCGAGGCCCTCAAGGCCGTCGCCCAGGCCGCCATGGCGCGTGGAACGGGGGCGCGGGCGTTGCGCTCTATTTTGGAAGCTGTAATGTTGGATATCATGTACGAGCTGCCCTCAAAGAAGGACATCTCCGAGTGCGTGATCACCGAGGAAGTGATACTCGAGCGAACGGAGCCGCTTTTCTTTCCCAAGACAGGCGAGGATTCAGACCGGAAGATCGCCTGACCTACCCCGCCCATTAGATCGAGTGTCAGGACGGGGCCCGACTCCTCAAGTCCTATGCAAGATATCGTAGGCGTGATCCTGGCCGCCGGCAAGTATACGCGGATGAATTCCGCTATCCCCAAGATGCTGCATCACATCTGCGGTCAGGCGATCTTTGACTATCTCTTGACTGCCGTGCGCAGCATCGGGGTGAAGCGCATCATTGTCGTGACCGGCCAGGAAGGCGGCCGGGTCAAGCGCGCCCTGGGAGCCCGTATAGAGACCATCCGGCAGAAAAACTCTCTCGGGACCGGAAATGCCGTCTTGGAAACATACCCGGCGCTGAAGAGACATAAGGGACACATCCTCGTGCTCTATGCCGACACGCCGCTTTTGTCGGAGGAGACCCTGCGGGGCTTGTGCGTCCGCCATCGCAGCAACAAGGCCGACTGCACGCTTTTAACGACCTATCTCTCGAATCCGACCGGCTACGGCCGGATTGTCCGTGATGACAGAAACCGTATCCGCCGCGTCGTGGAAGAAGTGGATGCGGCCAAATTTGAGAGGGCGATCGGAGAGGTCAACGCGGGCGCCTATTGTTTTCGCGTCGAGCCGCTCTTTAGGGCCCTGAAGGAGATCGCCCCCGTCAATGAGAAGAATGAATATTATCTGACCGATTGCATCGCTGTCCTGGCCAAGCAGGGGCTTCGCATTGAATCGGTGTCAACCAACGATCCCAGCGAAATCATCGGCGTCAACACGCGCAGGGAACTTACGCTGGCGCACAAGGTGATGAAAGACCGCATCCTGGATGCGCATCTTTCCAATGGGGTGACCATTGTCGACCCCTCCACCACGTACATTGACAGCCAGGTGACGATCGAACGTGACACGATCATCTACCCCTTCACCATGCTCGAAGGCCGTGTCCGCATCGGCCGGAATTGCCGGATTGGACCGTTCTGCCGTGTCCGGTCGGGCACGGTGGTGGGAGACAATGTGACCCTCGGTAATTTTGTGGAGGTGGCGGAGTCGGTCATCGGAAGCGACACCACGGTGCATCACCACGCCTTCTTGACGGATTGCAAGGTGCCCCGGAGGGTGGATGTCGGCGCCGGGACGATGGCACAACGCTCTCTTTCAGTGGGCCCGTGGATTTCCGCCGAAGCCCAAGGATTGTCGAAGGAGGACAGGCGTTGACCCGCGGCAAACCGAAAAACGGCATTCTGGTATTTACCGGAAATAGCAATCCCGATCTGGCAAAGGCGATCTGCGCGTATCTCAAGCTCGCGGTGGGCAGTGCGGACGTGGGCCGGTTCAGCGAGGGCGAGATCCGCCTCAAGGTCAACGACGATGTGCGGGGGCAAGACGTCTTCGTCATTCAGTCCACGTCGCCGCCGGCCAACGACAACCTCATGGAGCTCTTGATCTTTCTCGATGCCCTGCGGAGGTCATCTGCGAGCCGGATCACGGCCGTCATGCCGTATTATGGCTATGCCCGGCAGGACCGAAAGGACCAGCCGCGCGTCCCCATCACCGCGAAACTCGTCGCGAATCTATTGGTAGGCGCTGGGGCCCAGCGCGTGCTTTCCATGGACATGCACGCGGGGCAGATTCAAGGTTTTTTCGATATACCGGTGGATCATCTCTATGCGGCCCCGGTCTTTATCAATTACTTTAAGAGGCCTCAGTTTAAGAACCTGGTGGTGGTCTCGCCCGATGTAGGCGGCATCAAGATGGCGAGGGCGTTTGCCAAGCGGCTCCATGCCGAGCTCGCCATAGTGGACAAGCGGCGCGTGAGCGACGAAGAGGCCGAGGTGATGAATCTCCTCGGTGAGGTGCGGGGCCGTACCGCTGTGATTGTGGACGACATCGTGGCCACGGGAGGCTCTCTCTGCGAGGCGGCCCATGCCCTTAAGAAGCACGGCGCGCAGGATATTTATGCGGCGGTCACGCATCCGGTGCTGTCGGGACCGGCGATGGAACGCATCGCCAAGGCCCCGTTACAGCAGCTGGTTGTGACGGATACGATCCCGCTGGGGCCGGGCAGGAGGCACCGCAAAATTAAGGTCTTGAGCGTGGCTCCACTTTTGGGAGAGGCGATCCGGAGGATTCATTTGGAGGAGTCCGTTAGTAGCTTGTTTGTGTAGCCGTGTCCGGGACACGGGAACAGGGAACCGGGAAGCGGGTACCGCTGAAAAAAGGTTTTGATTCCCTGTTCCCGATTCCCGAATCACGAAACGCGAATCCCGCGAAAGTCATAGAGGGGCAGTGTATGCCAGAAAAATACAAGCTGAAGACTGAAGAAAGGTCGACGATCGGGAGTGCCGAGGCTCGGCGTTTAAGGCGCGGGGGATTTATCCCCGCAGTTGTGTACGGAAAGAAAGAGGCCTCGGTACATCTCAAGGTTCCCAGGTCTGATCTGGAGCGTGCCCTCCGCACTGGACTGGGCGGGAACGTGATCATCGACCTTGAAATCAGGGGCGGCGTGAAGGCCCATTCCAAGACGGTCCTCGTCCGGGAGGTCCAGCAGGACCCGGTCACCGGGGTCATCCAGCATGTGGATTTTGACCACATATCGCTCACCCAACGCATCAAGATCAAGGTCCCTGTCGCTGTGAAGGGAGAGGCTGTGGGTGTGGTTCAGGATGGAGGAATTTTGGAACGCATCTTATGGGAACTGGAAGTCGAATGCCTTCCTGCCGATATCCCGGAGCGGATCGAGGTGGACTGCTCCCTGCTTAAGATGGGCGAGGCGATCCATGTCAAGGATCTGGTTCTCGCCTCCTCTTTAAAGGTGCTGAATGAGCCCGATGCGGTGGTGGTGACGGTGGTGCATCCTGAAAAGGAACCCGAGCCTGTTGCTGTGGAAGGGGCAGAGACCCAGGAGCCCGAGGTTATAACCAAGGGTAAGAAGGAAGAAGTGCCGGAAGGCACACCAGCGGCGGAGAAACCGCCGGCGTCGGCCAAGGAAAAGGCTGCTCCGGAAAAGACCGAAGAGAAGGGCAAGGGTGAAGGCCATCGTGGGCCTGGGTAATCCAGGCCAGCGTTACCGGAATACGTGGCACAACTTCGGCTTCTGGGTGCTGGACGAATTGGCAAGGCGTCAGGGCCTCAAGTTTTGCGGGCGGGACCCCGGTTACGAGGAAGGCCGCGGGGCGGTGGGCCGGGAGACGGTCTGGCTCGTCAAACCACTGCTCTTTATGAATCAAAGCGGGGTGGCCGTGCGTTCCTTTCAGGAGGCCCGGTCGGTCGAGGCAAGCGAGATCTTGGTGGTCCTGGATGATGTCCATCTCCCGCTGGGCCGTTTCCGCATCCGGGATCACGGGACGAGCGGGGGACATCAGGGCCTGGAAAATATCCTGGAAGAGGTCGGTTCCCACGCGATTCCCCGTTTACGCTGCGGGATTGGCGAGTCCAGCCTGCCTAAGGACCTCACGGATTATGTCCTTGCCCCCGCGGACCGGAAGGAGAAAGACCGATTAAAGCGGCTGGTGGATCACGCGGCGCAGATTTGTGAGGATTGGGTTCGGGAGGGCGCCGCTCACGTTATGAACGTTTACAACGGGCTAGAGGAGATCTTGTGAAGACCCAAACATATGAGGCATTGCTCATCTTACAGGCGGAGGGCAGCGGGGAGGACCTGGCCAAGGTGATTCAGGGTATCGAGCGGCAGGTGGTGGAAGAGGGCGGGAAGGTGGTGGACCGGCGCGACCTTCAGAAGCGCCCGCTTGCTTACCGGATTGACAAGAAACTGGAGGGTCATTATTTCGTTATTCACCTCGAGATGGATCCCGGGCGCGTTAAAGACTTCTCGCGCGCCTTGACACTTAACCCCAAGGTCATGAGACACTTGATTGCTAAAAACACACTCACCGTAACTCCTCAAACAGGAGGTGCATGATGGCCAGCTTAAATCGCGTCTTATTGATGGGCAACCTGACGCGCGACCCCGAGCTCCGGTACATCCCCAGCGGGCAGGCCGTGGCTAGCTTTACCCTTGCGATGAACCGCGCCTTTACTACGAACGGGGAGCGCCGGGAAGAGGCCAGTTTCGTGCGGGTGGTTGTTTGGGCGCGGCGGGCAGAGGTTTGCGCGCAGTATCTTAAGAAGGGGAGCCCCGTTTTTGTGGAGGGGCGTCTCCAGTCACGGTCCTGGGAGACCCAGGACGGGCAGAAGCGAAGCACCCTCGAGGTCGTCGCGAATAACGTCCAATTTTTGGGCAAAGGGCAGGGTAAGGTCGAGCAGGAGCTGAATGAAGTGCCCAGTGTCCAGGTGGAAGAGGTTCCCCTTGTGCAGGAAGAAAAAACGGGGCATGAAACCCAGGCGCACCCCCAAGATGAGGTACCCTTTTAGATGAGAGATTTCGGATCAAAGTATGAAAGTGAACGTCCCCCCAGAGGAAAAAAGGCGCTGGCAGGGAAGAAGGGGAAGGCGCAGGCCCAGGCGCGCAAATTCTTTAGGAAGAAGGTGTGCAAGTTTTGTTCTGAAAAAGTGGAACGGGTGGATTACAAGGATGTCTTGCGGCTCGTGAAGTTCGTGACGGAAAAGGGCAAGATCGTCCCGCGCCGGATCAGCGGAAACTGTGCCTGGCATCAGCGTGAGCTCGCGCGGGCCATCAAGCGCGCGCGTATGGTGGCGCTGACGCCATTCACAGGGGAATAGATGGCACGACGTGCTTCGTTCATCGTGCATCGTGCTTCGTAACAGCAAAAAAATGAAATCCATGTCAAATACCCGGGTTGTCGAACGAAGAACGAAGAACGAAGAACGATGAACGAAGAACGATCGTAGAGGTTTGTTATGGAAATATTATTACTGAAAGACGTAGAAAAGGTAGGTAAGGCCGGAGAGCGGGTCCAGGCGAGCGACGGTTTTGCGCGGAATTATCTCATGGCTCAGCGGCTGGCTGTGGAAGTGACGCCCGGACAGGTCAAGATGCTGGAGCGCAAGCGCCTGGCGGGAGAGGCGAGGCAAAAGAGGGCGCTGGAAGAGGCCCAGAAACTCGCCCGGCGGTTGAGTTCCATGTCGGTCACCGTGGCTCAAAAGGCCGGACCGGACGATAAGCTGTTCGGGTCGCTCACGACGGCTGATATTGCTCAGGCGCTTCAGCAGGAAGGTCTTTCGATCGACCGAAAAGACATCCTGATCCCCGAACCCATCAAAAAGCTGGGTGTCTACACAGTGGAAGTCAAACTCCACCCGGACGCCGCAGGCAAACTTAAAGTTTGGGTCGTGAAGCAATAGCGAAGTCAGCCTTCAGCCTTCAGCCGTTAGCTGAAAGCTGATAGCTAATAGCTGATAGCTGAAAGCTGAAAGCTGATAGAGGTTACTTTGCAGCAGGTCGACACCGAGTTACGCACCGAGCGGCTCCCCCCACAGGATGTCGAGGCCGAGACGAGTGTCTTGGGCTCGATGCTCATCGATGAGGAGGCGATTCGCCGGGCCATCGAGCTTCTCTCCCCCTCCAGTTTCTACCGGAAAGAGCACGCCAAGATATTTCAAGCTGTCGTCAGGCTGTTCGACAGCGAACGGGCGGTCGATCTCGTCACCCTGACGGACCAGCTTCGCAAGGAGGGGTCTTTAGAAGAGGTCGGCGGAGCGAGCTTCCTGGCCGAACTCTCGACCGCCGTCCCCACCGCCGCGAATGTCGGCCATTACATTCGCATCGTCAAGGAAAAATATCTCCTGCGCAGCCTGATTCAGGCGGCGACGGGCATCGTGACAGACTCGTTTGACCCTACGCGCGAGGTGGACGGCGTGCTGGATCAGGCGGAGCAGACCATCCTGGCCATTTCCGAGAAGCGTATCGAAGGCCGCTTCGTGCCTTTCAAGGAAGTGGTCAAGGAAAGCATCGAGATGATCGAGCGGGTTTATCAAAAGCAGGAGGCCGTGACGGGGCTGGCCACGGGCTACATCGATCTGGATGCCATGACGTCCGGTTTTCATCCTTCCGATCTTATCGTGGTGGCGGGCAGGCCCTCCATGGGAAAGAGCGCGTTTATTGCGTGCCTGGCCGAGCATGTGGGCGTTATTGAACGCCGGCCCGTCGCCATCTTCAGCCTGGAGATGAGCAAGGAACAGCTGGTCCAGCGCATGCTCTGCTCGCATGCCCGGGTAGACGCCCATAAGGTTCGCACCGGGTGGCTGTCGCAGACCGACTGGACGCGTCTTACCGGAGCTGCGGGCAGGTTAAGCGAGGCCCCGATTTTTATTGACGACACGCCCGGCATCTCCGCCCTCGAACTGAAGGCGAAGGCCCGCAGGCTCAAGGTGCAGGAGAAGATCGAGCTCATCGTTGTGGACTACCTTCAGCTTATGAGAGGAACGGGGAACGTGGAGAACCGCCAGCAGGAGATATCCGATATTTCCCGCGGCTTGAAGTCTCTGGCCCGGGAGCTCTCCGTGCCTCTCATTGCAGTGAGTCAGCTTTCCCGGGCCGTGGAATCCCGGTCGGATCGCCGGCCGCAGCTTTCCGACCTGCGGGAATCAGGGGCGATAGAACAGGACGCCGATGTCGTCATACTTCTATTGCGCGAGGAATATTACAGTCCGACTGAAGAGAACAAGGGGCTGGCCGAGGTCATCATCGGCAAGCAGCGGAATGGTCCTGTGGGGTCGCTGACCCTGTCATTTGTGAAGGAATATACGCGTTTTGAAAACGTGTCTTTAAGAGAGGGGCCCCCAACGGCAAGTCAGCCGGTATGAGGGAAGAAACATACAATATTTGCAATATGTTGTAGCTCGGAGTTTACAAACCCAAGGGTCTTGTGTTAAACTGACCCAATTATTTTACTTACCTCCTTGTCGGGAGGGTGTGACCATACCCAAGAGAATCGCGTTCGGCATCTGTGCATTTCTATGGCTTGCGGGTGGTTACGGCGTCTTGGAGACCTTTGCTGATGAAGCGGGCGCAGCGGTCAAATCGGTAGAGGTGCGGGGCAACCGTGAAGTCAGCAGCGTTACGGTGCTCGCCAAGGTCAAGACCCGTCCGGGCCTGATCTTTGATCAAGATGTCCTGAATGAGGACATCAAACGCCTGTACGCCAGCGGTTTTTTCTCCGATGTCCGGGTGGAGACGGAACAGGATGACGAGGGCGTGCATGTCCTCTTTACGGTTGAAGAAAAAAGCCGTCTTGAGGAAATCGTGATAGAGGGCAATAAGGCGTTGGGCACGCGCCAGATTCGCGATCAGTTTAAATCAGTGGTGGGCGAGCCGCTGGATGAGCGCGGGCTTAAGTCGGGCATCAAGGCCGTTCGTTCTTTGTACGCCGAGAAAGGGTACCAGCTGGCTACCGTAGAGTATGAGATCGACACCGACCCAGACCGCAACCGCTCCACGGTGTATGTGACCATTCAAGAAGGAGGCAAGCTTAAGATCCGGAAGATATTTGTGACAGGCAATTCCGTCTTTTCGGATAAAGAGCTCCTTAAGGCCATCCAGACGCGGCGGGACACCTTGTTCACGTCCGGCATCCTGGACGAAGATGCGTTTGAGGTGGACCTCGAAAGAATAAAATATAAGTATTGGCAGAAGGGGTACGCGGATGTAGAAGTGACCCCTTCTTTTCACTATGACTTGGGTGAGCGCAAGTCGCACATGTATATCGTTATTGCCGTGGACGAGGGCAGCCAGTATCTGACCGGGCCGGTGGAGGTCAAGGGGAATGTCCTTTTCCCGTCCTCCGACATCCTGTCCCACACGTCCATGTCGCAGGGGGCTCCTTTCAGCCGCTTTCACCTGCGCGATGACCTGAACAAGATCCAGGCCTACTATTTTGAGAGGGGTTATGTGAACGCCGGCGTGGCCGCCGATACGCGTCTGGACGAGACCGGGCAGGTGGTCGCCGTCTCGTACCGGATCACCGAAAACAATCTGGCCTTTGTTGATCAAATACGGATCACGGGCAATGACCGTACGAAAGACCATGTCATCCGGCGGGAAATGCGGCTGAAACCGGGCGACCGCTTTGACGGTGAGAAACTCAAACGGAGCCAGCAGAGGCTCGTCAATCTCGGCTATTTTGAAGAGGTCACGTATGATACCGAACCCGGCCGGGCCCCCGACACGAACGATCTAGTCATCAACGTAAAGGAGCGCAAGACAGGCGAGTTTACGTTTGGGGCGGGTTTCAGCACCTCGCAGCGGTTTGTCGGGTTCGTAGACGTGATCCAGCGCAATTTTGATTTGACCGACTGGCCCCATTTCGTGGGAGGGGGTCAAAGAGTCCGCCTGCGGGCCGAGGCGGGGTCCGTTTTCCAGGATTTCGAGTTCAATTTTACGGAGCCGTGGATGCTGGGTTATCCCTTCTCTTTCGGGGTCGATCTCTTCAGCCGGACGTATGTGCGCGAAGACTATGATGAGGAACGGCTGGGGGGGACGCTCCGCCTCGGAAAAGAGTTTACGGAGTACGATACGGCCCGCTTGAACTACACATTTCAGGAGATCGACGTGACCGATCTTTCGGAGGACGCCTCCGCGGACATCCGGGCGGAAGAGGGTAAGGCCCAGGTAAGCGCCTTAAGCCTGGATCTTACACACAATACGACGGATAACCGTTTTGTGCCCAGCACGGGAAACGTTGTATCCCTGGAGGGGGGCCTCTTCGGCAGTTTTCTGGGTGGAGACAAGGATTTCTACAAGCTCCAGCTGGATGCGCGAAAGTATTTCCCCTTTTTCACGGACCATGTCCTGGATCTGCGCTTCAGGCTCGGCATCGCCGAGGAATTCGGCGCGAGCGACCGGGTCCCCGTGTATGAGCGTTTCTTCGCGGGGGGCTCCAGTACCGTTCGCGGGTATAACTACCGGCGCTTAGGTCCCATCGACGGGGGTGACCCCATCGGCGGAAACACCCTGATCATCGCCAATGCCGAATACACCATTCCCCTGGTGGAGGATTTGATCAAAGGGGCGGTCTTTTTTGACACCGGAAACGTTTTTCGCGAAAGTTACGACTTTAACATCACGGATCTGCGCGAAGGTGTAGGTGCGGGCATTCGGATTAAGACGCCTATTGGTCCTGTGCGGATCGATTATGGTTTTCCGCTGGATCTGCCGGAAGGCGAGGAAAACGACAAGGGCCGGTTTTACTTTGATATCGAGCGCGGATTTTAGCACGGAGGTGTGAGATGCGTTTCAAAATGATGACAGTCATTCTCCTTACGGCCTGCGGGACCCTGGCGCCGCCCTCTCATGCCGATGCCCGCGAGGACGGGCTCAAGATGGGATACGTGGATATTGCCAAGCTCTTTGACGATTATAAGAGGACCCAGGAGGCCGACGCCGATCTGGAGCAGGAAGGCCAGGCCAAGCAGAAGGAGCGCGATAAGGTGGTTCAAGAGGTGCGCCGCTTGAAGGACGAGCTGGAGCTCCTGGCCCAAGACAACCGCCAAGGCAAGCAGCAGGATATCGATGCCAAGATCAAGGAACTCCAGGAGTTTGACCGCAAGGCGCGCGAGGAATTGCGGTCGCGCCGCGACAATCTGGTCAAGGATATCCTGACCGAGATTCAAGCGGTCATCGATTCGTACGGCAAGAGCAAGGGGTATGATATTATCTTCCATGGCCGGGCCCTCGTGTATTCCAGCGGCGAGGTAGATGTCACGAATGAGATTCTTACGATCTTGAATGACCAGTACCAGAGGAGGGTCCAGTGAAAAAGACCCTCTCGGAGCTCGCCCGAATCGTCGGGGGCCGCGTGGACGGCGATCCCAATACGGTGATTACGGGCGTGAGCGGTATTAAAGAAGCCTCGGAAGGGGATATCACGTTCCTGGCCAATCCCAAATACGTCCCCCTGGCCGATACGACGCAGGCCTCCGCCATCATTGTTTCTGAAGATCTCGAGCCGATCCCCAACCATTCCCTGATCCGCGCGGAAAATCCATCACTTGCCTTTGCGCGCATCGTCACGCTCTTGGCTCCCAATGAGACCGTGACGCCTAAGGGCATTCATTCGACGGCAGTTCTGGGCCAGCATGTCAAGCTGGGGAAGAACGTAGCCATGCAGCCCTACGTGGTAGTGGATGACTATGCCGAGATTGCCGATGACGTCATCCTGTATGCGGGGGTGTACGTGGGCCACCACACCAAGATCGGTAAGGCAACGGTGATTTATCCGAACGTCTCGATCCGGGAATATGTCGAGATCGGGGCGCGCGTCATCATTCATTCCGGCTCTGTGATCGGGAGCGACGGATTCGGTTTTGCTACGGTCAAGGGCGTGCATCACAAGATCCCCCAAATCGGCAACGTGGTTCTCTCCGACGACGTGGAGATCGGTTCCAACGTGACGATTGATCGCGCCCGTTTCGGCACCACCTTTATCGGGAGGGGGACGAAGATTGACAATCTGGTTCAAATCGCGCATAACGTGACGATTGGAGAGCACTCCATCATCGTCGCGCAGTGCGGTATCAGCGGGAGCACTACGGTCGGAAACGGCGTGGTGATGGCGGGTCAGGCGGGCATCGTGGGGCATATCACCATCGGAGATAATGTCACCATCGCAGCACAGAGCGGGGTGACCAAATCCGTTCCCGACAATGCCTGTGTCCTTGGCCAGCCGGCCAAGCCCTTTAACCGGGCCAAGAGGATCTTCGCCTGCATGGCCAAGCTTCCCGAGATGTTCAAGTCTTTTTCCACCTTGGAAGACAAGGTGGCACGTCTGGAGAGAAAGCTCGGTGGAGTCTCAGCGGACAATAAAAAAGCCGGCTAGGCTCTCCGGGGTCGGCCTGCACACAGGCAAGACGGTCAACTGCGTTTTCAAGCCAGCCCCCCCGCAGTCGGGCGTTCGTTTCGTCCGGTCTGACCTTCCTGAAAAACCTTCCATCCCCGCCGAAATCTACCATGTGATCGACCTCAATAAGAGGCCGCGCCGCTCTTCCGTGGGCGTGAACTCCTATGAGGTGCACACCATCGAGCATCTCATGGCGTGCCTGGTGGGACTGCGGATTGACAATATCATCATTGAGATAGACGGGGAGGAACTCCCCGGGCTGGACGGAAGCGCGCTCGGATTTACCCAGGTGCTTGCCAAGGCCGGTTACCAGGAGCAGGAGGCGCCTCGCAAGGTCTACGCCGTTCGAGAGCCGATTTACATCCAGGAACAAGATGCCAGCATTGTCGTTCTGCCGCATGATGCGTTCAAGGTGAGCTATATGTTCGATCACCCCGAAATGAAATCGCAATTCGCGAGCTTTACCTTGAAGGACGACGTCTTCGTGAACCAGATCGCGCCCGCCCGCACGTTCTGCACGGAGTCGGAAGGACAGCTTTTAAGGGAAAAGGGCCTAGGGAAGGGGGCTGATTTCGACAATACCCTGGTGGTGGGCCCGGAGGGGGTGATCCGCAACGAGCTGCGCTTTCAGGATGAATTTGTGCGGCATAAAATCCTGGATCTCATCGGGGATTTGTATCTCCTGGGGATGCATCTAAAGGGTCATGTCATCGCCGTGAGGAGCGGACACTCTCTCAATATTGCGCTCATCCAGCGAATCAAACGGCAGGCCGTGCGCGACGGCGCCGCCGGGGTCGCCAGTGTGGTACAGGAACCTCTCTCTGAAGGAACAGTGATGGGACAGACAGAGATCGAGCGCATTATTCCTCATCGCCAACCTTTTCTCTTTGTCGACGAGGTGGTTGAGTTTATTCCCAACAAGCGGGCAGTTGGGGTCAAGCATGTGCTAGCGGACGAAGCCTATTTCGGCGGCCATTTTCCGGGCCATCCGGTCATGCCGGGCGTCTTGATCGTAGAGGCCTTGGCGCAGGTGAGCGGGATCCTCATGCTCTCGCGCCAGGAGAACTTAAAGAAGATTGCGTATTTCATGAGCATCGAGCGGGCGAAGTTCAGGAGGACGGTACTCCCGGGGGATGAGCTTATCCTGGAAGTGAACGTCTTGAAGATTAAGTCTCGCACCACGCTGACCGAGGGTGTGGCCAAGGTCGGGAATAAGGTGGTGGCGGAGGCGAGACTCATGTTCAGCCTGGTGGATGCCTAAAAACCCAAGTCCATGGCAACGAATTATACGGTCCAGATTCACCCCACCGCGTGTGTCCATCCCAAGGCCCAGATAGGCGAAGGTGTCGACGTAGGTCCCTACTGCGTGGTTGGGGAACACGTCACGATAGGGCCGGGGACCCGCCTGATGTCGCACGTGGTCCTGGACGGCTATACGGAAATCGGCGAGCGCTGTGAGATCTACCCGGGTGCGGTCATCGGGACCCGCTCCCAGGACCTCAAATACAGGGGCGGGGTCACGCGCGTAAGAATCGGAGACCAAAACACGGTCCGGGAATATGTCACCGTGCATACGGCCACGGGCGAAGAAAGCGAGACGTTTATCGGGGACCGGAATCTCATCATGGCCTACGCCCATATCGCCCATGATTGCAGGATCGAAGACGGCGTTATTATTGCCAATGCGGTTACCATGGGGGGGCATGTCACGATAGAATCCCAGGCCATCGTGGGCGGAATGGTCGGAATCCATCAGTTCGTGCGCGTGGGGCGCCTTTCCATCATCGGGGGCTTTTCCAAACTGGTCAAGGATATCCCCCCCTTTATGATGGCCGATGGCCACCCGGTGAAGGTCTTTGGCATCAACCGGCTGGGTCTCGAGCGCGCTGGTTTGGAGCCCCGTTGTCGAGATGAACTCAAAAAGGCTCACCGGCTCCTGTACCGTTCTGATTTAGCGGTCACGCAAGCGCTTGCCCGCATCGAAAAAGAGCTCGCTTCGTACCCCGAATTGACCCACCTCGTCCGCTTCATCCGAGAGTCCGAGCGGGGAATAACAAAGTAAAACGACGGTTCGGGAACCGGGAAACGGGAAGCGGGAAGCGGTGGCGGTTCCCTGTTCCCGCTTCCCGGATCCCGAATCACACACGCATGCAAAAAGTAGCTCCTAAAACGATCGGTTTGATCGCCGGAAACGGCCAATACCCGCTGATTTTTGCGGGCAAGGCGCGGGAGCGCGGCCATCGGGTGGTGGCGGTCGCTGTGCGGGGTGAGACCGAGAGCGGCATCGAGGAGCTCGCAGACAAGGTACACTGGATCGAGGTCACGGATCTCGAACGCCTGACAGAATATTTGAAGTCCGAGGGGGTCACGGATGTTGTGATGGCCGGGCAGATAAAACATAAAAAACTCTTTTCAGGTTTTAAACCCGATCCGGCCCTCGCCTTCATCTTGGCTACGGCGCCGGATAAGCGGGCGGACACCCTGCTCAAGGCTGTCGCCAAATATCTGGCCAGGAAGGGCCTTACCCTCTTGAGCTCAAAGACGTACTTGAGCGATCTCATCCCATCGAGGGGGGTTTTGACGCGGAGAAACCCATCACCGGAGCAGGAAGCGGACATCCGCTTTGGGTTCGAGTTGGCCAAAAAGGTCTCTGCCCTGGATGTCGGACAGGCAGTGGCTGTAAAGGCCAAGGCCGTGGTCGCGGTGGAGGCCATGGAGGGAACGGATGACATGATCCGCCGCGCCTTTCAGGTGGCGGGCCCGGGGATCGTTATCGTCAAGGTAAGCAAGGCGAAACAGGATGTGCGATTTGATGTTCCCTGTATCGGTCTAAAGACAGTTCAGGCGCTCGCCGACGCCCAAACAGGCGTCCTCGCCATTGAGGCGGGTGAGACCCTCATCCTGGAACGTGAGCGGGTGCTTTGTGAAGCCGACACCCGGGGAGTGTGCATTGTCGCAGTGTAGGTTCGTGGATCGTTGATCGTGAATCGTGAAAAAAAGAAACCAGATACCAGATACCAGTAACCAGAAAAAATACGAAATTCGAAGATCGAAATTAGAAGCAAGTTAGAAATTCGAAATCAGAAATTCAAAACAACCGTTTTCGAGTTTTGAATTTCGGTCATTCGAATTTGCTTCGTGCTTCGAGTTTCGTATTTCGAATTTTATCGTATCACTCTGGTATCTGGTCTCTGGAATCTTCTGGTATCTGGTTGCTGGTTTCTGGTTACTCAAGTCGTCAACTACGTTTCACGAATCACGAAACACGAATCACGGACAGAGTTATTTAAGGTTAAAATGACCGATCATCTTAAGAACGGCGAGTTACGCCAGGGGCTTAAAGAGCTCAATGTCCTGCATTCAATCAGCCAGGCCCTGGCCTCCTCGCTTGAGCTCGATGTCCTGCGCTCGGTGCTGGATATCCTCGCCCGGGAAATGGGCATGGAGCGCGGAACACTCACGCTCTTGGACCCCCAGACCCAGAAGATCATGATCGAGGCGGCCAAGGGCATGGACCGGCGGCAAATGCGGCGGGGCCGGTATAAGCTGGGCGAGGGGATCACGGGCAAGGTGGTGGAGGCGGGCGAACCGATCGCAATCCCCAACATCGGGAAGGAACCCCTTTTCCTAAACCGGACGCGGTCCCGCGGAGATCTCTCCCGGCAGACCATCGCCTTCATCTGTGTTCCGATCAAATATGCCGGTAAGACGATTGGGGCCCTAAGCGTGGACAGGCTCTTTGAGCAGCCCGTGTCTCTGCAGGAGGACGTTCGCCTCCTTGCGACCATCGCCTCTATGATCGCCCAGGCGGTCCGTTTGAGGCAGCAGGTCCGTACGGAGCACGTCAGGTTGGAAGAAGAAAATACAGATCTCCGCCGGCAGCTCAAGACCCGCTACCATGTCGAGAACATCATAGGGTCCAGCCGCGCCATGCAGGACGTCTTTCGCGTCGTCCATCAATGCGCCCGCTCCAAGGCTACCGTGCTGCTTTTAGGAGAGAGCGGAACGGGAAAGGAGCTTATTGCACGCGCCCTCCATTACATGAGCCCGCGCTCGGACGGACCCTTTGTCAGAATAAGCGCAGCGTCGATCCCCGAGACCCTCCTCGAGAGCGAACTCTTCGGTTACGAAAAGGGGGCGTTCACGGGGGCCCTCGCCAGAAAACCCGGTCGTTTCGAACTCGCCCATGGGGGGACCCTTTTTCTGGACGAGGTAGGGGATCTCACGCTGGCCGCCCAAGTGAAGATGCTGCGGGTGCTGCAGGAGCGCGAATTTGAGCGGGTGGGAGGGACCGAGACCATCAAGGTGGACGTGCGCATCATAGCGGCCACCAACCGTCCCCTCGATCAGGAGGTGCGGGAGAAACGGTTCCGAGAGGATCTCTACTACCGCCTGAACGTCATCACCATCTACCTTCCGCCTTTAAGGGAGCGCAGGGAGGATATCCCGGAGCTCGTCGATTACTTTATCAGCCGCTCCGGGAAGGAACATGGGAAGGCGGTAGAGCGCCCGGCCCAGGACGCAATGGATGTCCTCATCACCTACCCCTGGCCTGGAAACGTCAGAGAGCTCGAAAACTGCATGGAGCGGGCGGTGGTGATGGCGGAGGGTCACGTCGTCCGCAGGAGGGATTTACCCTCCAACATAAGGCATAAGGTTGTGCCGCACTATGCCGAGGAACGGTTTCATGAGGGGAACGCGGGCCGGTTGAGTCTGACGGATTCTGTAAAGGCTTTGGAGGCCCGGCTCATCCAGGAAGCCTTAAACACGAGCCGGGGAAATCAAAGCCGCGCGGCGAAGATGCTGGGCATCACGGAACGCATTTTAGGTTACAAGGCCAAAAAATACAAAATTGTCAGTTCCATCTGACACTTTTGTTCTGTGAACCGTGACCCGCGTCATGCCCACGCCTTGTACCGGTTGGCATGGTGATTGCCTTATCTGGGACTCAAGAGCGCCCCGCGAGAGGGGGACCTTCACATGCGGGCGGTTCGTTTGTGTAACTTATTGTGTAACAGGTTCATAGGCAACCTTCGCGCCACTTGTGTCAGGAATTTTTAAGTTGACTTGTTGCCGTAACCTGTGTTAACATTACGTGTTGCAGAAATTCTGGAAATTCCTCCGTTTTGCCCCGGATGTGAGTTTCTCCAAGGTGATCCACAGGGTTAAGGTTCGCGGTGGCGGCTTCGCAAGGCAATAAAAAAGGAAAGGAAGTAGCATGGCTAAACGTGTGAGTGCTGTATTAGACGTAGAAAAACGAAATCGGTCCCGGCGCGCGGAGACCCCGCTGAATGATGTGATTCAAGTGGGCAAATCCCGAGTCCGGCAGGGCACAAGCCCCCAGGAAGCCCAGCGGGTGGCCAAACTCATCCGGGACAACAACATTCAGATCGTGGATTTTAAATTTAATGACCTGCCCGGGATTTGGCAGCACTTTTCTATCCCCGTGTCGGAGCTCACCCATTTTGAAGACATCGAGACGAGCATCTGGGTGGACGGCATAGGGTTTGACGGGTCCAGCATCCGGGGCTTTCAAAAGATCCAGGAAAGCGACATGATCCTGATCCCGGATCCCTCGACCGCGGTGGTCGATCCGGTGTGCACCGTTCCCACCGTGAGCATCATCTGCGACATCTACGATCCCGTTACCCGTCAGGCGTATTCGCGGGACCCCCGTTTTATCGCCGAAAAGGCGGAGCAGTATCTCATTAAAACGGGCATTGCCACAACCAGCTATTGGGGCCCCGAGGCGGAGTTCTACATCTTTGACGATGTGCGCTTCGAGCAGAAAGAGAACACGGCCTCCTATTTCGTCGACAGTATTGAAGGCCAGTGGAACACCGGCAGGGTGGAAAATCCGAACTTAGGCTACAAGTGCCGTTACAAAGAAGGCTACTTCCCCGTGCCCCCGCATGATTCACAGCAGGATTTAAGGAGCGAGATAATACTCACGCTCATCAAGACCGGGGTGCCCATCGAGGTCCAGCATCATGAGGTCGGAAGCCCCGGCCAGGCCGAGATCGACATGAGATTCACGACGCTCGTGCGCATGGCGGATAACCTCATGATGTACAAGTACGTGGTGAAGAACGTGTGCCGCAAGTACAACAAGGTGGCGACGTTCATGCCGAAGCCCATTTTTGGCGACAACGGAAGCGGCATGCACGTGCACCAGAGCTTGTGGAAGGAAGGCCGTAACCTCTTTTATGATCCGAAAGGTTACGGTCTTTTGAGCCAGACGGCCCGCTGGTACATCGGCGGGCTCTTGAAGCACGCCGATGCCCTGATGGCCTTCTGCGCCCCGACCACGAATTCGTACAAGAGGCTGGTGCCTGGTTACGAGGCCCCGGTGAACCTCATGTATTCGCAGAGGAACCGCAGCGCGGCCATCCGCATACCAGTCTATTCGAAAAACCCCAGGGCCAAGCGCATCGAGTTCCGCTGCCCTGATCCGTCGTGCAACCCGTATCTCGCTTTTTCGGCCTGTCTCATGGCCGGCTTAGACGGAATACGCAGAAAACTGGAACCGGGAGAGCCGGTTGATAAGGACCTCTACGACCTTTCGCCCGCAGAGGCGAAGAAGGTCCGGCAGGTCCCGGGTTCCCTCGAACAGTCCTTGAACGCCCTGGAGAAAGACCAGGACTTCCTCAAAGAGGGAGGGGTTTTCACCCAGGATGTGATTGATGTGTGGCTCGAGTACAAGAGGGAGCGCGAGATCGCGGCCGTCAATACCCGCCCGGTCCCGTACGAGTTCCACCTGTATTTCGATATTTAAGTTCAATTTAAGGCTCAACAACACCTAGGCCAGCCGTAAGTTACGGTTGGCCTTCGTGTTGTAATTTTCATATTGTTTTTGTGTGTTACAAAAGTTTCTACTTGACTAAGGCAATTTTGTATTTTAGAATTAACCACTAGAGATGCCAAACCCCGCCCCCACGCTCAGAACATTCCATTTCTTTAGTTCATACCGCCCCACGGTATGAAAGACTGCCTCAAAAAACCGATATCCGTTTGTTTGTTGTTTACTACTCTCTTCCTGGGCAATGTCTCACCAGGTGTGGCCTCTGATTTTTCCCCCCACTATCTCGCATCCGAATCTGCGTTTCAAAAGCTTAGGGGTTTCTCGCAGGAGTTACGGACCTTCACGGTTTTAACTGAACTTCACGAGAGGGCCCTGGCACAGGAACCCGGGTTTTCGCTTGTACCGGGACGTGTTCATCTCACACAGGATTTTCCCGATATAGGCCCTCTGGTCAAGGGCACTGCCTTGGAGGACGCTTCATTCGAGATTAAAGAGGGTGGTGTTCTGGTCACCGCCGCTCTGGATGCCAACCCCGTTCGTTTTCTGGTCTCTTCTTATCCCGAGCCTGCTTCCATCCAAACCGAGGGCCCTTTTGGAGACGGCGTGTATGTAAATATCCTGGACCCGTCTGCCCGGAAGCCTGCTGCGCAGGGTGACGGAGTGGGCGATCCGGAGAATGAAGTGATTTTAAAAAGAAATCATAGGTTAGCAATGTTTCTTGCGGAGCGGGATTGGGATCGAGTCGCTCAAGCGCTGGGACGGGTTGTTTTATGGCAATACCATGTCTTGTACTCTGTTGATTGGCAGGAGCTGGACACATTTTTGAATGACGATGACGTCAAGGTCCGGGCCGCCGTTGCCTATGGCCTGGGTTTCGTCCAACACCGTAACCTGCATAGGGTCCAAGCTGAAGTAAACAAAGCTGTGAGGTTGTTGTTGCAGCGCGCGCGCATCGAGGAGAGCGACGTTGTTATTTACATTATTCATAATTCGCTCTATTATCTTAAGCACTTCGCAGTACCTATCCCGGTTGTTCCAGCGACTCCAGAAATCATTTCGACGCTTACGGAACTCGAACAGCTGCAGCGCGAGATTGTGGATCGTGTAGAAGGCGATGGACTCATGGAAGTGGCCCGGGGGGATGGGATGACGGAGGCGGGCGCGCCGGCAGATTCCTTTAATGACCTCGCGTGGATATTGAGCTGGGGAGTTTCGCAAATTAAGGATAAGGCGTATGCCGTTGCGGATGGAAAGTTGTTATTCTCCTCTGGCGCCGGGGGAGAAGGAGAAGTAGGATACAAAAGAACTATGAGACACCTTAGCCAACGCGATATAAAGATATGTGAACAACTCTACGTCTACTGGCTCACGTACAATGTCGATCCGCACGCAGTCGTTGTTCTTTTGAGGAATATGCCTGAAGATTTGAAACACGAGAACATTACTGCTTCGACGGAGGGGGACATTTGGCGCATGCTTGCCCGCGCGGCTGAACAACACCCTGATTTCCAAAGCAAGAACCTTGGTTCAGCGAATAAGGAACTGGTCTTCCTTCAGAAAATGGTTGCTCGCAGCGAACCTGCGGCCCCGCAATCCGGCGACGGCGTGATTTCGGTGGCAAGCCATCTTCTGGAACCGGTGCCTCCCTATGTGTTGGTTTCAGCGGATGAGGTGGTCGCGGCGGTCAGCGCGGAAAGCGGTGCTCAAAGGAGCCCCGTCCCGGCGCTCGAACTCATCAGGGAAGCGGCGGCCCGGCGAGGAATTCTTCTAGGTGAGGGGGATGTAAAGCCACGAAAGGCTCTTAACGTTGTAGCTGTGGGAGTGGAGTCGGTTGCGCTCATTCAAGCCCTGAGGGCCCAGGGCCTCATCGAACTTGAGCACGTGGCGGCTGCCCTGCCAAAGGCGAGCTCCGGTCTGCGTGAGGAACTAAAGCGCCAGGGTTGTGACATCCTTGAGCTTGAGGACGTGGCGCTTGAGAACCGGATCAGGGTGGCCAGGGTCGAGGAATATCTATCCCGTATCTGGAAAGGAGAGACTCTCCACTATGTCATTTCCGATCCGGGCTATGTACCTGACCCTGACCCGAAATACCGCCGCATCATCTCCATTTCGGTGGATCATATTAAGCACGTTTTGGAAGGCGGGCTTGCCGTTATTCGGGACGCTGCTACCCGCGAAGAGGTCGAACAGGCGGCTCAAATCTTAGCCGACTTCTCCGCATAAAGCGCCTTATTGGCGAGACGCTTCGGTTTCCGAAGGCGGCGCTGTTGTTCCCGGTTTGGTGGAAGAAGGTTCTTCAGGAGTTGTCGCGAGTCCGGGCGTAACTTTGGATTCCGTAGCAGGCGCTGTCTCTGGAGGTGTTACGGGCTCGGGCGCTTCTGTACCTGGCCGGATGAGGCGAGGAGGATTGGCAGGTTTTCCGTCCGCGTATTCCTGTTCAATCACGAGGCTTCCGCCCATTGCAAACTGCCGCGAGAGGCCGTGCCGGACATCTTCGGCGTACATGCGCTCTTCCTGCAGGATACCTTTCTTGTCGTAGATGCGGCTTAAACCGTTCAGGCGCCCCTTGAGGTAGTTCCATTCCGCCCGGGGCGTTCCGTCTTCGTAATAGGTTTTGGATATCCCGTCCCGCTCTCCATCCGAGTAACGCCATTCGGCCTCCAGTCTCCCTTCCGCGTCGTACTCCCTGCTGACTCCCGAGGGGACATTATCTTCATATCGCCACACCCGGCGCAGGATTCCCGCCTCATCGTAGATCTTGTGTAGACCATTCAGCACGCCTTCTGCGTATTCCATTTCCGCGTACAGCCCGCCTGTCTCGAAGAAACTGCGCAGGACGCCGTCAAGTTTGTCATTCGCATAAGGCGCCTCTTCGAGGAGGGCGCCGCTTTCGTAATAGCGTTTCATCGTCCCCTCCAGCAGGCCTTGTTTATACGAGGCCTCTGATTTGAGGTTCCCGTTTGCGTGCCAGCTCCTGGCCGTTCCGTGCGGAACCCCGCCCTCGAATTCTTTTTCTTCTTCGAGGGTGCCGTCCTCGAAATATCTCTTGGAAGGACCAGCCGGTTTGTCCTGGCTGAATGCCTCCTCGGTAAAGACCTGGCCGTTTCGATGATAGGACCGAGACGTCCCCTCACGCAGTCCATCTTTAAATTCGCGCTCCGCCTTAAGCTCGCCCGTGATGTAGTAATAAAAGCTCATTCCGTTTAAGACCCCGGCCTGGTATGAGAGTTTCCCGCGCAGGGCGCCGGAATCGTAGAAGATTTCTATGACGCCTTCTCGAGGGGCCTCGGGTGGGGCCTCCGGGAGGGCCTCTTCGCCCTCGGGGCTCTCGGACGCCGCGCCCATGTCCTGGGCGCTGAGAGGGGTTGCTGTGTCTTCCGTCTGCGGCGGCTCAAGCGCGACGCCATCCTCTTGGGCCTCTGTCCAGGAGCTAAGTAAATGGAGGGCGATCATGATCGCGAGGACAGTTTTCAACATAGGCTGGAAAGAACCTCCTGGGCGGCGCGGCGCGCGGCCCCCGGCTGGCCCAGCAGTTCGCGCACCTTGCGCAAAGACTGTTTCATCTCGTCGAGGCGCGATGGGTCGGTCAGGATGGAAGCCGCAAGTCCTGCGAGCTTTTGGGGTGTGGCATTTTGTTGGAGGAGCTCTGGGACTATCGTCTTACCCGCCACCACGTTCACCAATCCTATATGGGGAATGGTTATGAATAGGCGCGCGAGCAGCGCCGTCAAAAATCCCACCCGGTAAATGACAATCATGGGTTTTTCCAGGATGCCGGTAATGAGCGTGGCGCTGCCGCTCGCAGTCACTATGAAGTCGCACGAGTTCACCAGATCCAAGAAATGTCCCTGTATGAGCCGGAAGCGGGAGGAGTCCTTCTCGCTTAAGACGCGCGTGAAGAGATCTCTGTCGGTGCCTTCAGATTGGGAAATCACGAACTGGCAGGGTCCGATGCGCTTTACCAAAAGGCCGGCGGACTGGATAAGAACGGGCAGGTGGCGCCTGATTTCGTTTTCGCGGGAGCCGGGAAGGAGGCCGATCGTGCGGATACCTTCCTGAAGGCCTAGCTCGCGCCTCGCTTGAGCGGGGGTCCATGGGGTGCGGACGATATCGAGAAAGGGATGGCCGACGCAGCGGACCGGGAGCCCCTGGCTTTCGTAAAGGGGGACCTCGAACTCAAAGAGACAGATCATCTTATCCACGCGGCGCGCAATCTTCTTCACCCTGTCCCGGCGCCAGGCCCAGATCTGCGGGCTGATGAAGTAGATGACTCGGATGCCCCTTTTCTTGAGCTCATGCGCGAGTCTTAAATTGAAGCCGGGGTAATCAATCAGGATGACCGCACGGGGTTTCAGGCGTTCGACCTCCTGCACCAGGGCCTTGAGCGTTTTCAAAAAGTGGGGGAGGTGTTTGAGGACCTCTAAAAAGCCTACGACAGCGTGCTGGGTGAGATCGCGGACGATTGCAACACCCTCCGCCTGCATCTTGGGTCCCCCCATGCCGTAGAGCCGCGCCGCGGGGTCGATCTCCTTCAGTTCCCGGGCCAGGAGTGCCCCCATGAGATCACCGCTGGGCTCACCCGCGACCAGAAAAAGGGAGTTGCCTTGGGGAGGGGGAGCCATACTTTAAGCGGCGGTATGCGGCGCCTGTGCGATCTGCCGCGTTATCTCGATGGCCGTAGCCAGGGCATCACGGGCCTTGGTATCCACGGCCCCGGCCCCGCGGGGCACGCCGTTGTGTTGGGCGACCTCGCTGACAAAATGGGCGAGTTCGAGCCGTAAGGGCTCCCGCCGGCGGATCCTAATTTTGCGCGAAACGATGCGGTTTGATTCCTTATGGTATACCGCGGCCGCCTGCCGGGCATAATCAATCGAGATGTAGCAGTTTTCCTGAAATATGCGAATTTTCCGCATGGCGCGGTGGGTCAAACGGCTCGTGGTGATGTTTGCGATACAACCATTCTCAAACCGGAGTCTGGCGTTCGCGATGTCTTCCTGCTGGGTCAGAACGCGCGCCCCCACCGCTTCGATCGAGACCAGCGGAGACGGTATGAGCCCCAGGATGATATCGATATCATGTATCATGAGGTCCAGGGTGACCCCGATATCCAGGCTGCGCTTTTTAAAGGGGCTCAAGCGGTGGCACTCGATGAAGTACACGCGGCCCGGGTACTGCGCCAGCGCCTGGACAGCCTGGTTAAAGCGTTCCACATGGCCGACCTCGAGCAGTACGTTCATGGCCCGGGCCTCGCGGATTAAGTCATCCGCTTCCTTGAGATCGCGCGTAATGGGCTTCTCTATGAATGTATGCACTCCGGCCTTTAGAAAGGGGAGCGAGGCCGCATGGTGGCTCGCGGTGGGGACACAGATCGTGACCGCCTTGACCCGCCCAAGGAGCTCCTCGGGCGAGGAAAAGGCGCGACACCCGAGCTTGCGCGAGACCCACTGGAGGCGGCTGGGATTGGTATCTGCGATACCGATGAGCTCTGCCCCGGGGGTTTTCTTGAGGATCCGGGCATGGTGAAATCCCAGATGGCCTACACCCACAACCCCGATGGGTATCCCCTTGCCTTCGATTCTTGGTAACATGTTATGTGTACGTTGGTTACTGCGTTAGTAGATAGCTTCCTCTTGGGTGATTAAGAGCCTATCACAGGGACTTGGCAAATGTCAATAACTGTGCTAAACTCTTAGACTTAGCGATTATTTGCATCTGTGCGGGGCCGAGGTGGGCAGTTGATACCAACGCCCCGTGTTTTTCTTAGAACTAGCCTGTAAAAGACCCCGGAGAAAGGTGTTAGACGGTGCAAGTTTATATTAGGCTGCTGCGATTGCTTGGGCCGCACCTGGGATGTTTTATCGGCGCCTCCCTTTGCATGTTGGCAGGCAACCTGTTCAGCGTGGCGGAGTTGGGGACCATCCCCATCGTGATCGACCGCGTTTTGACCGATCAGGCGATACGTTTTGCCCAGCCGATGCCGGCATGGGTAGAGGAGGGGGTGCGCGCAATAAACGGGATCGACCGCGTGTGGCTTCTACAAGCCATGGTGATCTTCGTGCCCTGCATGTTCCTGGTGAAGGGGCTTGCCCTCTTTGGTCAATCGTATCTCATGAATAAGACCGCCCAGGGGCTTGCCAAAGATCTCCAGGACCGCATCTATGAAAAGCTCGCCGCGCTCTCCATGCCCTTTTTTGGCCGCAAGCGCACGGGGGAGCTCGCCTCGCGGGTGACCTATGACGTCGCGCTCGTCAAGAATTCGGTAAGTGAAAATCTGTCGGATCTTATTTTCCAAAGCGTGCAGCTGGTTTCGTTCCTTGTGATGGTATTTCTCATCCACGCGCGGCTGGCCCTCATCTCATTTGTCCTCCTTCCGCTCATCATGCTCCCGGTGCTTGCAGTGACGCGGCGCCTCCGATCTTTGAGCACGCAGGAACAATCGAAGATGGCCGACATCCAGTCCCGGCTTTTTGAGACGATCTCGGGGATGCGCATCATTCAGGCATTTTCCATGGAGCGGTACGAGATCGAGAAATTCAAGCAGGAGACGAGGGCCTATGTCGGAATCGTCATGAAGACCGTCAAGCGGATGGCGGCCATCGCTCCTCTTACGGAGCTTTCCGGCGTGATGTGCGGGGCGGTCATCATCTATTACGGCGGCCGGGAAGTCCTGGCCGGGAGCCTCTCGGCGGGCATATTCGGCTCGTTCGTGGTCTACCTCCTATCGCTCATGAAGCCGGTCAAGAGACTCGCCCGCTGCCATGCCGTCAACCAGCAGCTCGTGGCGGCCGGGAAGCGTATCTTTGGGCTTCTGGACGAGGAGATAGAGATTCAGGAGGCGCCGGATGCGGCGCCCCTTGCCCCTATCTCCTCGCACATCAGGCTCGAGGACGTGAGTTTTACGTATGGGGGGAGGCGCAAGGTGCTGGACCGGGTAAGCTGTGAGATCCGCAAGGGAGAGATCGCGGCCTTCGTGGGACCCAGCGGCGTGGGGAAGACCACGCTTTTAAATCTCATCCCGCGTTTTTCCGACCCCACCGAGGGACGCGTCCTGATCGATGGAAGGGATGTTCGTGCCGTCACGGTGAAATCCCTGCGCGAGCAGATCGGCATCGTGACGCAGGAAACCATATTGTTCAACGACAGCATACGCAATAATATCGCGTATGGACGCGCCCTGGCGATTGATCAAGTAAGAATCGAGCACGCGGCCCGCTTGGCAAACGCCCACAGCTTTATTGAGGCGCTTCCTCGGGGCTACGACACGATCATTGGCGAGCGGGGAGTCAAGCTCTCGGGCGGGGAGAGGCAGAGGCTTTCTATTGCGCGGGCCCTGGTAAAAGATCCGCCCATACTCATTCTGGATGAGGCCACCTCCCATCTGGATACCGAGAGCGAGCGTCTGGTGCAGGAGGCGATCGAGCGCTTGATGCTCAACCGTACCTGTCTCGTGGTGGCGCACCGCTTGTCCACCATACGCCGGGCTTCCCGCATTTTTGTGCTGGAAAGGGGCCGCATTCAGGAGGTCGGCACGCATGAGGAACTGATGGAAAAAGGCGGGTTATATCAGAAGGCTTATCAGATGCAGGTCGAAGGGATGTCGGTATAAACTATGTCCCAAATCTTTCAGCCGGTTTCTGATATGAGCTATATATGATATACTATGGGGCACGTTTAGCGACTTACACTGCGTAAAAAGGAGGTGATGGCTTGGAAAGCAACATTACGATGAAGGATCTTTTGGCAGCGGGCGTTCATTTTGGACACCTGACGCACCGTTGGAATCCCAAGATGAAGCGGTTTATATTCGGCGAGCGCAGCGGGGTGTATATTATTGATCTTGAGAAGACATACCGCGCCATTCAGGAGGCCCAGCGGTTTTTAATCGACCTGACGTCCCAGGGGGGTACGGTGCTTTTTGTGGGGACCAAACCGCAGGCGCGGGACATTGTGGTGCGCGAGGCCCAGCGCTGCCATATGTTTTATGTCAGCGAGCGCTGGCTGGGGGGCATTCTGACAAATTACCAGACCATACGCCGGAGCGTTTCTCGGTATGAAGAGATCCAGCGCATGAAGGAGGAAGGCGTATTCAAGTTCCTGACCAAGAAGGAGAGCGCGCAGATTGAGCGCGAGGCGGCGCGGCTGACGCGCTATTTGAATGGAATCATCGAGATGCGAAGGCTCCCCGGGGCCGTGTTCGTGGTCGATCCCACCCGGGAGATCATAGCGGTCAAGGAGGCCAACAAGCTGGGGATTCCCGTGGTGGCCATAGCGGATACCAATTGCAACCCCGACCTTATCGATTATCCGCTTCCGGGTAACGATGACGCGATACGTTCCATCGCCCTCTTGGTCCGTTGCGTGGCGGATGCCGCGGCGGAAGGGTGGGCGGCCTATCAAAAAGGGCTCAACGTGAAGGTGAATAAGGGAAAACCAGAGGCGCCGCCGGAGGCTCCAGAGGAGGCTCCCCAAGCGGAGGCGCCGGCCGCCGAGAGCGAAAAGGCGCCTGAACCGGCCGCAGAAGTTGAACCTGCCGTTCCAGAACCGGAAGCGGGTCCCGGATTGCCTGTAGAGGAGATCGAAGACACCGTTGTGGGCCGGGGTACGGAGCTGGATGTTAAAGAGGGCCTCCACCGGAGGCGCCGCAAACCCAAACCAGAATCCCACGGAGAATGAGCACGGCCGTTGTGAGCAAGGAAGACATCCTCAAGCTGCGCGAAAAGACCGGCGCAGGCTTCATGGAGTGCAGAGACGCCCTTCAGGAAACGGGCGGTGATGTGGACCGCGCCGTTCAAATTTTGCGCAGGAAAGGGATTCAGGTCGCGGAAAAAAAGAGCGGCCGCGAGGTCAAGGAAGGCCTCGTTTATTCCTATATTCACCCGGGGAGCAGGGTGGGCGTCCTGATCGAGGTGGCGTGCGAGACCGATTTCGTGGCCCGCAATTCGGATTTCCAGGCCTTTGTCAAAGACGTAGCGTTACAGGTCGCTGCCTCCCGCCCCCGCTATATCACGCGTCAGGATGTGCCGCCGGCCGTGGTGGAAAGTGAGAAGAACATTTACGCATCCCAGATCTCCGGCAAACCTCTTGCCGTGGTCGAAAAGATCGTGGCGGGCAAGCTTGAAAAGTTCTATCAGGAGACCTGCCTTCTGGACCAGCCTTTTATCAAAAGACCCGATGTGAACATTCAGGCCTATCTGGTCGAGACGATCGCGAGGATCGGCGAAAATATCGTGATCCGGCGGTTCACCCGGTACGAACTGGGAGAAGACATAAGACCGCATGTCACAACCTAGCCAAGCGGAGCAGGCTTCGTCTGCCGCAGGGCGCGGCCGCGCCCGCCCGGCGCAGGAAAAGCCAGCCTACAAAAGGGTCATCCTCAAGTTGAGCGGCGAGGCCCTCCAGGGGAGCCAGGGACATGGCATTGACCCCGACGCCCTTACCCACCTAGCCAGGGAAATCCGTGAGGTCCATGCGCTCAAAGTGGACGTCGCGATCGTTGTGGGAGGGGGGAATATCTTCCGCGGCGCGGCCCGCGCCCAGCACACCATCGCGCCCGCCACGGCGGATTACATGGGGATGCTGGCCACCATCATTAACGGCATGGCGCTCCAAGATGCCCTGGAAAAGCAGGGTGTCTATACGCGCGTCATGACGGCCATCGAGGTGTCCCAGATCGCCGAGCCCTATATCCGCAGGCGTGCGATCCGCCATTTGGAAAAAGGCCGCGTCGTTATCCTTGCGGGCGGCACGGGCAATCCCTACTTTACCACCGATACCACTGCCGCGCTGCGCGGCATCGAGATCAACGCCGATGTGGTTTTAAAAGCGACCAAGGTGGACGGGGTTTATACCAGCGATCCGGTCAAGGACCGCACGGCCAAGAAGTTTAATGAGCTTCGGTACATCGATGTCTTGAACAAGGGTCTAAAGGTCATGGATTCCACAGCCGTGTCGCTGTGTATGGAGAACAAGCTCCCCATCATCGTGTTCAATACCACGCGTCCCGGAAACATCAAGCGTGTCATCTGCGGCGAAAAGATAGGAACCCGCGTCGGATCGTAATAAAAATTAATGAAACTTTAGTTTGAGCTCGCGACAAGGAGGGTTTGGTATGCCCGCCAAAGAGATCATTCATCACGGCGAAGTCAAGATGAAGAAGGCACTTGAGGCATTGGTCAATGAGTTCCACACGGTTCGGACCGGACGTGCAAACACAGCGCTTTTGGACAGCCTCCGTGTGGATTACTACGGCACGCCTACACCTCTCAAGCAGATGGCATCCCTGACCATACCCGAGGCAAGGGTCATCGTGATTCAGCCTTGGGATGCCGGGCAGATTTCCAATATCGAGAAGGCCATTCAGGAGTCGGGCTTGGGGATCACGCCCCAGAACGACGGCAAGCATGTCCGCCTCACCATGCCCCAGCCGACGGCGGAGCGCCGCCAGGAGCTTGAGAAGGTGGTCCGGCACATGTCTGAGCAGAGCCGCGTGTCCTTACGCAATATCCGGCGTGAGGCGAAGGAGGCCCTCGAAAAGGAGGAGGACGAGGGCCGGCTGTCTGAAGACGAGGGCCGCCGGGCGCAGGAGGAGCTGCAGAAGGTCACCGACCGTTACGCGAAGGACATCGACCGCCTCCTCTCTGACAAGGAAAAGGAAATCCACACGGTTTAGGGGGCATAGCTCAGTCTGGTAGAGCACCGCCCTTTTAAGGCGGGTGTCGATGGTTCGAATCCATCTGCCCTCAGAGTTCTTTACATGTATTGGGCAGATGGATTCTCTGCCAAACCGCCGAATCCATCTGCCCTCACGATTGCCATCTTTAGAGAGGTGATAACTACATGAAAATCAAGGGCTACATCCTTCTATTATTCGGGTTCGTCTGGGTATCGGGCTGCTCGATCGCCTCGCACGGCCGCCTGGCCGAGATTCATCCCCATGAGGTTCAAAGGATCGTGATTGGCACCAGCACTAAGGATGATATCGTCAATTTGATCGGGAGACCTCAGCAGGTCATCTACAAACCTTCCGGGACTGAGGTCTTTGTGTATCGGCACGGCGTGGAAAAGGTCTTTGGCATTCCTTTTCTCATCACCTGGAGCCGATCGGGTGGCAGCGGCCAGACTCTCACCGTGACGTTTCGGGACGGGGTGGTGGTCGACTATGAGTACGTAACGGATGAGAGGGGCCTGGCACGGTACAAATGAATATGAGATTAGGGATGGCAGGTCTCATGTTCGGGATCTCCTTATTGGGGTGTGCTGTGTCTCCCATTGCCGGACCCGAACGCTCTATCTCAAAAGATAATTTCCTGATAAGCCAACTCGCACCGGCTGAGCGATACGAAGAACTCGGCCCGGTCGGCGTAGAGGCAGCCAGCGGTTTGTTTCCCGTTTCCGACTCCACTCTCCATAAACGCCTTCGTAAAGAGGCGTTGAAACTCTATGGCCGGGTGGATGGGGTGATCCGCGTAACATATAGTCACAAGACCTTTGCCCCCGGCTTGCTGGATTGGGAGCAGGGACGGAGGGTCGAGGGGATCGCCGTCAGGTTTCTAGAAGGTACGGTCTCAATGGAGAGCGAAAGGGTAACTTCAAAGGATACTTCAAACGCAGTCACATTCACTGGGACTGCCTGGGCCGGAAAACCGGACCCGGAGGACGCCCCCTACTTTGGTTTTACCCCTTTTCCGTATGACTTCACACTCGAGGCGGTGACCCGCACACGCGAAATCATCGTGCCCCATTCCACGCTCTATGCCCTGCATTTCGACGACGGAGTGCCGTGGGATGACCTCCTCGCCGACCGGGTGATTTCGGGCAAGGCGGGTGAGAAGTGGGATGACGAGGTACGGAGAATCCCCAAGGGACATGTGGTGTACGTGGGGTTGGCCCCTCTCGCCACAGACCGCAAGAGCCTCGTAGGGGGACTTGATGGGACGCCGCTTCCGAAGGAACTGCAAGGCGCAGGGTTGGATAACCCCACAGTCAAAGAGGCGTATTTGAGGTACGCCCGCCAGGCGGTCGAAAAGTTTCACCCGAAGTTCCTCAACGTTGGCATCGAAGCCGGTGAACTTGCTCGGAATGATCCTACTCGCTGGCCGCAGTTTGAAGCGCTCTTTGATTATGTGTATAGCCGTCTGAAAGAGGAGTATCCGGATCTTTGGATCGGTATCTCCTTCGGTTTGGGGTCGTTGCGCAGGCCCGACGTCGCCGAGCGTGTGAAGCCACTCGTTGAAAAATGTGACTACCTGGGACTTAGTTTCTATCCGTACACGTCGTCTTTCGGCGAGGCCATGGGTGACCCGCCCCTTCCCGCGGCGCCGGGCGCTTGGCGCGAGCCATTCGAGTGGCTGCGCGGATACACCCGAAAACCCGTCGCGATCTGCGAGACAGGCTACACGACCCGTGATATCTCCATCCCGACCTACGGGCTCAAGATGTACGGAGATGAAAAGACACAGGCCGATTACGTAAGGGATCTCGGCCGATTCGCCCGGCGTGACGGCTGGCTCTTTGTAACCTGGTTTTTAGCCGTTGATTATGATGCGCTATTTGAGAAGATGTCGGGGGTTCCCGGAAGCGAGGCAAATCTCATCTGGCGGAACATTGGATTCTTTGATAGCTCTCTGCGTCCGAAGCTCGGCTGGGAGGAATGGAGGGCGGTTCTTGCCGGCGGCCCTAAAGATGACGTTGACTCCGGTGCCCGGCATGAGCCGGCACCCCTTGTGCCCCAGACGCGGCAGGATAGGCCTGGCAGCTTCCAGCTTGATTTTTCAAAAGCGGCTGATGTTTTTACCGTCTCTCCCGGCACCAGCGTGACAGCCGTTTCAGAGGGGCCGGCGGTCGGCACGACGTCCATGCAATGGAACTACCATTACCAGGGCCAGTGGATCTGGGCGGTCAAGCCGCTCCCGTCAGACCGGCTGCGGGATGCCCGTACCCTTGGCTTTTGGGCGCGGAGCGACCGCGACGGCCAGGTGTTCGTCCAAGTGGAGGAGAGCGGGGGAGAGGCTTTCTTTGTCATGGTGCCGGTGGGTGCCGAATGGAAGCGTTTTGAGTACCCCTTGAACGACCTTTCGGTGGACGAGAAGAAACGCCAGGACGGCCGGCTCGACGCGTCGCGCATCTCGAATATTCTTCTTGCGGATGAGGCCGGCGTCAAGGGAGCCGCTGGGTCGCGGACGATTTGGATTGCGGACGTTGTTTTCGAGTAACACGCTGTCCACATTTTCGTATCTCGTATCTCGTGAAGCGTATCTCGTATCAGGAAGATGCGGCTACGAGGGGCAGCGGCGCGAGGTTCTATTACAGGGTTGTGAGATAGTCTTCACGATCGACGCTTCACGAGGCCGGATTTGGTTCTGATTACTGTCCCCATCGTCTAGCCCGGTCTAGGACAACGGCCTTTCGAGCCGTCAACACGGGTTCAAATCCCGTTGGGGACGCACTTCTTCGCTCCCCTTCGCATGATGCTTCGGGGGGCTTCGAGGCTATGTGCTAAGGTTCGCATAGTTTAGGTGGGCAAGGGGGTAGGAATGCGATGAGCAAGACATGGATTCACAAGTCGAAATCTTTTAAAGAAGCCGATGCGTTTGACCGGTGGTTTTGGCGGCGTGCGGGTGCGGCGGCGCGTTTTGAAGCCGCTTGGGCTATGGTCAGTACGTTTCTGAAGATGCGGGGGAAGCCAGTTGCCGAGCTCCGATTACGAAGATCTGTTCAGCGCCTTAAACGCGCATAAGATCAAGTATCTTGTTATCGGCGCTCACGCCGTTATATTTTATTCCGAGCCCCGATTTACGAAAGATCTGGACATCTGGATCCCGGCAGAACTGAACGATCCACGCAGCGTCTACAAGGCCCTGAAGTTCTATGGTGCTCCTCTGAAAGGGGTGCGCCCGGGTGATTTTCAGGATCAATCCGTAATACTTCAAATAGGTATTGCGCCGGTAAGAGTGGACATTTTGATTAAGGTGCCGGGGGTCTCTGCAATTGAGGCATGGAAACACCGGAGACATAGCCGGTATGGGAAAATCGCCATCAACATCATGGGCCTCGATGAGCTCATACTGTCTAAAAAGGCAAGCGGACGCCCGCAGGACAAACTGGATCTGGCGCGAATCGTGAAGAAAAGAAAATCAGGTTATTCGTGACTACATCATATACGCTTTCGGGCGAATAGCTCAATCGGTCAGAGCACTCGGTTTACATCCGAGGGGTTACAGGTTCGAGTCCTGTTTCGCCCAATGACTACTCTTGGCGAGTAAAGATTGTCATGTGTGGTGAGGGGTGAGTGAAGTGACGGTTTCACCACACATCACGCTTCACTCACGACAAGCGTGTTTCTTGCTAAAACCACGATTCACGAGCGACGAGTCACGGTTTTAAAGGGGTCGTAGCTTAGTCCGGCTTAAAGCGCCTGACTGTCGATCAGGAGACCGCGGGTTCAAATCCCGTCGACCCCGTCTTCTTTTCCGTCAAAAGGTCGACGGGATTTGAAGTGAGCCGCGCCCCCCAACACATGCGGTGCGACCTATATGGGAGCACCGCCTTCCTTGGCGCGGCGAGTGGCCGAGTTTGGGCGAGCATTTGATTCGGTGATCGTGGATCGGTTATCGGTGCTCGCAAACTCTGTTGGCTATCAGCCATCAGCCATCAGCAAAAGCCCAAGGCAGATAGCCGACGGCTGAAGGCTCATAATATTTCTTTTTCTTGCGATAACCGAGCACCGAACACCGATAACCGAAGGAGTAATCGACTAAGTGGCGAGCCCAAACCGCCAAATCCCGTCGACTCCGTTATGCATACTTTAAATATACAGAAGTGGTAATGATGATTAAGCCATAACTCCCTGCTTATATAAAATAGACCTGTGTTAACATTGTGTTAACAATAGCGCACCTATCAAGAATGTCGGTATGGGAATAATGACCTTATTGCGGCACTTAGTTGCATCATTACTCCTACCATTGCCATTTTTCATTTCAGGTTATTTTTTCCTACCGTCACTTATTGTGAATACTCTTCCTATCAAAACTTGGATCTGGATTTATCTGATTGCGTGCATAATAATTTTTTTCTCCTGGGAGAGAGACAGGTTTGGAAATGTGCAACCAGCAACGTTAACAGCACTGCTCTCTTTACTTATTTCTACGATTCTCCTCGTTGTGACTGCATCCAAGCGCGCTGATTCATATGAGCCTCGATTAGTTGTAAGCCGCTATGAAATTGTCGATATTGAAAACGGCGTTGGAAAAGTAACTCTAAAAAATATCGGTACCGGCGAGGCGTTAGATTCCGAGGTCGTGATTGTTAATCCTATCACAGGGGTACATGAATATTTTGATCTTAGTGCTCCTCGCCCATACATTGTTGATGGTGAGCATATTTCCCAAATTTATAAGAAAGGGCGCCAACCAAAATTCCACTATATAATAGCTCCTGAAGAAGAACGTGAGATTCCAATTTCCGAGAAAGGGAGTATATTTGAGCCTGAGAGGCCGCCTTTTCTAATTATTTCGGTTTGTTATAAAGATAAAAGCGGAAACACATTCTCAGAAGAGCGGAAGTTAATCGCTCGTGGTCCAGTTATAACTGATTCCTCTTCAATAAGCCAACGGGTTCGCGAAATCATTAGAGATTACCAAAGTGATGAGGAATTAAAACCTTACCGCCGGTCTTCGGAAAGGAAAAATACAGTACCCGGCAACACGGTACCAAGCACTGATAACAACCCCGGAGTTTAAACTCTGGAGCCAGGAGCGCACGACAATTCCATTTTAACTGGCACTAAAACTGAAAATTAAATTGTCGGTGCCTGGTACGCCAGGGACACTTGGAGCGCATACGAAATACGCGCATTGGGAAGTGGATGAAATAAACCGGTTCAGTTAGATAGATGATTATTATTCATTCTAAGAAAGGGATCCCAATCCGCTTAACGCGCGAGCGGTGGGAGCACATTCTGAGGCGCCATCCGGAAATGGAGGGTCAGAGGGATAGGGTCGTGGAAACCATTTCAGACCCTGATTTAATCCAGGAAGGTGATTTCGGCGAGTTGCTGGCCGTGCGATTCTATTCAAAAACGCCCCTTACGCAAAAGCACTTGGTGGTTGCCTACAAAGAGGCTGGCGGACAAGAAGGATTTGTTCTAACAGCATATTTTGCGGGCTCCTTTTCGAAGAGGAGGGAGGTAATATGGAAGCGCTGAGAATTCTTGAGGGAAAACGCTCATTGAATTGGGAATACGACGAGGAAGCCGATGTCCTTTATATTTCCGTCGGCAAACCACGTCCCGCAGTAGGTGTGGATATCGGAGAGGGTGTCATCGTCCGTTACGACCAAAAGAAAAAAGAAGTGGTAGGGTTGACCATCATAGGATTTCGGAAAAGAACGTTGCAGGGGTTGAAGGCAGCTTAATTTCTTTTCTTCTCTTCGGCCTTCGGTGCCTGGCACGCCAGGGAAGTGCCAGTAGCGCAAAGGCGCGTATGGCGCCCGTCGACCCCGTAATTATTTCCCGTCGTCAATTCGACGTGGCACTCTTGTACCTGGTAAGGATAATTGGCTTCATTTCGATACATGTCTGCCAACCACCGCTGTGAATGGGCTGAATCCGATCCCCTCATGCGAGCTTACCACGACCGGGAATGGGGAGTGCCTTTGTATGACGACGGCAAGTTGTTTGAATTTTTAGTGCTCGAAGGGGCACAGGCGGGTTTAAGCTGGCTCACGGTGCTTAAAAAGCGGGAAAATTACCGCAAGGCTTTCCATGGGTTCGACGCCGAGAAAATAGCCCGCTATGGCAGGCGTGACGTGAGCCGGTTGCTTCAAAATACTGGCATCATCCGTAACCGTCTCAAGATCGAAGCGGCGATCACAAACGCTCGGGCTTTTCTCAAGATTCAAAAAGAGGAAAGGAGTTTCTCTTCCTTTATATGGCGGTTTGTGGACGGCAAGCCCATCCAGAACAAGCGCAGGTCTCTAAAAGACTTGCCCGCGCGAACGTCAGAGTCCGACGCCTTGAGCCATGCCCTTAAGGAGAAAGGCTTCCGGTTCGTAGGATCCACCATCTGCTATGCCCACATGCAGGCGACAGGCATGGTGAACGATCACCTTGTCAGTTGTTTCAGACACCGCGAAGTGCAGCACCCATAATCATGACCACCCTCACCGAATACCTTTGGTTTAACACCCCCAAGCGCAGGGATCTGGTCAATATCACGGACAAGCTCGAGGGGATCGTCAAAAAAAGCGGCGTCCAGGAAGGAATGTGCCTGGTCTCGGCCATGCACATTACTGCCGGGATTTGGGTGAACGATAACGAGGAAGGGCTGTGGGAGGATTTATGGGAGCTTTTAGAGCGGCTCGCGCCTTTCCGCGAGGACTACCGCCACCACCTCACGGGAGAGGACAACGGCGACGCCCATCTCAAACGCACCTTGGTTCACCATCAGGCGGTCCTGCCTGTTACCGGGGGGAAGCTGGATCTAGGCCCCTGGGAGCAGATTTTTTACGCCGAATTTGACGGCAAGCGCAAAAAACGCGTCGTGGTCAAGGTGATGGGAAATTAAGTGGCACTTTTGCACCTGGTAAGTAGCGCGAAAGCGCGTATGGCGCCCGTCGACCCCGCCCGCATGGCGGTGTTATATCCTAGCGTTCGCCAGGGCTGCACAGGCCGACTATGAAGCACAAAGCGGTTTACATCATCGCGGGACAAATGGATCGGGTAAGACGACCTTTGCGAGACTGTTCTTACCGGATTATGTGAATTGCCCGAATTTTGTAAATGCAGAGCTCATAAAGTGAAACAATAGGCACTCAGTATGAAGGTTAGAGAGTTTTTATTGTTTAACATGGCTTGAAACAGTGTTACCTGCATGTAAAGGAGGTTAACGTGTTTGCGCGTATCATTCTTGTATCATTTCTGAGCGCCTTGCTTTCGGGCGCTATTTCGAAGGCTGCGGAAGAGGAAATGCCGCCGCGTCCTCCTTCCTCAGCAGAGTTTGAGCGCCTGAAGGGGCTCGTGGGCGAGTGGGAAGGAACATCTGTCAAGGACGGCAAAGAGGAAAAAGTAAAGGTCCGCTATGAACTTACGTCGGGAGGCTCTGTTCTTCTGGAGCGATTTTGCGTAGGGACGCCAAGCGAGATGGTAAGTGTCTATCACGACCGCGCGGGCAGGCTTGAAATGACCCATTACTGCATGTTGGGCAACCAGCCGCGCATGGTGCTGAACGAATCGTCCGGTACAAACTGGAAATTTCAACTGGCCGCCGACACGGATATCGATGTAGCCCACGAGCAGCACATGCATGGTCTCGAGATCTCACTGGCCGATGGGGGTGGTCAGATGAACCAGTCCTGGAATTGTTACAAGGAGGGGGCCAAGGATACGGATGCCGTGTTTTCGTTCACGCGGTTACGATGAGTGGAAAGCAAAGCGGCCCGTAAAAACGGCATATTCAAAGGCATGAACGATGATTCAAATCAGAAAAGCCGGTGAGCGGGGTCATGCCAATCACGGTTGGCTGGATTCCTATCACACCTTCTCATTTGCTGATTATCATGACCCCAAGCATATGGGTTTTAGGTGCCTTCGGGTCATCAATGAGGATCGGATTGAGCCCGGAAAGGGTTTTGGCACGCACGGGCACAGAGATATGGAGATCATAACCTATATCCTGGAAGGCGAGCTGGAACACAGGGACAGTATGGGGAGCGGTGCAGTCATCCGGCCCGGGGAAGTACAGCGCATGAGTGCCGGAACGGGCGTGACTCACAGTGAGTTCAACCCGTCCCGGACGAACCCCGTGCATTTACTGCAAATTTGGATCTTGCCGGAGAAAAATGGGCTCAAGCCTGGTTATGAGCAGCGTGCTTTCAAGCCCGAGCTGCGAAAAAACCGGTTGTGCCTTGCCGCGGCCGGCCGGCCGTCCGCAGGCGCCCTAAAAATCCATCAGGATGCCAGTCTCTATATCTCATCCCTCGAAAAAGGCAAAAAGGTGGAATATGCCATAGACATGTACCGTCACGCCTGGATACAGGCGGCCCGCGGCTCGGTTCAAGTCAATGGAGTCTCGTTTAAGGAGAGCGACGGCGCCGCAGTCAGCGGGGAAAAGCTTTTAACGATCGCCGCCCTTAGTGACGCGGAATTACTATTGTTTGATATGGCTTGAGATGACTTTTACCTATAGGTACCAGGTTCGATGTCATTGTACGGACTGCGGCGCCAAATCGCGATGAGTTGCTTTTGTTATCAGTATATAAGTGGCACTTTTGTACCTGGTACCGAAAGATGAGTTATGAATGTCCGCACCCAGATGGTTAAACCTATCAAGGCATGGGTGAAGAGAAACCTGCTCCTGACGCGTCTGAATTCAGAGTGGCATTTTATCCGGGGCGTTCCAAAGAAAGATCTTTGGAAACTGGGCAAGATCAACCTTTTTTTGAAGATCAAACCGTATACGATGTTGACGTACCCGCGACTGTTGACGCTGTTCGAGCTGGGAACCATATTAAACCGGGACCGGGTCAAAGGGTGTTTCGCGGAGTTTGGCGTGTGCCGGGGTGGGAGCGCCGCCGTCCTTCATACCGTCGCCAACCGGCATCCGAAAAGGCACGTGTGGCTTTTCGACTCATGGCAGGGCTTACCGGACGCTTCTGCGTTGGATGAAACAGCCAGTGGCGAAACGTTTCCTAAAGGGGCATTATCCGCTCCGGAAACGATCGCCAAAGGCCTTTTATACAAAACATTGAGGTTTCCGGCGGGCCGTGGTCATTTCGTCAAGGGTTGGTTTCATGAAACTATCCCCTCGCATAAGAAAGCAATGGGTGACATTGCATTGCTCCACTTGGACGGCGATTACTATGAATCAATTAAAATTTGTCTGGAGGAACTCTACGATCAAGTGGTTCCAGATGGCTACGTGGTGATCGACGATTACTGCTATTGGAAGGGCTGTAAGAAAGCGGTGGATGAGTTTATGCTCAGGCGGGGGATCAAACACGAGTTGAGGCCTACGGACAATACGGGAATCCATTTCAGGAAACGTGAGTTCGCGTGAAGGGTCAGGTCTTGCAATATCACATATTATTTTGCAAGACATGACTCCGTTCACTAAGGCTGAACAGGCCGACTATGAAGCATAAAGCGGTTTACATTATTGCGGGACCCAATGGATCGGGTAAGACGACCTTTGCGAGGCTGTTCTTACCGGATTATGTGAATTGCCCGAATTTTGTAAATGCAGACCTCATCGCTCAAGGACTGGCCCCCTTTGGGCCTCGCGCCGCGGCGATCAAAGCCGGTAAGCTCGTTCTTCATGAGATCCATGAATACGCCAGGCGCGGCGTTGTTTTTGCATTTGAGACGACTTTATCCGGTAAATCCTACGCAACTCTACTCACTGATCTAAAAAAGAAAGGCTATACGGTTCATCTTTTCTTTCTCTGGATTCCGAGCGCGGAACTGGCGATCGCACGTATTAAAGACCGGGTGGCGGAAGGCGGCCATCATGTGCCTGCGGAAGACGTGCGCAGAAGATTCACTCGCGGCCTCGATAATTTTTCCAACCTGTATGAGCCATTGCTCGATTCCTGGATGTTGTTTGATAATTCCAAGTCGAAGCCGGTATTGATCGCGAAAAAACGAAACGGTCACAGAGAAATAATGAACGATGATTTATTTGCGATGGTTCAAAGAAGTGCGAGACGGTAAATGAAAAAAAGAATGTCTTTGCAGGATAAAGCTGAAGCGGCTCTGAAAAAAGCGGTTCGGGAGGTGGTTAAGCGGCATAAGAAAACAGGCCGGCCGCTGGCGATATGGAAAAACGGCAAGACCGTCCTCATTTCTCCGAATGAGGTGAAATAAGATGAGTTGCTTTTGTTATCAGTATATGATAACATTACAGAGATGCCAATCCGAACCCGTATTACGCAGGTGGCCCGGGAAAGAGGCTGGACCGCTTCACAGGTGGCCAGGAGCCTGGGGCTCTACCGTTCGAACGTCTCAGCGATGGACTCGGGCAAGCGGTCAGTTTCGCTCCACGCCTTGGCCAAACTCGCCGCCTTTCTGGGAGTAAGTCCTTCCGACTTGTTAGAGAACGTGCCCGCTGAGGCAGGCTCCCTCTCTAAGCAACCCGAGCTGTTAGGCAGGGTCCGCGCACGGGATCTGGATAGCCCGGACGGGGCGGAGAAGACCTGGGTTCACAGGACCTTGCTCGCATGGCAGCGTCACTATGGCAAGAAGCGTTCGTGACCGTATGGTAAATAAGATTGAGGGGGGAGACCCGTACCAGAGGGTGGTGGATGAATTTAATCGCAAGGGCGTGCGTTATGTGGTGGTGGGAATGTCCGGCATTAATTACTACGCCCGTAATCCTTCCGAAATGTTTGCAACGATGGATTATGATATATTTCTGGATCCCACTCTGGCGAATGTAAAAAAGGCGGTTGTAAATCTTGAGGCGCTGGGTTTTTCCCTTGGCACAGCGCAGGGAAAGTTAGAGGCAGCCAGTCTCGCGCGGCTCGTCAAAGAGCAGCGCACTCTTGTAGCAACCACCCCGGATGGCGTCATGATTGAATTATTGCTCAAGGTGTCAGGCTATCCCTTCTCGGATTTAGCCAAGGATGCAGCAACTTTTACGGTAGACCAGATACCTGTGAAGGTGGGTCGGTTGGAAAAACTTTTGCGCTCAAAAGAGATTGCCGGTCGGCCCAAGGACCGCCAATTTCTAAAGCGCTATAAGAACCTGTTGGATATTGGATGAAGTTTCGGTGCCTGGCACGACAGTGAAACCCAGTTTAAACCCTATCCGGTACCTGGTACCGAATGATGGTACCGAATGAAAAGTTGATGAAGCAATAAAATAGATAATAAAGTCTCCCGAAAGGACCCCCCATGACTGTTGAACAAAAGAAAAATAAAAAGCAGATCGGGGAAATTCTGCGTGATCGGGGATTGATCAATGAAATCCAGCTTATTTCGGCGCTGGCGGAGCAGCAAAGAACCCACGAGTTTTTAGGTCAAATTCTCCTCAAGAGAAGTATCATTTCAGACAGCGATTTGGCCCAGGCACTATCGGAAAAATTCGAGCTCCCGTATCTCAATTTAGTTTTCGATCAAATAGACTGGGATGTGGTCCAGAAGGTGAATCCGACGCTGGCGGTTGAAAAGAGATGCTTACCCCTCTTTCAGGATGAGTGGTCATTAACGGCTGCGACTGTCAATCCGACCGATGCCCAAACGTTGAGCGAGTTTGAACGTTATGCCGGGAGCCGGAAGGTACGTTGGGTGGTCATCTCAGACCGGCAGATGGACATGGCCTTTTCCGAGTTTAATAAGCGCGCCAGGCGCAGGATTCAAGAGAAGATTAAAGACCAAAATTGATCGTGATCGAAGCCCGCGAAGGCATTGAAGTACGCTGGCGTGAGCACACGGATATCGTGAGGTGATCAGTAAATATTTCTCATGAAGATTATTACGGACGCGATCACGCTGAACGAGGTTAACGAAATAGCCGCCCGGGGCTTCGGGGATATGGTCAAGGCGGTCGTGGATGTGGAGCGGGAGCTCATCGCGCTGGATGCCGAGCTGCACGCGGATCTCGAAGCACTCCTCCTGGAGAATGGTTCGAAGCAGCGGGGTCTCTGGGGCATCAACTTCTATCCGGCGGCGAAGGCGGACGAATGGGTGGAGTTCGATTCCATGATCAACATGCGCCCGTCGCAGGGTAACAGGAGCCGCGGCGTGGAGAGCGAGGCTACCCGCAAAAAGATCATGGCAATCGTCGGAAAGAGGATCACCCGGTGAGTGTTCAGCACAAATCCCTTGCAGCAGGGCGCTGGTACCGATTATCGTTTCTCGAACAGATGGCGAACATCGGAAGTGAGGTCGAGCGGGCGCTCAACTGGCGGGCTAAGCAAAACGCCGCCTACAGTCTGAGGGCACTCGAAAGGGCCCTCGAGCTCGTGGACTTGACCCTGGAAGGCGGCTGGGAAGCCCCCCGTCTTAAAGAGCTTGCCCGTATGAGGGAGGCCCTGGCCGATGACTTCCTCGGAGCCAACGAGTATGGTTCCACGGAGGAGGCCTGGCGGCGCTACTTTTCACATCTCACCTATGCCGCCCGCCGAGACCGCTAAGTCCCCGCACCTTAAAAAGTGCGCATTCAAAGACGAAGAGCGAAAGAACCGCTTGTGCCTGGCCGCGAAGGAAGATTCGCTCTCGGCGTTCGTTTTTTTGGCCGCTGCCATGTACCTCTTGGTGGTTCCGGAAACTGCGCCGGCGGCGGTGGTGCGAAAAGTCATTTCGCCGTTCGTCCAGCAACCCCCCGCCGCTTATTACGTTTCCCCCTCCGGAAATGACGGTAATCCTGGCACCCGTGACCTGCCTTGGGCCACCTTCAGCCACGCCTTCAAAGATGTCATGGCGGCCGGGGATACGCTGATTCTTCTCGACGGGACTTACCGTGAGCCCATGGGCCGGTTTTTTCCCGGCCAGCCCTATAACTCCTACTCGCCCCCCAGCGGATTCTCATACGCCTACACGGTGATCAAAGCTGAACACGACGGCCTCGCCGTCCTGGAAGATGCCGGCATCTTCCTCGGAGGTCCGGTCGACGGAACCGCCAGGGGGTCGTCCTATGTCCAGATCGAAGGGCTTACCTTACGGCGTGGAGGTGTCCGGATACGTCATTCCGATCATATTAAACTTATGCGTACGGGGGTCAAGAATGGCGTCCCGATTGATTCGCGCTACGGTGAGGTCATCTCGATCAGTGAAGGCAGTCACCACGTCCTTTTAGAAGATGTGTGGGTCGTGGGCACCATGGTCTATGGCATTATCGTCTTCGAATCCGAAAACGTAATCCTGCGCCGTTGTGTCGTGCGTTTTGATGGAAATACCGAGCGAGAACCTAAATCCGGGATCGCCTTTTATGGCGCAGTGGGCACCATCGCGGCCGCGCGCGCCTCGCTCGCGCAAAATTGCGTGGTGGTGGACTACAACGCAAACCCGGGCCTGGGGGCGGGCATGCAGAACGTACACGCGGCCGAGGATATTAAGTATCGGGGTTGTCTCGCTCTTCACATCCCCGCCGTAGGATTTTTGATCAATGAGGATTATCCGGCGCGGGGCAATGACGTGGTGAACAGCGTGGTCTGGGATGTGGAGGACGTCGGCATTGCCATGCGTGACGGACACCCTCAAGGCGCCACGCTGATTGATCAGGTTACGGTGGGAACGACGTCGCGGGGGATAGATCAGTGGTCGGGGTCGGCGGGTACCAACGTTTTCACAACGATCCAGAACAGCTTATTTTTCCATAATTCGGGTGCGAACCAGGGCGGCGATTTTGTCCGCTACAATACCTATGTTCCCGGATGGCAGGCGCAGGGAACGAATGCTTCGGTCACCGATCCCGGTTTCAGATACATAGTCCGGAGTCCGGACGCTGGTACGGGCGAGGGAGGAAGGATTCGCGGGGCGACTCTCCTCAAACGTTACGGTGAATCGGGCACCTTGTGGGGTGAAACCGGGTATGATGCCCTCACAGGCGAAAACCTCTGGCCCTGGCCCTATGAGGACCGCATACACGTCCTCTTTTCCGAACCGGATGGATTTGAATATCCCACCGCAGACTGGCAGGGAAACCCTTACACGGTCGTCAATAACCCGGCCAGGGGTTTTGCCGCTCCCGGCCAGACGCTGACACGGTATGTCTGGGAAACTTTGGGATACCCTATCCCAGGGGAGATCACTGGAAGCGGGTCGCGTAAAGTTTTCCGTTATCCCGGGCGAAGCTTAACTCGCACGCGCGGTTCCCTCGAACGTGGAGTGTTCAACACGCAGGGCTTTCGAAAATTCTCACGGCCCCGGCGTTTTAAGTTAAAATAAGTTCGTTTCTGCACTTGTTTTTCGAGCCGTGGACGAAATATGCAGCGTGTAGAAATTAGGGTGGTGCCGAGGGCCCGGCACAACCGGGTGGTGCCCATGGAGGGAGGGCTCAAGGTGTACGTGACTGCGCCGGCCGAGGACGGCCGGGCCAATCAGGCGGTCATAGAACTTCTGGCGGGGCATTTTGGCGTGAAAAAATCCGGCGTGAGAATCCTAAGAAACGAGCGCGGGCGCAGGAAGCTCGTGGAAATTGCGTGTTTGTGTTTCGCATTCTTTCTATTTTACCCTGGGACGGGGCAGGCGGCCATACGCACAGAGGCTGTTCCCTACACGCACGGGGATGTGGAACTGGAAGGCTATCTTGCCTATGACGACGCTTTGCAAGGTAAACGGCCGGGCGTGCTTGTGGTGCATGAGTGGAAAGGGCTTAATGAGTATGCAAAAAGACGTGCCCGCGAGCTTGCGGAACTCGGGTACATCGCGTTTGCGGTAGACATGTATGGCAAGGGCGTCTACGCCCAGACGCATGAAGAGGCGGCTCAGCTCTCCGGAGTTTTCCGGCAGGAGCGAAATCTCATGCGGGCCCGGGCTGCGGCAGGCCTGGACGTATTGAAGGGGCACCCTCTGACGGACAGCTCCCGGTTGGGGGCCATCGGGTATTGTTTCGGAGGCATGGCGGTACTTGAATTGGCCCGGGCGGGGGAGGATTTGAAGGGGGTGGTGAGCTTTCACGGAGGGCTTTCGACGCCGCACCCGGAGGATGCTCAAAACATAAAAGGAAAGGTGCTTGTCCTAACAGGGGCAGATGATCCCCATATTTCCGCCGAGGAAAGAAGGACCTTCGAGGAGGAGATGCAAAAGGGGGATGTGGACTACCGGTTGATCATCTTCCCCGGGGCTGTGCATAGCTTCACCGTGCCCGAAGCGGGGGACGATCCAGCCAAGGGCGTGGCCTATCACGCGGATGCCGATCAAAAGTCATGGCAGGAGATGAGGGTGTTTTTTGAGTTTGTATTTTATGAACCGAAGGAACGGACCGGGCAGTCGGTTGCGAACTGACGAAATTGTGAAACGGCTCCTTGTCCGACTTGAACTAGTTATTTGTTCCATCCTTGCAACGCTTATCCTGTTGGAGTTAGCCTGCCTAATCTATTACCGCAAAACAGACGGTTTTTTTGTGTCCGTCCCAGACAAAATGCTTGCACAAAGAAACAGTTTTATGGAGGACGTGGTCCCCAAGGGTTTGACTCATGCTGATTTGATCATGCCCCATCCCTACCTTTCCTTCGTTCATGATCCGGAGCTAACGGGTGATCGCATGCGTGTCAATGAGCGGGGCATGGCCGGACGGGACTGGCCTGAAAGAAAGGAAGAGGGGACATTTGTCATCCTGCTCACGGGAGGTTCTGTCGCTGCACAACTGGCCGGCCTCGTCCCTGAGAAAAACATCCTCGAAGAAGCGCTAAACCAGCACTACAAGAGTGAGGGAATCAAGCGATTCATCGTTTTGAATGGGGGGGGTCCTGCCTGGCACCAGCCACAGCAGTTTATTCTCTTTGCGCTCTATGCCCACCTTCTGGACGGGGTTATCACCCTCGATGGTGTCAACGAAATGACCAATATGAATGGGATCTCGAAGTCCCTGGGCTACGGTTTCGAACAGCCGCCAGACCACTATTTTGCCGCCATAGAAAAGGAGGGAGGCGGGCTAAAGTCCATGTGGCCGCTCCGGCTGGACGGCGCCCTCCTGCGCTTTCAGAGGGAGGTGTGGCTGTTCCGACACTCCAGGCTCTCATACCTTGTAACCAACGGAGTGCGTCGATGGGCCCGCGGTATCTACGCGCGCGGCGAGGCGGGAGGAACGAAATCCTTGCGTAAAAAAACAACTCTTTTCTTTGCGCCCCCGGGGGGAATGGAACCTGATGAAGGGGTGTTGCTCGACTTCGATATGTACAAAAAATATATTCGGATGATGCACGCCATCGGAACCCGCCTGAATGTTAAAACTCTCTTTGCGCTTCAGCCCGTCCCGGCCATAGGAAAGGACTTGTCAGAAGAGGAGATGAAGACGGTGGGCACCATTACGCGGGAGCGCGCGCTGGGATATTTAATTGTTGCCAACTCGATGGAGTTGCTCAGGATAGAAGAGAAAATCCCGGTTTATGGTCTGGCGGGTGTTTTCAGGGATCACCGGGAAACGCTCTATACGGACGCCGTTCATCTCAATGACTCCGGGCTCAGTATCCTGCGCGATTCGATTCTCAATCTGCTTGAAATAAATTGGGGTCTCGTGAGGAATTAAGATGGGGCAATTGGATTTGTATTTTATGAACCGTTAGAGAGCCAATGGCCAAAAAAATACTGGTCGTGGACGATGAGCCGGAAATCCGCGAGGGGATTTTGGAGCGCCTGAAGGCCTGCGGCTTTGAGGTGGTGACGGCGGAGAACGGGAAAAAAGGGGTGGAGAAGGCCCGGACGGAAAGACCGGATCTCGTGCTGATGGATCTTATCATGCCGGTTCTGGACGGCTTCCAAGCGGCCGATACCCTGAAGAAGGATGAAGCCACGCGCGGCATCCCGGTCATCATGCTGACGCTGCGGGCGCAGGCGGATGATGTCGCCATGGCCCACGCCTGCGGCGCCGTAGATTATATCGTCAAGCCTTATTCGCCTGCGGCCCTTATCGAGAAGGTGAATAGGGCGCTCAAGATATAACGGCAAGAGCGGAAGTATCCTTACCGGCGTTCACGGCCTTCGCCCGCTAGATCTCCCTTTATGATAGGACCCTCTCCAACGCTTGTCGTAGATATCGCTATAGTCGGGGCCGGGGCGGCGGGCCTCATGGCCGCAATCTGCGCGGGTAGAACCGCTCAAGAGAAGCGCGCGCCTCTCGAGATCCTTCTCTTGGAAACCAGCCGGAAGGTCGGGGCCAAGATCCTCATGTCGGGCGGGACGCGTTGCAATGTGACCCACAAGGAAGTAAAGCCGTCCGACTTCCAGGGCGGGCCCCGCCATTTTGTCAAGCATGTCCTCGAGGCGTTTACGCCCGCCGACGCTATGGGGTTTTTCAATGGTATCGGGGTGGAGCTGGTCCTGGAGCCACCCGGTAAATTCTTTCCCGTTTCACATTCCGCGCAAACCGTATTGGATGCACTCATCAAGGAAGTAGGCCGTGCGGGCACTGCTTTAAAAACGGACGCCCGGGTTACAGATGTTAAGCGATCGGGAGACAGGTTTCGGCTCAGCGGCCAGGGCGATGCGTTCTGCGTTTCGGCCCGGAAAGTCATCATAACAACAGGCGGCTTGTCGTATCCGACCACGGGAAGTGACGGCGCGGGATACAGGTTCGCAAGCGGTTTCGGCCACACGATCGTCGGCACGCACCCCGCGCTCACTCCGCTTCTTACGAATGACCGCGATTGGAGAAACTTAAGCGGTTTATCCCTTGAGGCGCGGCTCACGTTTTCTAAGGACGGAAGAAAACAGTGCGAGAACCGGGGTGCATTTTTGTTCACGCATTTTGGGTTCAGCGGACCCGCGGCGCTCGATATCAGCCGGCACGTGGCGACGGCTCGACCCGAGGAAAAACCCAAGGTCGTGATCAGCTTTCTGCCCGGACATCGTGAAGAGACATTGAGCCGCGCGGTTGAGTCCGAGCACGTGAAAATGCCGAAAAGACATATTCAAAGCGTCTTGGTTAGGGAGCTCTCGCTGCCCGGCCGGTTTGCAGAGACACTTCTTAAAAAGCTGGGCATTGACGGAACCCAAACGATCGGGGCAAGTTCAAACGAAACCCGCAGACGGCTTGTCCATGCACTGCTCGAGTATCCTCTTGAAGTTGAAGGGGTGTACGGCTATAAAAAGGCGGAGGTGACGGCGGGGGGAGTGGATTTACGGGAGGTAGATGTATCCACCATGGAGTCGAAGCTCGTAGCAGGCCTTTATTTCGCGGGTGAGGTCTTGGATGTGGACGGCCGCATCGGCGGGTTCAATTTCCAATGGGCATGGAGTACGGGGGCGCTGGCCGGCCGGGGCGCCGCGCGCGCGCTCGTCTCATGATCTACCTTCAGACTGTAAGAGGGCTGCGCTCGAATGTGGCGGGCCTGCCCGTGGAACGGGTCCTCGGGAAATTGTTGACGAAGATGTTTTGAGTTATCCATGAAAGAGGCCAACATGATAAAAGTTATTGCGTCTTTGGTTCTATTGACGTGGGCCGGAAGCGTGCAGGCAAGAGATAAGTTAATTCAGATCAGGGAGGGTTGACGGCTTCACGCGTCAGGAGTACGATGTGCGAGTAATGACGAACCTCCAGAAGCCCGAACGAGTTCAACGTGCGGCGATGGCTTGTGCCGCCTTTGCCCTTGTTTTTTGCCTTCTAGTCCCATGCCTCCATCTCGCCCTTTCCAATCCGCACGACGGCGATCTCTGTCTAGCTTGCCGGCTGTTGAGCCATTCGTCCGTCCTGCCGGCGCCTTCAAATTACGCCCTGTACCCATTGGGCGTTCCCCCTTTATTAAGTTCCGTGTTCCAAGAAGCATTCCATCAGCAGATTGACGTTTTTACAACATCTCCCCGTTCACCCCCCAGCTTAGCCTAGCAGTTCCTAGTAGTTCTCGGCGTTTGTTCAAGAAATTATCACCAGTTTTTCATTAAGAACTCATCCATAAGAGGTGTGTGATGAAAAAGTCAATATTATTGGCAGTCTTATGCCTGTGCTGTGTATTTCCCCATAGCGTACGGGCCGGTGCCCCGCCTTTAGATATGGAAGGGCTCACGGCGCAAATGGACGAGCTCAAGGCTCTCGTGGTGGATTTGGAGGCCATGGTTCGATCGCAACAGGCGAGGCTTGAAGACCTGGAGCAGGCCAACCGGGCTCTTCGGGAGGGAAGTGTCGGGCCTCAGGTTGTGCTTGCGTCCCCGGCCCCCGAGCGCGCCCCCGTGACTGCTCCGGGACTTTCGGCGTTTAATCCTGAAATCGGTATGCTGGCTGACGTCACGGCGAATTTAAGTCAGTCCCGTGCGGATACGGAAGGGAATGATAAATTGAGCGTGCGGGAACTGGAGCTTATCATTGGACACGATGTGGACCCCTACAGCCGCTTTGATTCAACCATCACGTTCTCGGATTTTGAGGACGTGGCGCTCGAGGAGGCGTATATCACGCACTGGGGGCTTCCATTGGATCTCAAGGGGCGACTGGGAAGAATACGTCCCAAGATAGGAAAAGCGAGCTCCGTCCATCGTGATCAATTGGACACTGTCGATGAACCCTTGGTCGTGCAGAGTTATCTCGGGGTGGAAGGCCTTTATCGGACAGCCGCAGAGCTCTCGTACTTTCTGCCGCTTCCTTGGGAAAGAGTTACGCATGAGGTGACTGCCGGGGTAATGGAGGGCGGCATTGGGGAAGACGGAACGCTCTTTGGCTCTACGCGGAGGCGCCCGTCCTTATACACCCACCTTAAAAACTTCGTGGACTTTTCCGACTTGACCAATCTGGAGCTTGGCTTCACTCACTTAACGGGCTCCAAAGATGCGGACGAGCATTTTGAGGTGAACGCCGTCGGATTCGATGCGACGCTTGTGCACTATTTTACCCCTCAAAACAAGCTCAAGCTTCAGAGCGAGCTCTATCTCCAGAACCGGGACGAGACCGATGCGGGGCTTGATGATAATCCCTGGGGCCTCTACGCCCTGGCGGACTACCGGCTTTCGCCGCGCTTTGGAATAGGCGGGCGTTTTGATTTTGTCGAGCCCGTGGACAATGCCGTGGAAAACCCCCGCGATGAGGACGTCGCCTGGAACGGCTATCTCACTTTTTATCAGAGCGAATTTGCGCGCTGGCGGGCGCAGTACCAGCACCTCGAAGAGGCCGACGGGGGAAACGATGACAAGGTGTTCCTGCAGGGAACTGTCGCGATCGGCGTACACAAGCACCAGCTTCAGTAGATTTCTAAATAGGAGCACCCAACATGAAACATTTTTTTGCAGTACTCGGTGCCCTTTGGGCACTTCATTTCAGTGCGGGTGCGGTGAAGGCGGAGACCATCCGTGTGGTCGCAACGCTCTCCACATTTGCCGATCTTGTGGAAAAAATCGGGGGAGAGGACGTGGAGGTATCGTTCGTGGCCCCGCCGCGCTTTAACCCACACTTCATCGAGCCCAGGCCCGGGGATGTGCTCAAGGTGAGAAGGGCGGATCTATTCGTGCATGCCGGGCTTGACCTCGAGCCCTGGCGCTATCCGCTCGTGGATGCCGCCGGGAAGTCCGAGTTAAGACCCGGGGGTCAAAGGGAACTCGATCTTTCACAGGGGGTGAGGCTCCTGGAGGTGCCGGCGCAAGTTCCCACGCGCGCAGCCGGAGACATTCATATATACGGAAACCCGCACTACTGGCTCATTCCGGATAATGTCCGCGTGATGGCTGTTGCTATCGCGGAGAAGTTGAGCGAGGTGGACCCGGTTCATTCCGAGGCCTATCAAGGCCGTCTGCGCGCGTTTTTGGATGAGCTCGACCGGCGTGTTGAGAAATGGAGGCAGGATGCCCAGGGGATCCGAGGAAAGGAGGCCGTCGCGTATCACAACGATCTGGTTTACCTGGCGGAATTTTTAGGGTTGCGCGTCGCGCAATACCTCGAGCCGAAACCGGGTATCCCTCCGACCCCAAGGCAGATTCAGTTCCTCGAGGGTTATATCGCGGAGCGCGGGATCGGGGCCATACTCCAGGCTTCGTTTTACCCGCGGGGTTCCTCCGACTCCCTGGCGCGCAAAACAGGTGCCGAGGTGGTTCTTTTGTGCCAGAACGTGGGGGAAAGGCCCGAGTGCGGGGATTATTTCGCGCTTATGGATTACAATCTATCGCAGCTTACAAGCCATTTTCGATAGGAGACCGTTATGACCGAGTTTCTGGAAGTCATGCTAAAGCCATTCGCGGCCTGTTTGATCCTTACGGGGATACACGCCTATTTGGGTCTTCACGTGATAGAGCGGGAGGTCATCTTTGTGGATCTCGCGCTGGCCCAGGTAGCGGCCCTGGGCTCCACCGTGGGATTTCTCCTGGGATTTGGCCTTCATACTGCGGAGAGCTATACCTTTGCGCTCGTGTTTACGCTGCTGGGGGCCGCGGTTTTTTCGCTCACACGCCTTAAAAAGCCTGTGGTTCCCCAAGAAGCCCTGATCGGAATCGTGTACGCAGTCGCGGCAGCCGCGGCCATTCTCGCTTTAAGCCGCGCGCCCGAGGGCGGGGAAGAGCTTAAGTCGCTCATGGTAGGACATCTTCTATTCGTCGGCTGGCCCGAGATCGCTAAGACTTTTGCTCTTTACAGCGCCATCGGGTTAGTGCACTGGATGGCTCGCCGAGAGTTATTGCTCATCTCCCGCGACCCGGAGGCCGCCTTTGCGCGGGGGTTCAAAGTCCGGGCGTGGGATTTTTTGTTCTACGCCACGTTTGGGTTTGTGGTGGCGAGCTCGGTCGAGATGGCCGGAGTGCTCCTCGTTTTTTCATTTCTCATCGTCCCTGCGGTCTGCGGGGTGCTTCTGGCCCGCTCTGTGGGGAGCCGGCTCGCGGTGGGCTGGATCACGGGCATCATAACCAGCATGGCGGGGATGGCCGCGTCTTACGCATGGGATCTTCCCACAGGCGCCGCGGTCGTGTGCACCTTTGGCGTGTGCCTGGTCCTGTGCGCCTTTCTACGGAGCTGCCTTCACGAACCGCGCTGAACGAAGCACGATGCGCGACAATGTGTTAAAATACTTCACCGTATGACCCACAAAGGACACGGGGCGGGCTCCCCAGCCAGGGAGCGGGAACGCTGGGCCACCCGGATGGGACTCATCCTCGCCATGGCGGGAAATGCCATCGGGCTGGGGAATTTCCTCCGCTTTCCAGTGCAATGCGCCCAAAACGGCGGCGGTGTCTTTCTCATTCCTTATTTTACGGCGCTCATCCTCATGGGGATCCCGCTCATGTGGGTGGAATGGGCGATGGGGCGTTACGGGGGCCAGTTCGGACACAGTACGACACCTGGCATGTTCCACCGGCTGTGGGCCAATCCCATCGCCAAATATTTGGGGGCGCTCGGGATCTTTATCCCTTTCTGCGTGACCGTTTATTACCTCTACATCGAGTCTTGGACGCTCGCCTACAGTTTCTTCTCCATGTCCGGAAGCTATTTCGGGATCAGCGAGTTTGGCGAGATGAGTGCTTTTCTCTCCGGTTTTCAGGGCAAGATGTCCAATCACTATTTCCCGAGCATCGCCCCGGCGTATTTTTTCTTTCTGGTCACCCTGGCTGTCAATATTTGGATTCTGCTGGGAGGTGTGTCGCGCGGCATAGAGAGGCTTGCGAATATCGCGCTTCCGCTCATTTATCTATTTGGGATTATCCTTCTCATCCGGGTGATCACATTGGGCGCTCCTGATCCCCTTCATCCGGAGCAGAATGCCGCTTCGGGGTTTGCTTTTATGTGGCGCCCGGACTACTCGCGGCTTTCAGATGTCAAGGTCTGGCTCGCGGCAACGGGGCAGATCTTTTTTACGTTAAGCCTGGGGTTCGGGGCCATTCAAACTTACGCGAGCTATCTCTCCAAAAAGGACGACTTGGTGGCCGGGGGACTTACGACGGCCTGTATGAACGAAGTGGCCGAAGTGGGACTGGGAGGTTCGATAGCGATCCCCGCGACGGTAGCCTTCTTTGGCCTTGCGCAAACGGCCCAGATCGCCTCGGGCGGGTCGTTTGACCTCGGGTTTTTCGCCATGCCGATGGTGTTTCAACGCCTTCCGTTCGGCCAGGCCTTCGGAACCTTTTGGTTTTTGCTGCTTTTTTTGGCGGGTATCACGTCTTCGGTGGGCCTCCTTCAGCCCCTTATGGCATTTTTGCAGGAGGAGCTTAAATTTACCCGCCGCCAGGCGGCGTGGGTGGTGGGCCTTGCGCTTTTTTTCTTCGCCCAGCCCGTCATCCTTTTCTTAAAATACGGTTTCTTAAACGAGATGGATTTCTGGATCGGGACGCTGGGGCCTGTATCGCTTGCGGCTATTGAGGTGATCCTTTTCATGTGGATATTCGGCTCGCGGAGGGCGTGGCAAGAAATCCATAGGGGGGCGCATTTCACCGTGCCGCGCATCTTCATCCCGGTTGTAAAATATGTAACGCCCGCATTTCTGGTGGTACTCCTCTTCATCTGGTTTTCCCAGGAAGGACTTCGGGTGCTTTCGATGGAAGGGGTCCCTGCCGAAAACCAGCCCTACATTTGGTTTGCCCGCTTTCTCATACTTGGGATCCTTTTCGGCGTCGTGGCCCTCATTTACCTCGCCAGCCGCCGCGGATCCTATTCCCCACATCACAGCACCCGGCACTAAATTTTGAATAGACAGGAGTTATTTCAAACCATTTTTCCAGATGCGCCCTCCTACCGCTGGCGGCAGGTGGAGCAGGGATTATTTGCCGGAAAGTGGAATAACTGGGACGAGGCCACGGTGCTCCCTGCCGCGATGCGCGCAAAGGTTGGGGAGCAGATCCCCTGGACAGCCTACCGGGACGCGCAGGTTTTTGAAAGTGCAAGCCATGACACCTTCAAGGCACTGCTGAAGCTGGACGACGGCAGGGCTGTTGAGACCGTTCTCATGGCGAACGCAAGGAGCGGGTGGACGGTTTGTGTCTCGACCCAAGTGGGATGCGCGATGGCATGCATTTTCTGCGCCACCGGACATATGGGATTCCGACGTAATCTCACGCGGGATGAAATTACGGATCAATACCGGTTCTGGCAGGATTATCTTAAAGAGCGGCGCGGACTCGGCCGGATCACCAACATGGTCCTCATGGGAATGGGGGAGCCCCTCGCGAATATGGACGAGGTCCAGGCGGCCCTTCATACCTGGCTTACCTCAACCCCCTTGGGCCCCACGCGCATCACAGTCTCCACCGTGGGGCTCTTAACGCCTCTTGAGCACATCCTCAAAGATCCCGGCTGGCCGCGTGTGCGCATGGCGGTTTCCCTCCACAGCGCGGTGCGTGGCACCCATGCACGTCTTGTTCCCACAGGCCCCGAAAATTTTCTTCCAAAAATCCAGGACTGGGCCCGGCGCTACGTCAGGCGGCACGGAAACCGCCGCCATCACCTCACCTTCGAATACGTCATGCTCAAGGGGATCAATGATTCTTTAGAAGAGGCGGAGGCCCTGGCCCGCTTTACGCTTCCCATCGGCCGCGTGCGCATCAATCTCATTCCCTATAACGCCATCCCGCGCGAGGCGATTGAGTCCTCACTGCCTGCACAGATCAGGAATTTTGCCGATCATCTTAAGGAGCGGGGTCTTCAAGTCACCCTGCGGAAGACCATGGGGGACGACATCCAGGCAGCCTGCGGCCAGCTCGTGACCGGCGTCTTAAAACCGCTTGACAAGTCCGAGTCGCGGGCCCTATAATTCGTACGCCGTGCGAGGGGCACGGTTCATGAAAGGGGGTGAGTTAGATGTTCTCGGAAGAGAGAAGGCTGATCGGGTCAGGCGACGATTCTGTTTCTCCCGGCTCTGGTCCCGGCAGGCCCAGTCCCAGCGAGGATGAGCCGGAAGAGTTGGAGGAGGGCATTGAAGAGGAAGAAGAGGAAAGCGAGAAGGAAGATTGAATTTGGGACGCAAGCGCGTTCATGAGGAACTGGGCCGCGATGGCCAAAAGAAATAGGCCCATGAGCCGCGTCGCGATTTTCATGGGGAGCACCCCAAAGAGGTTGGCCCGGCTGAGTGAAATGCGCAGGATGAGGTAGGCGGAGACCGAAACCAGTATGATATTGAGGAGGAGCACGGAACTATAAATCCAATTTTCCGCCCTGCTGCTTAATAGAATTACAGTGGTCAGGGCGCCGGGTCCCGCGAGCATGGGCACGGCGAGGGGTGTGATGGCGATATCATCCTTGTCGATGCCCTCTTTTTTTTCCTCGGGCGTTTCCTTAATCGGCGTGCGGCGGGCCTTGAGCATATCCAGGGCGATCACGGTGAGCACCATCCCGCCCGCGAGCTCGAATGCGGAGAGCGTGAGACTTAAGGCACGGAGGATGGCCTGACCTGCCAGGGTGAACACGATGAGCAGCACGGCGCAGGTTGCGGTTGCGACCAAGGCCATGTGCCGCTTTTCGCTCAAGCTGTTGGACGCGGTCATGGCCAGGAAGGTCGGCACGAGTCCGATGGGGTCGACGATGACAAATAGGGTGGTAAAGGAGAGGATCGCAAAATCCGTAAGGTTAAACGCGGTCATTTATAATACGCCTTGACCACATATTGTTCGATCATCCGCTGTGAGTGAAAAAAGGAACCATTCAGTGCGATGCATTGCGCCATGATGTCGGTAAAGTGCTCCTTGTTCTCGTAAAACAGGGGTAAGATCTTCTTCTCCAGCTTCACATACAAAGACCGTGAGTCGTTTGAGACGGTGGGCTCGTAATTTCGGGAGCTCGAACCGATGGCCCATCCCGTAACGCCCTCGATGCAGCCTTCCACCCACCAGCCGTCCAGGATACTCAATGAAGGAACTCCGTTTAAGGCGGCCTTCATGCCGCTCGTGCCCGAGGCCTCCAGCGGGGGCTGGGGCGTGTTGAGCCAGATGTCCACACCTGACGTGAGGAGCTTTCCGAGCTCCATGTTGTATTCGGGAAGGTACACGATGGGAATAGCACCATTGAGTTCCGCCTTGGCCTGGTGGATCTGCCTGATGAGGGCTTTTCCCTCCCCATCCATGGGATGGGCCTTACCCGAGAAGACAACCTGAATCGGCGTTTCCGCTTTCGCGATCGCACGCAGACGCTCCATGTCCTGGAACAAAAGGTTCATGCGCTTGTACGCGGTGGCCCTGCGTCCGAAACCCAGCGTCAAGACGTCAGGTTTGAGCACCGACCCCGTGCATTTTTCGACGTAACCCAATAGGGCGAGTTTAGCTTTTTCATGAGCATCGATAAGCTCCCTCCTCGGGAGCCGGATCGCATAGCGCAGGAGGCTGTGGTCCTGTCTCCAGCCCGGGATATATCGGTCATACACGGCCTGGAAGGGTTCCGAGGTCCAGCGGACCGCGTGCACGCCGTTCGTGATGGAGTCAATGGGGTATTCAGTGAAAAGATTCCGGGTGACCTCTGCGTGCTTTTTGGCCACGCCATTCACGTACCGGCTGAAGCGCAGCGCCAGGTACGTCATGTTGCATTTGCCTTCATGGCTGCAGAGATCCTCTCTGCCGAGGAGGGGGCATCTGGAGAGCACATCGTGGGCCAGGGCGAGCGGGAACTGGTCGTGGCCTGCAGCTACGGGGGTGTGCGTCGTAAAGACGCATGACTTTCTTACTGCTTCAAGATCTTCATCCTGTAATTGAGTGCGGTTTGTCGCCTGCAGCCGCTCCTGCAAAAGTTCCAGCACGAGAAACGCCGCGTGACCCTCATTCATATGAAAACGCTCGATGGAGTCATACCCCATCGCGCGCAAGACGCGCACGCCTCCGATCCCCAAGATCACCTCCTGCGAGATCCGGTAGCGCTCGTCCCCGCCATAAAGGACATCGGTCAGCCCGCGGTCTACATCGCTATTTTCAGGGAGATCCGTATCCAAAAAATAGACGGGGACGACGAATCCGCCGTGTCCTTTTACCTGGTATTCCCAGGCCCGCACGGTGACCTTCCGCCCCGCGATCTCTACCTGGGCCCGCGGGCCGCACTCCTTGAGATAATTTTCAATGGGCCAGGTCACTGGTTCTTCGCGTTGGGTGCCATCCGCCTCCAGGGTCTGCCGGAAATGACCCTTGCGGTAAAGCAGGGTGACTGCAGCCATGGAAATCCCCTGGTCTGCGGCCGAATAGATGGTATCTCCTGCCACGATGCCCAGCCCCCCCGCGTAGGTCGGCAGGGTGTTATCCAGGCCTATTTCCATTGAAAAATATGCAATTCGAGGTTTCATTACTCGTTATGCCATAGTTGGTTGAGTCGTTATTGTAGCACTATATCATAGAAAAAGATACGGGCTTTGGTATAATGAAGTGCCAGCATCAGTTTTCACAATACAATTAATAGGTAAGGAGCGATCAGCTGTCGGCTGAAAGCTGAAAGCTCATAGCTAAAAAAGGAGGTGTGTCAAATGAAAAGGGAAGTCGCAACTCGGCCAAGAAGAGAAAGAGAGTGGACAGCCTCTCCGGGCGCTCCGCAGAATCAAGGGGCCGCTCCGCAGCAAAGACGCGAACCGAGACTCGAACAAAAAATTCGGGAGCGGGCGTACGCAATTTGGGAACGGAAGGGCAGGCAGCAGGGTAGTGCTCAACAAGATTGGCTGCAGGCCGAGAGGGAAATCAGGAGAGAATCGGCCAGCACCACCCGTACTTTTGTTTGAAACCGGTCTTCAAACTTAATTTCCTCCGGCAAGGATTCCTATTTTCAAGCGTCGGATCCGCATACGGCCCGGAAGGCCTTATCCTTTAGGAGCCACGTGGGACGGATCAGGGGTAAACTATGCGCTTTTTTCGGACCATGCCACAAAGGTAGAGCTTTGCCTTTTTAACTCCCCTGACGCGCGTTCCGAGACTTACCGCTTTCAGCTTTTCGGCCCTTATGAGGGGGTATGGCACGGTTACGCTCTCCCGGCGGGGCCGGGACAGCTTTATGGCTATCGCGTCCATGGTCCTTACGATCCCAGAAAGGGCCACCGTTTCAACCCGCATAAGGTGGTTTTTGATCCGTACGCGCGGGGTGTCGGGCGCGCCACGCGTTGGGGTAATGAGCTCTTCGCGTACCGGAGCGGCGATCCCAGGCTGGATCTTGCCTTTGACCGGCGCGATAGCGCGAAGTGTGCGGCCCTGGGGCTCGTAATTGATCCGGCCTTTGACTGGGAGGAGGACAGACCCCCCCTCGTTCCGTGGCAAAAGTCGATTATCTACGAACTGCATGTCAAGGGATTTACTGCGCTCCATCCGGAAGTTCGTAAGGAGCTGCGGGGGACGTACGCGGGGCTGGCGAGCGAGCCGGCCATCCGGCACTTAAAGAAGCTTGGGGTTACGGCCGTTGAGCTTATGCCGGTCCATCAGCACTCCCTGGACCGGCATTTGGCAGAGGTCGGGCTGACGAACTTTTGGGGCTACAACACCCTGGGCTGGTTTGCTCCGGACATTCGGTTTTCGTCAACCGCAAGGCCCGAACCCGCCCCGGCCGGGGGCTTGCAGGGCGGGCCGGGGGACGCGGTGCGGGAGTTTAAGACCATGGTCCGCGCCCTGCACCGCGAGGGGATCGAGGTTATTTTGGATGTGGTATATAACCACACGGCGGAGGGAGGACCCTTGGGACCCACCCTCTCTTTGCGCGGAATCGACAACAAAAGCTACTACCTGGTCAGGGGGGATGATCCCCGCGCCTATGTGGATTACACCGGATGCGGGAATACCCTCAATATGAAGCACCCGCGGACGCGCGCGCTCGTTCTGGACAGCTTGCGCTATTGGGTTGAGGAGATGCATGTGGATGGATTCCGTTTTGATCTGGCCCCGGCCCTGGCGCGCGGTCTGGACGGTGAGGATGCGCTTGCTGAATTTTACGGCTCCATCCGGGACGACGCGGCCCTCTCGGGGGTCAAGTGGATGGCCGAGCCTTGGGATACCGGACCAGGCGGGTACCGTCTGGGCCATTTTCCGCACGGGTGGTCCGAGTGGAACGGAAGGTACCGCGACGCGGTGAGGCGTTTCTGGAGGGGGGATGCGGGTTCAGCAGGAGAGTTTGCCACCCGGCTGGCCGGTTCGAGCGACCTTTTTGGCCGGAACGGACGCACGCCTCAAGCCAGTATTAACTACGTGACGGTGCATGACGGGTTTACCCTGGAGGACGTGGTGAGTTACAGCGAGAAGCGCAATGAGGCCAACCAGGAAAAGAATGCCGACGGCGATCGCGAGAATTTTAGTTCAAACGGCGGGGTTGAGGGTCCGTCGCGGGACCCTCACGTACGGGCGTTGAGACAGCGGCAAAAGCGTAATCTGATGGCCACATTGCTCTTGTCGCAGGGCGTTCCGCTCCTTTCCCACGGCGACGAACTGGGCCGCACCCAGAAAGGCAACAACAACGCCTACTGTCATGACAGCCCTCTGACGTGGGTGGATTGGGATTTGGATGAAGCAAAAAAAGAGTTTCTCGAATTCGTGACCAGGGTCATCCGCCTGCGCAAAGACGAGGCGGTCATCTTCCGGACATCCTTCTTTGAAGGAGTCCCTGTCTCCGGCACAGGGTTAAAGGATATTACGTGGCTCGCGCCTTCGGGCAGGGAGATGACAGAGTCCGAGTGGGCTGACAAGGAGTTGAGATGTCTCGGGGCGCTTATGGCCGGGCAGGACCAGCTTTTAATACTCGCTAATTCCGCGAACGATGCCGTTCTGTTCCATCTTCCTCCCGCGGCACGGAAGGCTTCCTGGCACTGCGCGCTCAACACGGCCAGGCCGGCGGCGGATTCCATGACTTTAGAGCACAGTTCACAATTTGAGCTGGCGGGCCACTCCCTGGCCGTATTTCGAATGACGGAGAGGCTGCGATGAACCGCCCTTCGCGCGTGGATCCGGAAAGAGGAGCGGGGAACCAGGGGTCTTCGGGTGGCGCCGGCCCCGTACCGCCCTTAAGTCCCTCCCGCATGGTGATCGAGTCGGTCACTCCGGAAATCGACGGGGGCCGCTTTTCGGTGAAGCGCACGGTTGGAGAGGAGCTTTACGTGGAGGCGGATATCTTTGCCGACGGCGACGGGACGGTTTCTGCCCAGATACTTTACCGGCATGAGCGGGAGCCGGAATGGCGCTGCTCGCCCATGGGCCAGCTCTCGAACGACAGGTGGCGCGGCTCGTTTCGCTTGGGCGAGCTGGGGCGGTATCTTTATTGCGTGGAGGCCTGGGTGGATCCCTTTGCGACCTGGAGGCGCGATCTGGAAAAGAAGGTGGCGGCGGATGTGGATGTGTCGTCAGATCTCGCGCTGGGGGGAGTTCTTGTAGAGGCCGCCGCCCAGCGGGCCGAGGGGGCTGACCAGGAGTCCCTGCGCGATTTTGCGCGGTGTCTTAAGGAGGAGCGCGACATCGCCCCGCACATCCGGATCAAGCTTGCCTTGGGCGGCGACCTGGAATTTCTGATGAACCGCTATCCGGACAGAAGAGGCGCGGTGAGCTATCCCCGTGAGCTGGGCGTCTGGGTGGACTGGGAGAGGGCCTCGTTCGGATCCTGGTACGAGTTTTTCCCGCGCTCGGCGGGCAGGGAGCCGGCCCGGCACGGCACCTTTGCGGAGTGTGAGGCGCGCCTTTCCTATATTGCCGGGATGGGCTTTGACGTGGTGTACCTTCCCCCCATTCACCCCGTAGGGCGCACGAACCGGAAGGGAAAGAATAACGAAATGTCGGCGGCCCCCGGGGAACCCGGAAGCCCCTGGGCCATCGGATCCCCCGAAGGCGGGCATAAGTCGGTGCATCCCGAACTGGGGACCCTGGAAGACTTCCGGAAGTTCGTGGCGCAGGCGAAGGCCCTGGGACTTGAGGTCGCCCTGGATCTCGCCTTTCACACTTCGCCCGACCACCCGTATTGCCTGGCGCATCCGGACTGGTTTGTCGTACGCCCCGACGGGACGATTCAGTATGCGGAAAATCCCCCCAAGAAATACGAGGATATCTATCCTTTTAATTTTGAGACGGAAGACTGGCAGAAGCTCTGGCTCGAGCTTAAAGGGATCGTGCTCTTTTGGATTCATCAGGGCGTCAAGATATTCCGAGCCGATAATCCCCACACCAAACCCTTTCGCTTCTGGGAATGGCTCATCACGCAGGTGAAGAAGGAGCATCCCGACGTGATCTTTCTGTCCGAGGCCTTCACGCGGCCGAAGGTCATGTATCACCTGGCCAAGCTGGGGTTCACGCAATCGTACACGTATTTTACCTGGCGCAACACGAAGCGCGAGCTCGAGCAGTATTTCACGGAGCTCACCCAGAGCCCCGTGCGCGAGTTCTTCCGGCCGAACCTGTGGCCCAATACCCCGGATATCCTGCACGAGACCCTGCAGTCCGGCGGTCCCCCCGCCTTCCGCGCGCGCTTGGTGCTTGCCGCGACCCTGGGCGCCAACTACGGTATTTACGGACCAGCCTTTGAGCTGTGCGAGAGCCGTCCGCGGGAAAAGGGGGGCGAGGAGTACCTGAACTCCGAAAAGTACGAGCTCCGGCACTGGGATATAGAAAGGAAAGAAAGCCTCTGCGATCTCATCACGCGCGTGAACATGATCCGGAAGGAATGCCAGGCCTTGCGGCAGGATTTGAGCCTTAAGTTTCACCCGGCGGATAACAAGGAGCTTATCGCCTACAGTAAACAGGACGCGGGTTCGGGGGAGACGGTGATTGTGATCGTCAATCTCGATCCCCGGAACGCGCAGTCGGGCTGGGTGGAGCTTGACCTCGCGGCGCTCGGGCTTGACCTCGCGCGGCCGTATGAACTCCAAGACCTTTTGGGCGGCGCCGTGTACACCTGGCGGGGGGCGCGTAATTTTGTGAAGCTCGATCCCAACAGCCAGCCGGCGCACATCTTTCGCGTTGTAAAACCCGCCGGAAAATAGAGGGAACATGACTGAACCCAAGCTTGAAGCCAAGGCCGGTGCCAAGGCATCCAGTACGCTTCTCGCGGACAACCCGCTGTGGTACCAGGACGCCATCATCTACGAGCTCCATGTGCGCGCGTTTCAGGACAGCGACGGAGACGGCATCGGAGATTTCGTAGGCCTCACCCGGAAGCTGGACTACCTCCAGGACCTGGGGGTGACGGCCCTGTGGCTCCTTCCTTTTTATCCTTCGCCGTTAAAAGACGACGGCTACGACATCGCGGATTACACGGACGTCCATCCGGCCTACGGCTCCTTAAGGGATTTTAACGTCTTTTTAAGGGAGGCGCACCGGCGGGGCCTGCGGGTCATCACGGAGCTTGTCTTGAATCACACCTCCAATGAGCACCCGTGGTTTAAGCGCGCCCGTCGGGAAAAGCCCTCGAGCCCCTACCGCCAGTTTTATGTCTGGAGCGAATCGCCGGAGAAATACCGCGATGCCCGCGTTATCTTCAAGGACTTCGAGACCTCCAACTGGGCCTGGGACCCTATCGCCAAGGCCTACTACTGGCACCGCTTTTATTCCCACCAGCCGGATCTCAATTACGAGAACCCCCTGGTGGTCAAGGCGGTGAAAAGGGTGCTCGATTTCTGGCTGGGGCTGGGTGTCGACGGCCTGCGCCTGGACGCCGTGCCGTACCTTTTCGAAAAAGAGGGGACGAATTGTGAAAACCTGCCCGAGACCCATGATTTCTTAAAGGCGCTTCGCCGGCATGTTGACGCCCGCTTCAAAAACCGCATGTTCCTGGGTGAGGCCAACCAATGGCCGGAAGACGCCGCCAAGTATTTCGGGTCGGGGGACGAGTGTCAGATAGCGTTTCACTTTCCCCTCATGCCGCGTCTCTTTATGGCCCTGCGCAAGGAGAGCCGCCAGCCCATCGTGGATATCCTCGAGCAGACGCCCGAGATTTCCAAAGTCAGCCAGTGGGCGATTTTTTTAAGAAACCATGACGAGCTCACCTTGGAGATGGTGACCGACGAGGAGCGTGATTACATGTACCGCGCCTTCGCCCAGGAGCAGGAGATGCGCATCAATTTAGGCATTCGCAGGCGCCTCGCGCCCCTTTTGGGTTTCCACCGCCGCACCATTGAGCTCTTAAACGGCCTGCTTTTATCCCTCCCGGGAACTCCGGTCATTTACTACGGCGATGAGATCGGCATGGGGGACAACGTGTATCTGGGAGACCGCAACGGGGTGCGCACCCCCATGCAGTGGAGCGCCGACCAGAACGCAGGCTTTTCCCACGCCAATCCCCAAAGGCTCTATCTTCCTATAATTATCGATCCCGCGTCGCATTATGAGGCCGTAAACGTCGAGACCCAGGAGAAAAATCCGCATTCGCTCTTGAGGTGGATGAAGCGCATCCTCGCCATCCGGGCGAGGCATACGGTTTTCGGCAGGGGCTCGTTCAAGCTCCTCATTCCGCAAAACCCGAAGGTCCTGGCCTTTGTGCGCGCGCATGAGGGCGAAATTATCTTGGTCGTGGCGAATCTTTCGCGCTTCGTGCAGTACGCCACGCTGGATCTATCGGCGTATAAGGGCGCCCTTCCGGTGGAGCTCTTCGGCCGCACGGAATTTCCCGCGATCACGGACGCCCCGTACACCGTGACCCTGGGGCCGCATTCCTTCTACTGGTTTTCACTGGAATCTGCGGGAGGGGGGAAGGGCCTTGCGGAAATGCGGGAGCCCGGGGTCCCGGTGCTCGAGACCTCGGGACGCTGGCAGACCCTTTTCAGAGGCAAGTCGAAGCGCGCCCTGGAAGACCTTTTACCCTCCTATCTCGCGGGCCGGAGGTGGTTTGCCGGAAAGGCCAGGACGGTCCTTTCTGCGGAGATTGTGGAGGTGATCGTGATGAGGCCGCAATCGGTCATCGCCCTCGTGCGCGTCCATTTTGTGGAAGGCGAGCCCGATTTATACAGCCTCCCCCTTTCCTTTATTACGGGGGAGAGGGCGGCCAAGGTGAAGGAGGTCTCTCCGGGTTCCGTGTTGAGCGTCGTGCGCGAATCCAAGGCCGAGGGGCTTTTGGTCGACGCCGTCTACGATACGGAGTTTTGCCGGTTTGTCTTGGGGGCCATCGAGAAGCGGCGCGTCTTTAAGGGTTCCACGGGGGAGCTCGCATCGATTCCCACCCCTGCCTTGCGCGCCCTGCACGGGTTGACGGATGCGGCCCTGGAACCCCGCGTCCTGGGCTCGGAGCAGAGCAATACCTCCATCGTGTACGGGGAACTCTCGATCTTTAAGCTCTTCCGCCGCGTGCAGGAGGGCATGAATCCCGACCTCGAGATCGGAAAGTTTCTAACTGAACGCACTGCGTTTAAAAATGTGCCGCCCGTGGCCGGTTATCTCGAGTTTAAGCGCGGTGAACGCGGTGAGCCCCTAACTCTCGGAGTCCTTCAGGGTTATGCGGCCAACCAGGGCGACACCTGGTCGCTTGCCCTGGACGCCTTGAGCCGTTTTTATGAGCGCGCGCTTGCGTCCGTCAAGGTGTCGCAGGGGGCGTCGCGTTCCGGAAAGCCGCTCATCGCGCTGGTAGACGAACCCGTGAGCTCGACCGCCATCGAGATGATCGGTCCCTATCTTGATTCCGTGTCGCTTTTGGGCAAGCGGACGGCCGAGCTCCACCAGGCGCTCGCCTTGAGCAAAGGGGATCCTGCGTTTGATCCCGAGCCCTTTACACCATTCTACCAGCGCGCCATGTACCAATCCATGAGCGGGACCGTGAGCCAGGGGCTGGAGCTTTTACGGAAACACCAATCCTCCCTGACCGGCGCGGCGGGGGAGAAGGCCCAGCGGCTCTTGACGTTCGCACCCGAAGTCGCCAAGCGCTTTAACTGGCTGCGGGGGGCACGGATCACGGCCCAGAGAATCCGCTGTCACGGCGATTACCACCTCGGTCAGGTGCTCGCGACGAGCGGCAAGGATTTTGTGATCATGGACTTCGAGGGCGAGCCCGAGCGCTCTTTGACCGAGCGGCGTCTCAAGCGCTCGCCGCTCTCGGATGTCGCCGGTATGATCCGGTCATTTCATTACGCGGCCTCCGTGGCGTATCTTACCTTTTCCGGAAACGGGGGGCAGGGAAGGGCGGTCTCCCACGCGCAGGACCTCGCGCTCGTGGAGCCCTGGAGCGCGCTTTGGTACGAATGGGTAAGCGCCGCATTTTTAAAGTCCTATATTCAAACGGCGCGCGAGGCCGCCTTCCTCCCGCGCGCCCGGGACGAGGTCAGAAATCTCCTGGACTCGTATCTCCTCGAACGGGCGTTTTACGAGCTTTCGTATGAGCTCAACAATAGACCCGACTGGGCCGGAATTCCCCTCCAGGCCATCTTGGACCTTGTGTCGGACGGGGCGTGAGACGGGTCCATGCACCTGTTTAAGTCGGATCTTGACCGCCTGGCCGAATCCTGCGGCGTCCTGACCGCCTATCGCGACGCGTTTGGAAGGGTGAAGCGTGCGGACGAAGAGGCGCTCCTGGCAGTCTTATGCGCGCTCGGTGCCCCGCTTGGGCGCGCCGCCCAGGCCGGGGATGTCTTGAGGGCCCGCGCGGAGGCGCTCTGGCGGCGCGCCCTGGAACCCGTACACATTGTTTGGGACGGAGGCGATATGGATTTTAATGTGAGACTGCCCGAGGCCTTGCTCAAACATGAAGCCTCCTGCGAGCTCCACTTTGAGGAGGGCGGTTTTAAGCGCTGGACGGTCCCTCTCTCCGGTGCCGCGTCCCGGGGTCGTAAGGTCGTGGAAGGCGTGGCCTTTGTGGTCAAGGGGCTTCGCCTCAAGGAAAAACTCCCGTTGGGTTACCATAAGCTCAGGGTGGAGCTGGGCGGTGCGTCTTTCACATCCCTCGTGATCAGCGCGCCGCGGAGGGCATGGGCCCCGCATACCCAGAACTCTAAAAGGATGTGGGGCGCATTTCTCCCGCTCTACTCCTTAAGGACCGGTGAGAGCTGGGGGAGCGGGGACTTTTCGGATTTAAGGCGCTTGATCGGCTGGGTCGGAGAGCTGGGAGGAAATTTCGCCGCAACGCTCCCCATCTTCGCGGCCTTTTTGGATGAACCTTTTGAACCCAGCCCTTATTCGCCGGTGAGCCGGCTTTTCTGGAACGAGTTTTATCTCGACGTAAAGCAAGTGCCGGAGTTATTGACATCGCCGCGCGCCCAGACCCTCGTGCGCTCGCAGGACTTTCAGAATGAGCTGGGTGTCCTCGGCCGAAGCGGCGAGGTGGACTATAGAGGGGGCATGGCTTTAAAGAGAAGAGTCTTGAGCGAGCTCGCGCAAAGCTTTTTTGAAGACAAGCCGCGCGAGCGGTTCGAGGCCTTCCGCTCATTTTTAAGCGCCCGGCCGGAAGTGGAAGAGTACGCGCGCTTCCGGGCGGTGTGCGAAAAAACGCTTAAGCCTTGGACGGCGTGGCCGGAGCGCCTGAAGCACGGCGCGCCGGAGGAGGCGGATTACCATGATGCCCATTTCCAGTATCACTGTTACGTGCAGTGGCTCGCGGAAGAGGCCCTCGGCGCCTGCTCCCGTCACGGGCAGCGTTCGGGGCTCGCGCTCGATCTTCCCCTCGGGGTGCATCCCCAGGGCTACGATGTATGGAAGCGGCAGGATCTATTTGCCGGCGATATGTGCGTGGGGGCTCCGCCCGATCCGGTTTTCATGAAGGGGCAGGACTGGAGTTTTCCGCCCATCCACCCCGGCGCACAGCGCTCCGCGGGGTACGACTATTTCCGGGCCTCGTTCCGCGCGCTCTTGAGATTCGCAGGGCTCGTGCGGATTGACCACGTGATGGGCTTTCATCGTCTCTTCTGGATCCCCAAGGGGATGGACGCGCGGCGCGGGGTTTATGTCCGCTATCCGCACGAGGAGCTCTATGCGGTGCTTTCGCTTGAATCCCACCGGGCGGGCTCCATCATCGTCGGGGAGAACCTCGGCACTGTTCCCCCCGAGGTCAACCGCTCCATGGCGGGTCACGGGATCCTGAAGATGTTCGTGGTGCAATACGAGATCCCGACGAACAAGTTTAGATTTCTTCGCAACGTTCCGGCGGATGTGGCGGCGAGTTTGAACACCCACGACATGCCCCCCTTTGCGGCCAGCTGGAGGGGGCTCGACGTGGAAGACCGGTTGAAATCGGGGGTCTTGACGCCCGACGGCGCCCGCCGCGAGTGGAGGGAGCGCGAGGGCCTGCGCAGAATTTTGGTCTGGACTTTGAGGAAGGCCGGGTGGCTTAAGAATTCGCGGGGGGATGAAGCGGAGATCTTAAATGCCGTGCTCAATTATTTAGGCTCAAGCCGCGCGGCTGTCATGCAGATCAATCTGGAAGACCTGTGGATGGAAACGCATCCCCAAAACGTGCCGGGCACGGGTCTGGAGCGCCCTAATTGGAGGCGCAGGGCGCGTTTTACGTTTGAAGAGTTTTCCGGGCAAAAATCCACACGCGACATCTTAGCGAGGATTCATGAGCTCCGCAACCTATAAAAGCCGCTTGACGCAGGACGATCTCTACCTCTTCAACGAGGGGAGTCATTTCCATTTGTACGAAAAACTCGGGGCGCACCCCGTGGAGCATGGGGGCGAGGCCGGGGTTGAGTTTGCGGTTTGGGCGCCCGCCGCGGAAAAGGTATCGGTCATTGGCGACTTTAACGGCTGGAGAGCCGGTGCGCACCCCCTCGATTCCCTGGGCCAGTCGGGGATTTGGGAAGGCTTCGTCCCGGGCGTGGCGCCGGGGGCCCTCTACAAATTCCACATCGAATCGCGTTACCGGGGGTTTCAGGCGGAAAAAACAGACCCCTTGGCCGCATACTGTGAAAAGCCCCCGCGCACGGCCTCAATCGTGTGGGATTTAAGTTACCAGTGGGGGGACGGGGCCTGGATGCGCGAAAGGGCCCGGCACACTCCTTACGCGCGGCCGCTCGCGATTTACGAGGTGCACTTGGGCTCTTGGATGCGGGTTCCCGAAGAAGGCGGAAGGCCGCTTACCTATAGAGAGCTCGCCCACAAACTGGTAGCGCATGTGCGCGAGATGGGTTTTACACACGTGGAATTCATGCCGGTCATGGAGCACCCCTTCGACGGCTCATGGGGATATCAGACGACGGGGTATTTTGCGCCTACCAGCCGCTATGGGACACCGCAGGATTTCATGTTCCTGGTGGATGTGCTGCATCAGAACGGCATCGGGGTCATTTTGGACTGGGCACCTTCCCATTTTCCCTCCGACGGGCACGGCCTGGCATATTTTGACGGGACGCATCTTTTCGAGCACGCCGACCCCCGCCGCGGCTGGCACCCGGACTGGGGGAGTCTCATCTTTAATTATGGCCGGCATGAAGTGAGGAGCTTTTTGATCTCAAGCGCCTTTAACTGGCTCGACCGCTACCACGCCGACGGGATCCGTGTGGATGCCGTGGCCTCCATGCTCTATCTCGATTATTCGCGCCGCAACGGCGACTGGATCCCTAACTCCTACGGGGGGAGGGAGGACTTGGACGCCCTCTATTTTCTGCGCCGTTTCAACGAGGAGGTCTACAAGGCTTTTCCGGGAGTCATAACGTTTGCCGAGGAAAGCACCGCCTGGCCCATGGTCTCCCGCCCGACCTACCTGGGGGGCTTGGGTTTCGGGTTCAAGTGGGACATGGGCTGGATGCACGATACCCTGCTGTACATATCGAAGGACCCCGTGCACCGGAAGTTCCATCACAACGAGCTCACCTTCCGCATGCTCTATGCCTTTACGGAAAACTTTACCCTCCCTCTTTCGCACGACGAGGTGGTGCACGGCAAGGGCTCGCTTTTGGGAAAGATGCCCAATGACGACTGGCAGAAATTCGCCGGCTTAAGGCTCCTTTTAGGCTACATGTACGCCCAGCCCGGAAAGAAGCTCCTTTTTATGGGGTCCGAGATCGGGCAGTGGGGGGAGTGGAACCATGAGACGAGTCTCGACTGGCACCTGCTTCAATACGATCGGCACGCGGGCGTCAAGAAATGGATTCAGGACTTAAACCGCGTTTACCGCGACGCGCCGGCCCTCCACACCCGGGACTGCGACCCGAGAGGATTTGAATGGGTGGATTGCCACGACAGCGACAGCGGCATCTTGACTTTCCTGCGCAAAGGCGCGGGCGGCGAGACTGTACTCATCGCCTGCAACATGACTCCGGTTCCCCGAAATTATTACCGGGTGGGCGTTCCGCGCGGCGGCCTCTGGAATGAAATACTAAACAGCGACGCCGCCCACTACGGTGGAAGCGGCCACGGCAACCTGGGCGGCGCGGAGGCCGAGGCCATTCCCCATCACGGCCGGCCCTTTTCGCTCAATCTCACACTTCCTCCTTTGGGCATCCTTTTCTTAACTCCTTCTATCCAGACACACTAGCGCGTCTGGCGGCTCTTGACTTGCCGCCGCCGTATGGTACGATAGCAACACTTGCCTGATACACGTGTCATAAGCCCGTCATTGCGAGCCCCTGCGCCTCCGGCCCTTGCGGGCCGAAGGCCCGGAGGGAAGCCTTGGCGAAGCAGGGCGAAGCAATCTAGTATGAAACCACATCTACTGTTGCTGACATCTGCCGCTCTGGTCACTCTCTCGTTCACTCCCGTCGCGAGCGCGGAGGAAGCATCTGACTCTGCCCGCCCTCCGTACACCACCCCTTCCGAGGTCAAGTCATGGCAGGAGGGAGGGACTCCCGTTACATTTCTGGACGTGCGTGAGTCCGATGAATTCGAGGCGGGCCATCTGCCGGGAGCTATGAATATTGCGTTCGATAAGGTCGAGGGCCTGGCGGACACACTGCCTCATGATAAACCGCTCGTTATCTACTGCATCCATTCGGCCCATCGCGCGCCCGAGGCGGCAAAAACCCTGCGCCGGCTTGGGGTTGACAACGCTTATGTCCTCGAAGGGGGCATCGCCGCCTGGGAAGCTGGCGGGCTCACTATCCACGCGAGCGATATGACCAAAGCCCCACATATCCTTCCAGTTACAGAACGCTGCGAAAATAAACCGGCATCGTGAGGGACCGGTGACTTTGCAATCCAAAGTTAAGAGCGCCGCAAGACCTGTGATTTGCGGCGCCTTTTTGTTGCTCACAGCGGCCCCTGCATGGGCCGCTACCAACGTAAGCGGTAGCATCACGACGAATACTACATGGACACTTGCCGGAAGCCCCTACATCGTCACTTCCTATATTTCCATCTACAACAACGCCACCCTCACGATCGAGCCCGGGGTCGAGATCCGCTTCAATGCGGGTGCCAGCCTCCTCGTGGGCTCCGGCTCATTCAGCACCGGCACCCTCAAGGCCCAGGGGACGGC
>JACPQZ010000075.1 GCA_016190205.1 Candidatus Omnitrophota bacterium | reverse complement strand
TTGTAATTATTCCCTTATAACAAATGTTTCAGTTTTATATATGTGTAATATACAGTTCAGGACATTATAAATATACCATATAAATTTGACGTCTGCGTGCATAAGTAGAATTTTTTTAACAGGAATCGACAGGGAGTTGATGCGCTTATTCAGAGGTTGCCTGGAGGTTTTTCTCTTCCAGTAGTCTGATCTTTTCCTTGAGGCTCTCATTTTCCTTCTTGAGCTCGCGCAGGGCCTCTATGAAGAGGGCGTCGAAACCTTCAGCACCGAGAAGCTTGTACCCCTTCTCATCCGCGTGGACCCATTCGGGAAATACCTTTTCAACTTCCTGGGCGATCATCCCCATATGTCGCCCGGGTTGCAAGCTATTCCGCCGGGGATCCTTCCATTCAAAAGAAATTCCGCGAAGAGCTAGTACCTGGTCTAGGGCATTTTGCAATGGCATGATGTTTTGCTTTAGACGTCCATCGGAAGAGGTCAACCATCGGTCGCTCCCTACAGTTTTGCGAGCGTTTCCTTCCACATCCAGTGCAAACTGCGGATTCGTTGTTCCGATTCCAACCTTGCCGGTGAAGAAATGCCGATGCGCCCAATACGCGGTTCTCCGGATCCCGTCGGTATCGGTCTCGCCGCCGATGTGGAACCAGCGCTTCCCCGGTTCCGTCCAGGTGCTGTCCATGCCGAGCCAGGTCGAGGTCCAGGGCGAGCCCGGTGCCCTGACAAACATCTGGCCGGCGAAAGCGATGTTCCCATTCACATCCAGGGGGTGCTGGGGGTTTACCTGCCCGATGCCCACGCGCCCCAGGAAGTTATGCCGGTCGGCCGCATAGACGGTTCTCCGGATCCCATCGGTATCGGTCTCGCCGCCGATGTGGAACCAGCGCTTCCCCGGTTCCGTCCAGGTGCTGTCCATGCCGAGCCAGGTGGTGGTCCAAGCGGAGGTTGCGCCGGACAAAAAGAGCTGGCCGCCGATGTGGGCATTGCCGTTGACGTCCAGGGGTTGCTGCGGATTGATCTGACCTATGCCCACTCGCCCTCCGAAATTGTGCCGGTCGGCCGCATAGACGGTTCTCCGGATCCCATCGGTATCGGTCTCGCCGCCGATGTGGAACCAGCGCTTCCCCGGTTCCGTCCAGGTGCTGTCCATGCCGAGCCAGGTACTCGTCCAGCTCGAGCTGGGACCGGAGAGAAAGAGCTGGCCGCCCTGGCCGTCACCTCTGCCGCCGATGTGCACATTGCCGTGGACATCCAGCTCCTGCTGGGGGTTGGTGTTACGGATACCGATCTTGCCGACCTCATTTACGAAAAGCCGAGATTCGGCTCCATCTCTTCCTCGATTCATAACGTTCACCCTTCGGGCCTCGATGGCCAGGGTATCCGGAAGGCCGATGTAGCCTCCGCCATCGCCATGGTATATAACGCGCGCATCGTAATCGCTGCGATCGCCCGGAATAGTATGCGCGGTTCCGGGGCTAGGATCCGACTGAAAATCCAGAAAAGGGGTTGCGTCCTGCCGCCCGCGGAGTTCAACATTAGGACTGGGGTAAGAATTATTCGCCCCGGCACCTGCCCAGATGACGCCATCCACAGAGGTGCTCTTGATTTCCACCTGGCTTCTCGGATTATCTGTTCCGATCCCCACGCGGCTGGCGGGATTCGTGGCCATTACGGCATGGCCGTCGACGCTCATCTCACCCAGCACATCGAGCGTCTCCTGTACCGTCGCCGTTCTGGCCTCTATATGATCAAACACACCGGACGGTGAAGGATAGTAGGTGGTGAGACGGATTTCCTCGGCAACAAGGGGGCCGGCTAGAATGAGGATCAGCACGCAGAGGTAGGCCAGATGAGTCCTGGTCATTCTGTGAAGACGGGGCGGTTTATTCTTCACTTCTTTCTGCCTCCCAAGTAAGTGGGTAAAAACTTTTAATTCTACCTTAAAAATATAACATGAAAAAAGTTAAGTGGACGGAAATGTGCGAAAAAAAGCTGCGTTTTTTTAAGACATTTGTGCCGTATTCCAATTGCCCCTTTGTCACGTTGGGCAATTGAACACCGGGCAGGGCGCGGCTCGCTTACGCCGCGGTCCGGAGGATGGAGGCGGCGGTCTCGCGCAGTTTCAACTCCCAGGCGCGCTTGCGCTCGGGCTCCCTTTCCAGCATGAACTCGCGTACCAGTCTGTAGTACTCGTAGAGAGCCGGATACGTGTGCTCCATGTGGGAAATCTCAAACCCATTCAAGGAGAGCAGTTGGTAGAGCTTGAGATCGAGCATAATCCTGTGGGCATAGTACGCCCGGACCTTTCTCTTGCCCATCGTGATCTCGCCGCCGTGCTGACCGCCCAGGGCTTCCATTTCCTCACGGGTGACGAACACTGCGTCAATCGCACTGCCCGCACGGAGCGCGTTCTCAAGGGCGGTCGGACCCGTGTAAAGATGGATGCTCCTTTCCTCGGCCTGAAGGAGGTCTGGATTAATGCCTTGCTCGTTTAAGGCTCGGGCGCTGTAGGCCACAGGGAGTAAGGTGCGCAGACGCTCTGTAGGTTGAGCGCCGTCCGTAAGCACCCCGAGGGAGTACCCCTGCGTGAGGAGGGCAGCAACGCGCAGACCCTCACGTGCTGCCGCGCTGTCTTCCTCTTTCATCCACTTTATGGGACCGGCCGCGAGGTCCGGGTCAGAAGCCATGCGGGCGATATCGGCCAGCATGGAGTTGAAATGCTCAAGCTGGGCGCCGCCGACCCCCTGACCCGCAGGGATGGAGTCCTGGCCGTACGCCTCGCGCACCTGTCTCAAGGCCTCGAAGCCGGGCAGGGCCCAGGCCAGCACAGAATGGTTTTTAATCCGCAAGAGGTGAATCGCCTCGTGCGCAAAGGCATATCCTAGAACAATCGGATTCTGGATATTCGCGTTGATCGCGATGCCGTCGCCTTTTTGTTCACCCAATGTAGTCTCCGGCAAGTCCCCGTCGAACACGACGCGCGCGACGAGGCTGTTAACCTCCGCATCGCTTAAGCCGAGCTCCTTAAAGGCCGCATGCTGCGGTATGGCCACTCTAAGACGCTCCACCTTCTCCGCAGAATCCTCGAGCAGCATCTGGATCATTTGGGTCTCGGCACGCCCGCGCGTTCGCTGAATGTGATCTACGAGACCCAGTTCCTTGATCTTCGTAAACACGGCTGGACCTGATTCAAAATAACCCAGGGCAAGATTGACGAAGGTCTTGACAAAGGCATCGTCTTTTCCGGCGGCGATGTGCTCCAAGAGCTGCTGCTTCATCTTGAGGACCGGCAGCTCGTCCCGCTCCGCCTGCGTCTCGCGCGAGGGCGACATGTCGCTTAAGATGAGGAGCGTGATAAAAGCCTTGAAGGCGCTTTCCTCGTAATCGAGCGGGAGGAGCATGTTGGCGTATTCGTAGATCAATATGGGAATGGCTGCCTCGAGGGAGATATTTTTGTCGCGGATCTCCAGGAGATACACCCGGCCCATTCCCTCCTGCCTCCACGTGAGGCGGGCAGGCGCCTCGATCCCTGGATCAAAGGCGATGTCGAACTGGGGCTCATAGCCTTTGGGCTGGGCCGAGATTCCATCGCCATACACCTTGGTGAGCACAAGTTCGCTCAAGGCCTGCCCGTGATTAAAGACATTGGCTTCCACCAGTGCCTTCAGGAATCTCGCCTTTTCGGGCTCGGCCAGTTTCTTAAACCCATCCTTGTCTCCGAGGACCTGGTCCAGGAGGCCGTCACCTGTGCCCAGCACCTTGCTGACCAGCTTCTTGCGTCCATTCGCAAGGAGGACGTCTGCAAAGTGGAGGCCCTGCTTCTTTAGCTTTGCCTCAATCCGGGCTTCATCTTCCTCCAAATCCTTAATCCAGGATTTTACCTCTGCCCGGACTTTTTCATCTTTAAGGACATAAGCCGCCCAGACCTGCTGAAGCGAGGGCTCCCCTGTGCCACGCACAAAGGATTGATCCAGGATCTCGATATAGCGCTGGATATCCTGGATTCTCTGCGCGCCTCCGAATCGCTCCAAGATGGTATTCGTATCAGACCCCGCCAGCGACGCACCGAGGTAGTAGTAGACGAGAAGCGGGGCCATGAGGGAATGCTCATACTGCGGCGGAATGAGCTCCGGGAAGCGCTCCGGGCTTTGGCGGATTTCGTTCACAAGGGCTTCCAGACTCTGGGTGCCGCCGTCCGTCTTGATAAGTGTGCGCGTTAGCGCATCACTTACTTTGCCTTCGCGGAGGATGCGCCCGAAGACATCGGCAGTGGAAAGTCCGTCTCCCTGCGGCTGAGTTATTCTTTGGGTCACCTCAAAGGTGCTCGCAAGGCCGCGCTCCACACGAAAGAGGTCCTCTCTGAACCGAACCAGTTTGTCACTTTTTACGAGACCTTCGACCAATGCTTCTCCCACTTGATAAGGCTGGCTTTTTTCCAAGCCGGCACCGGCAACCAGCTGATGACGGTGCAGTTGTCTCATCCTCTTGAAGACATCAGAATCGTTGGTAGGGTCAAGGGTGCCGATGAGGTCATCAAAACGGGCGCCCTCATTGAATTGCGCGAATCCCTCGGTAATCAGCATGCGGTCCCTTGGATGAATGGGGATATCGTCCGGATTTTCAGCCCTTCTCTCAAACTGCATCTCCCCATAGCGCAGGCGTTTTTCGTGATCCAAAGACTGATGCGTGAGCTCATGGAAAAGGGTCTTAACCCGGCCGAAGAAGGTGTTTAGATAATAATCCTTGCTTTCTGTGTTCACTGCCGTCTCGTTGACTCCGCTTTCCAACGCGATGTTTTCGGCGGGACCCACCGGCTGCCTTGCGTCAAACGCGAACTGCAAGACTTCTGCCTGGTGTTCCGGACTTCTTGGATCAATGCCCTTAAGTGCAAGATCCATATAGGCCCACCAGGCGCGATAGTTAAACTGATCCAAGAAAAGTACCGTGGGACGATCCAAACGATAGCGCTCGTCAAAAATACCCGCTGCGACCGATTTCTTTCTGAAGAACTCATATAGGGTCAGCGAGTGGTCACCGTCTTTTATGAGCCCCGCGTCAAAGAAGAGCGCCACATGCGCTGCCCGCGCTTGATCAGGTGTCAGGCGATTCCAGTCAGCTTGGGCGAGGATCTTATCCAGATCGGGAGGAATCGAGAGGCCGCCTTCCTCGAACCTTTGAGTCACACCTCTTACAGCCTCATCGACTCTCGGGCGATCGGCCAGCAGGCGTCCCATAAATTCTTTATCGGCTTTGCGTGCATCCGCCGCACCTATGGGCGCTTCTTTTCCCCTAACCTGGTCCAATCCCTGCAGCCACTTGTCGAGCTCCATTTCTTCAGCCAAGTTCCTGGCCACGCCGGTATCCGACCAGCTTCCCGATCCCCAAGCTTCATGCCCTGCGGCCTCTGCCGCCGCTCTGCCCCATGCCTTCACGGCCCGGTTCGCTTCATCGCGCAGAGAGGCCAGTAACGCGCGGTCTGACCCGCTGCCCCGCGCGTTTTCATAACGTTCCACTTTTGACCGCGCACTGTCCTCTTGTTCCTGAAGCCGGGTCGTGGCTCCATGAATCACTGCCTGAAGTGCCGCGTCCCCGTGACCCTGTGCGGGACTAACCGATTCAACACTTCCGTCCCACTTATGAAGTACCTTCACCCCGGCCGAGGTCACGCTCAACAATGAATAATTGGAACGCTGACCCGGGATGGGTGCCATATCAGCTGCCTGCGGACTCGCCAAACGCCTGACGAGCTTGGTGAACTCGTAATAAGTCATTCTGCCTAACCCCAAGGCCCTATAAGCTGGCATGATCACATGAATGAAGTCCTCCCACCGGATTGCTACAGGACTGGCGCCGCCCAATCCCTCCACTTGTTCGACAACCCACTTAAGGACTTCAGCGCCAATTTGGTAGCCAATCTCTTTCTGACCCACCAGCATTTCACGTTCGGCGTTTATGACGGCCCAGCCTTGATTAGGATTATGGTTCTCAAGTTCTCGGAGGACGATTAGGCTTCCAGTCTCCGCCGTTCCTTCTTTAGTCGCGTGGTCCACAAACTGATTCGTCTCGCCTGGCTGGGAATTGCCGAAGGCATCCCATACCGAGGTGGCCTTGTTCACCGCCATGTCAACAGCGTGCACAACCTCGTGAATGAAGGTCCTGAAGAAGTCTGCAAGTTCTGCATTGAAGCTCAACCTGCCGATATTGACCACGATGCCGTGGGTACCATCGGCGAGGCTATAGTGAAAGCCTGTGTTTTTGCTGGCGTCGCGAACAGCCTCGTTATATTGGTCGGCGAAGGCGTTAAAGTCTCCCGCTTGCTTCTCAACTACGGCAAGCGGTGCGGCACGCCCTAATTGTGCCCGGACAAACTGGAACAGATCATCACCCTTAAAACTCTGTGCCCCTTTCTTGATCCAACCGCGGTATTGCTCGAACATCGCCTCCGCAAGTTCCACATAATGCTCCATTCCTGCCGCGCGTCTGGCCTCGGGGGAATCGTGCTTCTGGAGTTCCTTGGCATAGAGATTAACGAGTTTGCTGAAGGCCCAGCGCTCGGCATATTCGTTTTGACCCAGGAGCTCCGCCTGCACGTCGGTGATGCCCGGCAGCATGGGCATAAGCCCCTTGTCCACCAGGGAGAAAATCTCGGCGTGGAAGAGAGTCACTTTTCTGCCCCGATAATTAACGAATTCCACATCATTCGCAAGTACACTGTACACGGCCGCGCGCTCATCTACATTTAACAGGTCATACCGCCCTGTGAGGATTACGTTTCTATATACCCACTCCGCACTTAAAGAGCTCGTTCCGGTGAGCCTGCTTCGCAGGGCCTCAAGAATCTTTTCCTGTAGCTCGGGAAGCCCCGGATTAAGGAGCGTTCTCGCGATACTGGATTTAGTCGCAGGCAGCTCCGATCTTTCTGAATAGCGCCGCTGCGCATCAAGATATGCCTCATGCTTCCTTTGATTAGCAGGGAGTGTCTCCTTTCTTTCGCCCAGGTTAGGCTCGATCAAGGGCGCGACTTGAGCATCCATCAAGATGCGCTTCGTGTCATCCGGATTCTCGCCCGGATCGGCTACAAACTTACCATCGCCTTCCTCCTCGGGTTTATTGAGAAGTTCCATGACCGGCGCGATTTCGCCTGTGAAATAGCGATTGAGCTCGGACGCAAGCCAATCCCGTTTATCACTCAGACCCCATTGAGCCCAATCTGCTGGCTTGTGCAGAACAATACCAGCCTGAGCGGGATCCGTGACATAGCGGAGGGCTTCCTCGAGATCCGCCTCAGTGCCTCTTAATAGTTGCCTCTCCGCGTGCTGGAGCAGGGCCAATTTCCTATCCCTCGAATCGCGCATTTGTTCCATGGGACCCGCGTTGTAACGACTCGGTTCTCCTGCTGTCGTGATCGCCTGTGCGATAGGCTGGGTCAATTGGAAAACGGACGGATCGGCCAGCCTCGCGGCCCATTCTGACTCCTGACGCAGGATCTCTTCCTCCAATAACCTAATCGCCGGGCTCACCTGCTCGGCCGCAAGAGCCGAGAAAGGAGCGGAGTGATCGCAGGCTATGGTCTGAGGAATGTCCACAGGTGATATTTGGGCCTGAAGGAGTCGAGTTTGAGCCAAGGCCTTCGAAAAGTTCCGCAGTGCTGCTCTTTCATTGCGCCACTGGGCTGTACGATGGGCCCTCTCACGTCTTCCTTGAGCAACCGCGACTTTCTTTAAGGCCTTCTCGTACTGGACAAGCATTTCTTCGCGACCCTGGACAAATGCGATGCGCCAAACGTGGGGCAAGTCACTTACTCGGAAGCCCGTTAATCGCAATGGCTGTTGGCCGTTTCCTTGGATCTCTGCGCGGAGCACAAATTGGCCGGCGGCGTTTTTGCCGTGGGGATGCCTCAGGCCGCCGCTCACCACGAACCGGTCCTTTCCACCCTTGGGCTGCGAGAGCGTGGCTTCAAATCCTGCGCTCCGGCCCAATGTGTCCTTTTGAATCTTCACCCCCTCCAACCTCCAAGCCTGGTCTATTGGCGCATGACCCAAGAGCTCCAGGCCGAGTATCGCCTTGGCTTCCTCCTCTACCTGGGTCAACAGTTCAGCTCTGCGCTTATCGAAGTGCGGAGTATCAAAAATCATGCGCTCGAGCCGCCGAGCTTGCTGCATAACTTCTTGAGGGGCGGAGGCACCGCGGAGAGCGTTCAGTGCACCCTCAAGCCGCCCCTGGGCTTCTTCAGGGGTGAATGCTCTTTCCTGCCCGATGCGCTGAGCAAGGGTTAAGGCGCGGGACCTGACGCCGGCATTGATATGATCGGTGAAGATCGCCGTGTGCTCACGCGCCATGCGGCGGGCAATTCTGACTAGGCGTGGGCCGCTCTCTTTAGCTGTCTCTCGCCCGCGGTGTTTTTCAAACAGGGACTCCAGTCTTAAGACGAAATCTCCGGTCTTCTTCTCTACCATATGAGGAACCTGTTGGAGCTGGGTTTCGATCACCGTGCGGCCGGGCATATCCCGGCGCGAGCCGAAGAGACTGAACACCAAGGTCACAAGAGGGCTCGCGATGGAGATATATTCATTCTGATACTGCACCAGCACCTCGACGTCAGACATCTCATCCGGAATTTCCGGATGCCTCAACCGCAGGATTTCAACGGCTGCGGCTGCTGCGCGCAGGTATATGTCTTCGATCGTCTTTATGCCTTTGTCCTGCCCGAAAAGGTTATAGGCTACCGCGGAGAGTTCGTTAAAGGTCAAGGCACGCGTCTCCAGGAGATCGGTTTGCATGGAGATTGCCGGAAGCCCCATTTGAGACCGAACCTGATCCATGCCCGCCGTGTCTCCTGATTCCAAGAGTCTCTCAAAGGCCCGAACCTGGCGGTCGGCTTCATCTCCCCGGATGCCTCTTTCAAGCAGCTTTTCGCTGACGTCCTGCACCAGCCTCGTCCTAAAGACCTCCCACCACAAGGTCTCATCCAAGGAATACAGAATGTCAAAGACCTGATACTGCGGGAAATGAACCGAAAGCTCATGCGCGAGCTTAAAGAGACGGCTTAAACCATCGAAGGCTCGCGCGAGTTGCGGGTCTCCAAGGGACTGGACCCTCAAATGGTCCTGCATCCGACCCGTGAGGAGCATGAGATCTTTTTCCGAGCTCAAACCGTGCGCCAAAGCCGTTTCCTTAAATCTCGCCAGGCTCACCTCCTCGGGGCGGAGGGTGTTCAACTCCCGTGCCGCGGCTTCCACCTTTTGAATGAGCGAAGCCGAGCGGCGGCTTGTAAGCGCCTGATCCTGGGCAAAGATGACTTCATCAACAATGCTTGTTAGATTAGCCATGCGCGCTGCACGGGCCAAGGTCGAGGGTTCCACAGCTTGTCCGTGTTGCTGCGGCTGAAGCGCCTGCATCAAAAAGAGAGGACTATCTACGTCCAGCACCTCAGTGTGCTCGCGGCGGGCATACTCCTCTTCAATCCTTGAAAGCTCGTGTTTGAGCGGCTGATCCGTCTCAGCATCTTTGCGCGCCAGGATGTCAAGCTGGCGTTCTGGTAAGCCGGGGCGTTCCCGCCTGTTAGACTGACGGAGCTCTTGCTCTCTCAACCTTCGTGCGCGGAAGAGCCGCTCTTCTTTTTCACGATTGAGAGACTCACGGCCTTGGCCCCGACTTACTTCCGCCTCAAGCAAATGCTCAAGCATCTCATCGCGCACGCCTCGACCTCTTAGAAGCTCGAGGGAGCTCGCCTCGCCCCTCACCACGCTTAATACTTGAGCCAAGGTGATATCCGCGAGGGTATACTCGGCGCGCTCCGTATTATCAAATAGCGTTCTAAGGTTCTGAACGACATTCGCCACTTTTGCGTGCTCATCAGCGCTCATCCTGCCGGGAACGAGGCGCAAATAACCGGGCAATACGGCGGGATTATCCAATGCATGTAGGGCCCCAAGGCTTATCCCTTCCAGCGCCTGTCCGAACTCGGCTTCCGCATCCACCCGCAGGGCATGGTAAGGCACCCCGTCCTCGTGACCTAAGGCCTTCTCCGCACGTCCCTGAATGACCCTTAATGAATCATACCGGGCACGGGCCTCAATGATTCCGGATGGCAGGCGCTCTGAGGGAACCCAATCACGGAGAGCCTGATCGAAGTCTGGAGCAGAAAGAAGGTTGCGATAAGTGTCTAGATCAGGCCTCTGGAAATCAGGGTCGACCGAAGAGAGGGTCTCGGATACCTCCTCAACCGTCATAAGTCGGCCCAAGGCATCAGGGCTTACGTCTAGTGCCGGCACCCACCCACCATCAATCAGCCCTCGCGTAAGTTCAAGGGCCTTCTCGGATATTTCGTCTTCGTCGCTTAAGGAAACTCCCAGTGCCGCCGCGGCCCTGGCCCTCACCTCCTGACTTCGAGCAAGGGTGAGCAGGGTGTCAACAAAAACTTTTCCTTCCGGCGTTAAATCGCGACCATTCTTTGCAACTCCCTCTCTTTCGGAGAGAATGTCAGACACCCTATCCTTGGAAAACACACGTGCCAACCTGTTCTCCGCCTGACGGAGCGTGTGCACTTTCTGGGCCTCGGCCTTCAATAGATTCGCGTCCCCTTCCTGCGGCATGATTTCTAGGGCAATCCGGCGACCCAGGGCTCTCGTCTTCGTTAAGAATTCTACCCGATCCTCGGTCCTCTCTCGCAAGGTGCCTGTTCGGCCCCGCTCGATATTTCCGACGGATTCTCCCTCTGCAAGGTGCTCATCGGCCACGTCCAGGCCGCGTACCCGCCTTACCGCCTCCAGCTGGGTTTCAAAGTATTCGACTATTTCCCGTGGGAGGACCGATCGTTGAGCAGTGATGTTCCGGAATGCCCGTTCCGCCCGGGCGAGACTCATGAAGGAGATGTGTTCAGCAAGTTCACGGCCCTTTAAATCACGCGCCCTGAGATCAAGGTTCGCGTCATAGCGCTCCTGATTCAATGCATCGCTCAATTCCCTTTGCACTTCTTCTACAGCCCTCTCATACCCGGGAAGTCCCGTCGCGGCGCGCGCCCTCGCGATTCGAACGGCATGACTTAAGGGGTTCACAAGATCGGCGTAATTAAAGAGGTCGTGGAGGTTCGAGACCGCGACCTTGGAGGTCCTATGGGCCTGCGTTAATCGACTCGATAGATGCAGGACTTCATTGAAGAACTCGGTGGAAGGCATGGGATCCTGCGAGGCTTGAGTGCGCTCCAAGAACGAGTCATAATGCCCCTTATCCAGGTTACGCAAAAGCTGGACGGTTTTGTGATCGCCTATTTGTTCGTAATATTGCGCGAGCACATTCATATCATGGCGGGCCTCAGCGAATTGACCCCTTAAAAAGCCGAGATCCAGTACCTTATAACGTCCGCCTTCCGCGCGCCGCCCGCCGTCCAAGCGGCGGTTCCGTCCGAAATTCTGTCTGATTTCAACCAGCGAGATCTTATTGTCAAGATGCATGATGTCATAGCTGCCGCGGAAGTTCTGGCCCGTGCCCGCCACTTGGGTTCCCAAGATGATATATCCCTTTTCTGCGATTTTCGAAACCAGGTCTACGTGATCTTTAGAGCCGGGATCCAGACTAAAATCGAAGCGGCGTATATCCCTGCCCTTCAGCGGATCCCCCAGCTGCCCCTCGAGGGCTTGCACGCTTTCATCTGTGGCAAGAATAAGCATGCCGCGACTGCCGGTCTTTCCCCCCGCAAGCTGGACGATGTTATCCACTATGGCCGCATTCATCCTGCCATCGGGCCCCAGGATGTTGTCGACAATCCTATAACTTAAGCCCAGTGAGGGGACATCTCCTTCATTGAAACGCATGATGCGCGCCCCCGTGGCCCCCTCGATAAAGACCTCGAGCCCTTCCATCGTGGCGCTCACCCCGCGGTTGATCCCGCCCTGGAAAAACTCAAACCGGGATATCCCGGCAACACTATCGAGCACCTCTAGAGTACCAGGATCTTCCACAGACCCTTCTCCCCGCAACCGGCGATTCTCATTGATGCTCATGATATGGGCCAGGTCATTAGGCACCTGCTCTGAAACCCCCGCCACCCCGCGCGTAAGGGGCCGGATCTTGCCATCTTTTACCGTATACTCGAAATTGATGGGGTCTATGGCGCCCTGGAATGCGGACAGGAGGTAGCTCGTCCTAAGACGCGTCCCTCTTAGCTCGGGCGTGTGCCTCAAGTACTTTTCTTGCAACGACTTCGTCAGGGCGCGCACCTCGCCGTTGGAGCCTATTAAGACGGCATCCACCTCACCCTTCGCGTCCAACGCTTCAAAGCGCGCCGCATCCGCCCGCACCTGCACTACTTTCTCGTTGTGAATATCTAAATTCACTTTTTCGACCAACGTCTTGATCAGCTTAAAATCGCGGTGATTCCCAGCGAGCATCATCCCCGTCCCTAATACGAAACTCAAAGGCTCGGAGGTAATGCGCTGGATCTCATCGAACACGCGAAAGGGGGTATTGCGATAGGCCTCCGTAAAGCCCTCGACGGTATTGAAGAGATGCCCGGCCTGGTTAAAATCGAAGACGATGATGCGGTTAGACTTAAGCAGAATAAGAAGCTCCTGCTCTTGAGAGCCTTGTGCCCCAAGCCCGCGTTCATGCCTGGCCCGAATGCCCTGCGCCACGCGGTCGCCGTTGACGAGCTCTTGGCCTGTCGCTTGGCGCACGATTTCCGCGTAGGTCATGAGGACCCTGCTGTTTGGATCTTGAGCTTGGCGCTCAACTGCCTCCTTTAAGAACTGGACGAGGCCTTCTTTGGTTCCAAATGTTCCATCCACAACTTTGCCCTTGTACCTCAAGCGGATATCACGCGGTCTTCCCTCGGCCGCGCGCACCTCAATGTTGCGGACGATTTCCATATTTTCAACTTCAGCTTCCGTCTTAGGCAGATCGAGCTCGAGGCCGTCCGAGAATATTTTTTCCGTTTCTATATTGCTCGGTGTGATATACAGCTTGGCCCCTTCGGGTCTTTTGAATGTTTCCAGAATGAGTCTGGAAATTACGACGAGGGTCTTTCCTCCCCCGGTGGCCCCTTCGACGTTGAAATCTTTGAGGGCAATGACCTGGTCAAGCTGGTCCACAGAAACCCGGGCGGTCTTTGCACCATGCCGCTCGAGAAACTTTCGGAAGGCCGTGTCGATTTCTTTCTTAGCCTTTCGGGGAAGCTGATCGGAAGGCCTCAGCCTAAGACTCACGGTCTTCCCGCCCTCTATGGGCGTGAGACTAATGCGTCCGGCCTCTCGGTCAATAGTTCCGCGATACACCGCGTCACCAACCTGAAGCCTGAACTGTTTTGCCTGGTCTGCCGCATCCAAAAAATCAGTCAATGTAGTAATTTTTTGGATGGCGTCTGATTCGTCGCTCCTGAATTCAAGGCCTACCCGTTTCATAATAACTGTCAGCTGTTCCCTGGCCACTATCTCCGGAACACCCAGCATTCGGGGCCTTGCCTCTTTGGCCACCCCATCACTCACCACCACTTCCTGCCAGCCACGTTTCTCTATCGTGGTCGTGATATCCTGCAAAAATTTCCTTACGGGATGGGAAGTGGCTGTATCTTGGGCTGTAGCTTTAAGCCGCTCCGCAATCTCGCCCAGTTTCAGCCCTGTGCCGTCCGCGATCTCACGCGCCAGCAGACGATGGGCCTCTGTAGCAGCGTCGGTATGTGACCCGCTGGTGAAAGCCGTTAGCTCTTCGAAAATATGGTAGGTTGCCAGGCGTACCAGATCCCCGGTGACAAGCACCTTATACTCCTTGCCGCCGCGCTTAAATGTGATTTCCTGGCCTATTTTCTGCGATATGTCCACCACTTTGTCGGCCTCGATGACCAGACCTATGTCACGAACAGCATCAAGTTCAGCCAGGTACGCAAGACGCGCCTTCACCTCCCCTTCAACCTGCTTGAGAGCACCTTCCGATTCAAGCCCCGCCGAGAACATGAGTCTTCGAATGATCTTATGGTCCCCATCCAAAGCAGCCTGTCTTTCTTGAGGAGTAAGCTTTCTCTGCGCCATGACCTTATCGGTGATCCGCCCCATGGCCGCGCGGCTGAGCTCGCCAGAACTCTGCCATTGATCCGTGGAGGCCTCTCCCCCTTGCACCAGCCTCTCATGAGGCTCGACGTACTCCCGATAGAGACGCTCCAATCCACGCGGGCCCTTCTCAATGGCATCCATCCTTTCGCCCTGCGCCCAGGCCTTGAGGTCACCGTGAACGCGTATGTGGCGATATGATTCGGGCATGCGCTTTCCAAAAATATCTCCCAACGTCGTTCGCTCGCCCGACCGCTCTAGTCCTTTCGTAAGTGAGCGATACCGGGGAGTGTGGAACGGCCCGCGCCGGCCGAGGCCTGCCTGGCGCGCTGTATCAATTGAAATCCGGGAAAGAACCCGGTCTTCAACCTGTTCGGTAAGGTTGTCGATCCTGCGTTCCTGTCCGACCATGACTTCGTTCAGGCGATCTTGGAGCTCCTGGATTGGCTTCCTCATGTTTTCCCGCAGGCGAGGCTGCTCAAGCTGGGGCTGGGCCTCCTCAACAGCGGTCGTTCTCCTGCCGAAAAGCCTCGGGAGCTCCGCGAAGGGGTTAAGGATAAACCCGCGCTGACCTCTAATGCCGGTGAGACGACCTGGAAAATGTCCTCTCATAGAAGGCGCTGTGGGCGGAAGAGGACGGTCTGCTGAAGGCCTATTCCCAGCAGGAATGTCCAGGATCTGATCCGGCCCATGCTTATCGATGAACTCCTTAATGGTCAATTGCTTTACATGATCGTTGATCCCGCGTAAGGCTTCCTCTGCAAACGGTTCCTTAGAGTGATATTCGCTACCCTTTCCATCCACGAAGCGGACGTCCACCCCGCGCTTGACACTGGTTAAAATATCCTCCCATATCTTGAGGTCACTGGCCTTTCCATCCACCTTTTCCAAAGAGACGTAGCGGCCCTCGCCCTTTTTCCCGCTGCCGTCCAAGATACGCACTCCCGTTAAACGTGAATCGGGGCGTACAGCGCCTATCGGAGCAAGCTTAACCGGGATCAGGAAAAATGCTAACCCGCCGATGCGCTCTGCCCATGGTTGGGGCACGCCCATGGACACAAGCGCCGCGGTAGCAGCCTGTCGAGCCATGTCAAACTTACCCATCCCGACCGCAAAGTGAATTTGCTTCCCAAGGAAAGACTTCTGAAACTGCGCATATCCTTTCGCTACGTTGGGGCCCAGGCGGGCCGCAAGCGCATCGCCCTCGGCGGTGAGGTAGAGCCCTTCCCGCACAGCATTTTTCGCCGAAGCCAAACCCACTCCAACCCGTGTCTCACCGGAGCGCTTGACAGCCTTTCCAAACCATGTCTTAGGAGCACCTTGTTCAGCAGGTACGCCTTTGGCAAAAAGCGTGCTCGGTACCGCCATCCTGAAGAAGGGTCCTGCAAACATACCGAACTTAGCAGTTTCGTAAAGAAATGATATCTGCTCCTCCATATTGAACATGCGGCGGTCACGATCAAGGAAGGAGGACATGACAGGCCGGCCCGCCGCATCATGACCCAGCAGAGTTTGATGTCCTAACACGAGCGGTACAAAGATTTGACCTCCCGTCAGGTTAAAGAGCGTAAGACCCTTAGCCATGGTCCACCCCGATTTGAAAAACAGGGCAGGATTCCTGTAATCAGCAAGGGTATGCAAACTGCTCCGCCACCATAACCCGAACCTCTGTGACGTAGTAACAATGCTCAACTCCTTGTTGACAAGTCTTCCTACACCAAACTTTGCTAACTTGGAACCTTGGCCCACCTTCTGGGTTGCACGAGCCACGGCAGCCGCTTCTTCCGTCCAGCGGGCTAAATCGAAACCGAGCTTCGCGTATCGCCCTGTGTCTGCTACCCCCTTTACAACAGCACCGACTCCTGCCGTGGCCAATGCAACACCTACGTAAATGGCAACTTCTTTTGCCACAAACCCGGGCGCGTGCATCACCATGACATGACGCCGAACCTTGGCGAAGTCTTCCTGCATCATGTGGCTGAGCACTTTGTTTTCCGCCCTGGCTTCATCCTGCGCCTGTAATAGTTCTCCTAAGCTGTGCTTTCCTGAAGTGATCATATCGGCGAGAGCCGACAACGCATCCACAGCCTGTTTGGCCTTGGCTTCGTCTTTTTTGCTATCCACGATTCCATCGGCGCCGAGCGCGGTCCAAAGCTCACTCGTCTTTCCCTCGCTGAGCGTGACATGAACGTCGCGCCAGGAATGAAGGTTATTGAAGACCTGGGCCCCGAACTCGATTTGTGGCAAGAAACCTTCCGCATCGGTCTTGTACAAATGGAGGAAGGCCGCGCGGGTGTCTTTGTCAGCGTTTCCAGAGGCATATCTGATGTGGCCGATGAACTCCTTCGCCTTGCTGTCGACAAGGGAGCCCAAACGCACTTCCTGCTCAAGAATGCTGATCCCTAAGTTCTCGAAATCCTCCTGCGTGAGCTTTGAAAAATCTCCGCTTCTTGCGTGAGCCAGCTTATAACCTGTATCCTTGTCGATTTCCCAGATGTCCTGCTCCCTCTTCCGATAGGCTTCGGCCTCCTCCGGGCTGGCAGGCTTGAATCCTGCCCTGGAGTGGATTTTCATTATCTCTCCGCCTCTGACTGCGTAAGGGCCTTGACCCTGGAGAAGTTTTCCTTTGGCCGAGTCGTGGTTCTCCAAGTCAGAAACGCTGTCGGACTGCAAATAGTTCTCGAGGCGGCTCACCAACTCCTTTCGATCTAGCTCTGCGTTCTTGGACCGAGCAAGCCCTACTCCGGTGGGGGCCTGCTCCTCCAGCAAGATTTTCCCGGCCAGCACGGTGGGGGAGTCCATGATAGCTCCCCAATCGCCTTCTTTGAGATGTTTGTAAAGCGCGTTGAGCTCTGCCTGATCCGATAAAGCGACCTTGTTATTCTGGAATTCAGCGGCTTCCCCAGGTGTTGCATCTCGGTAATTGGAAACCACGGTTACAGCGGTGCCAGCGCCAACGACGCGATCCTGACGCAGCTCAAGCTGTCCGTTTTTCTCAACAAACTGAGTCTGCCTTGCGGATACATTATTGAGGAAGTCGCGCATGTGCTTGACTGTCCCTTTCATCGCACCCGGGTCTTCGAGATACGTGCTAACGGCGCGGATCTTAAGCTCCATTTCGCGCGCCTGATTGTACTGCTTCATGGCCTCGTCTAATGTTAGCGTGGCTGGTGCACCGGACTTCCCAAGAGCCGACTTATGTCCGTCACCCAGCACCATGGCGGGCGCAAGCACTTTCTCGAATGCATCCCTTTCTTCTGCTGGCAGGGCATCAAACAAAACCTTGAGGTCTGCATCTTCCTTTAGTATTAACTGAATGCCTTTTTCAGAGTCTGCACTACCGATTTTGTCGCTCACAACCCGGGCCTTGTCTACGATGTCCTGCGCCATGCCCGCATCCCGCAACGCGGCATCTTCCATCTGGGTTAAAAGGGTGCGCTCACCACCTGACCCGGGTGTCGAGAAGTGATCCCTTGAGCGGTCCAAGGCGTAAATCCCCAGAGCAATGTTGGCGCTACCTGCTTTCCTACTGTAGTAGTCGATTACGAGTTCTACCGCGTCTTTAAGAGGCTGGGCCACCCGCGGCGTGATCGAAGCAATGCCCTGGTATTCGATCTTTACCGCGTCAGCCGCTGAAATCGGCAGAAGGTTTTCGCGCGATCCCTTGGTGAGTGTCAACCTGGCCCGGGGAGGCTCAAGGCTGTCGCCGGGTTTGCCGCCGCCGAACCAGACAGAAGCCTGCCTGCCATGATCCGATTCTGCAACACGGAGGATGTCATCACCCGTGATGTTTTCCTCTGTGACGCTGTAGGCCTCCAGACCTTTCGGGGCCAGCTCGATTTCGCCTTTCTCGTCAAGTCGGAACGTTCCTTCAGGATCGCTGCTCGCGACTTGCCGGTGGAAATCAACGGTTCTCATCACCCCGTCTTTCTCAAGAATCCAGCTGTCCCAGGTCTGAATCTCTTTAAGATCTTCGGGCCCTGCCCCGTTACGCTCGATCGTCGTCCTGATATCGTAACCGCCATACACCGTTTGACCTGTTTCAGAACTCTTCTCAACAAACCGCGTAAGCGTGCGGCGCGCCTCGCTCACCCCCGCAAATTCGACCCGCTTCCCTTCTTGCTGATCCTCACTGAACGAGTGGTGCGTCTCTTCGATCGACGTCCAGCGCCCATTCTCCTTATTCTTTTCAAAACCAGTTACCATAACCCTCTTCATCAGTAGATTGGCAGGATCTTTCGAATCTAAGGTAACATGCGCTGTCCGGTCATAGGTTAAGGTGGTGTCCTTAAGATCCGGCGCCTGGTTTAAGATGCCGTCCCAGCGCTCGGCCATGATGTCGGTCGGGACCGGCACGGGACGCATCTCGCCTGTCTGGGGATCTTTGAGCGGGGTCTCGACGAAGGCGCGGTGCTGTTCCCTCAGGTTTTCACGCTTTCCGGTCTCCGAATTGGTGTCCCACCCGGTGACGTCTCGGTCCGTCACTTCCAAGGGGTTGGTGCGGGAGCGCTTCTCGACCATTGTCCGGTCAAAGGTTAAGGTGGTGTCCTTAAGATCCGGCGCCTGGTTTAAGATGCCGTCCCAAAGGCTGGTTTTGACATACACCGCTATAGGATTCTGTTCGCCCGTGTCGGGATCGGTGTATTCAACAAAATCCGGTTCCCATTGTTTGATATTAACTGCCTTCTTGTTTTCGTAAACCCACCCCTCGGTATATCTCGAAAGTCCGCTTAACTGCGTACCCTTCTGCGTGGACCACGATATTGTGTTTCTGTTCCTGTCGGGATCGGCGGGGTCCACCACAAACTGGCCGAGTACGATCCGCTTTTCAAACTGATTAGATTTCGGATCCACCACCTGCGTCATTACCTCTACCCGCCCTTCCCGATCAACGTGTGCGCTGAACCTCCCCATGGGATCGAAGACTCTAATTCCTACTGTGTCATGGGCCAGCCTCTCAAACTCGAAATCCAGACCCTCAACGAACAACGCTCTACCCGCACCGGTACCCTGGAATAACGCGGGCGACTTCAGGGCCTTCAGCTCTCCGTTAAAGATGTCGAGGATCTTTTGATCTACAACGGTGCCGTCCAGGAGGGTTGAATCTCCGGAAGCCTCGTAGGCGTAGCCGGTCACGTGACCGTCCACATCGCGGACCGGGGTCGCGTTTAACTTAAGCGTCTTGGCCGCTCCACCTTTCTCAAACAAGCTCGCCTGGATGTTCATCGCTTTGTCACGAGTCCCCTCGGTCAGGCGCTCCCCGGACGCAAGGTAGACTGCCTTGGAAATCTCACCCGTGGTCACATGTACCGTGTTCAGGTAGATCCAGGTGTCTTTGGACATGCCCCCTTCTTGTTTGAACTGAATGACGGTGTCATGCAAAACTCCTTTTTGCTTTGTCACGGCAGTGATGAGCCGGATGCCGGCGAGACCGAGCTTGGGGTCCTCTGCGGCGTCTACCCCGACCAAGGGGCCGGTGGAGAGGCGCGCTTTCAGATTTTCCACGATTTGAGCACTCACCGCGTCCGCTGCGCCCTTAAAGTCGACGTTGAACTCGCTGCCGAGTCCTGTGATCGTTATCCCCGGGCCGTCCAAATTGAACTCTGACTTGGCCAGGGGGTTACCCCACTGGTTCTTGTACGCCCAAACGTAGGCGCCGCCGTCTCTGGCTTGAAAAACCTGAGCAAACTGTTCGTCGCCACGCTCAAGCACGAGCTGTGTGGACAGCCCGCCTTCCCTCTCGTTTACAAGTACAGTGACGGATTGCTTGGAAATGGGTTCCGCATGGACTTGCGCCAAGACCTCCTCAAGCTTACCCTTATATCCACCCGCGCCACTTGTGAGGATAAGGCCCTGCTCGAATGCGGACGCTCCTTCCTTGGAGAGGTGGAACGATAAGACCTTGGTACTGATCACTCCTTTTGGACTACGCGTTGCGATGATGTCGCCGCTTGCGATTTGCTCGGGATTAACCGGCCCCAGGCGCTCGCCAAGCGCCGCTACTACCTGCTGACCTGTAGCGCCGCGATGCCTGGCCTCAAAAAAGCCCTGGGGGGTGAGGCGCGCCGCAAAGACCGGAGCTCCGTCTGGGGTGAGCGCAAGATTACCCGAAGGCGTAACTGCAAACATCTCGACTTCACCATTTGGACCCTGGACAAGGGCGTAGAGGCCTTCGTTAGATAGACCGATAGTTTTCTTGATATCCGCAGGAATCGGCAGCTCTGTGCCCGAACGGGTCACCACTTTCGCTGTCGCTTCCGCCGGCATCCCGGGTAGTACTCCTTGACCCATCGCGACCGGCTGGAGCATGAAGCCTTTTCCTAGGCCCTCTGTGGCTGGAACCACGGCGGGTTCCACCGGGGCGGGCTCACGGTCACCTTCCACCGGTGGGGCGGGTACCTTTTCCTTATGCCCGGTTAAACCGCTCAGCCACTTCGCGGCGCGGTCCAGGCCCGTGCGGATACCCTGGCCGATGCGGCCCGCGACCGTCTGCTTTTCAGAATCATACCCCACCGCCGGGATGCGGATGCGCGGCTCTTTGAGCATGGGCACCGTGCCGTCGGCCTGCGTCTTGCCGCGCCAGTCGAGCTCGATCTCCACGCGGTTCGGGTTTTTGACCCCGGCATTGAACTGGCCCACGATGAAGCGGTTGACTGCCTCTTGATCCATTCCGATACCTATGAGGTAACCTTTTAGCTCGTCCGGATTCTTAAACGCAAACTCAAACTTGACGTAGAGGACTTCTCCGGTCGTCACATCTATCTCGACCCGCTTGATGGCCCCGATGAGCTGGGAAAGATCGAAGCCCTCGAGCTTTAGCTGGTTCAGCCGGTCTATTTTTCCGGCCAGGAAATCCCTAAGCTCCTTATCCGCACTGCCGTCTATGTTCTCGAGGACGGCGACCATTTGGTTCGAGGCCACGTTCACCCTTAAGGAGCCGCCGCGCTTCATGAGCTCGGCGACCACGTCGTGCATCTTAATCCCCAAGAACTGGGCGATCTGGCGCGCCTGCTCGCCGGAGGAGACCTCCACCACAAGCTCAAACTTGTTGCCGGTGGGCGAGATCTCCGCCTCCAGGCCCAGGCTTTGAACGCCGATTCCTCTTAAGAAACTCTTGATCTCGACCAGACTCTTCTCGAGCTTGTACTGGCCCTCGTCTTTCAAAACCTTCTCCACCTCCATGAGCTTGGCGTCATCGGCCTTTGAGAGATCGATCTGGACCGTAAAGACATTTTCATGCGGGTTATAGACAAAAACCGCCTGCTCGATCCCTAAGGCCTGCAGGATCTTCTGTACATCCTTCAAACCCTGCTGCTGCTCCATAGAGAGGTGCTTTTTGAAGGCGTCTATGAATTTGCCGATATTCTCGGTGCGCATCTCAAAGGAGATGAGGACCTGTACGTCGTTGGGCCCGATGGTGAGCTTGAGGGCGAATTCCTTGACGCCGGCCTCTTTGAGGGCTGTGGAGAGATCCCTCACCCGCGTCGCCGCCTCGCGCATGTCTTGTCCGGAGAGACCCACATTTTCAAGGGCCTTGGCCACGTTCTCCAAAAAGTCAGCCACCGAGGTTAGCTTTTCTATCGCGATGCCCTTTCCTTCCTTGAAGTTGCCTACCTCCACGACGAGCTGGTTCGCCCCCTGATTGAACTGGGCCAGGACCGTCTTTACGCCCAGGTCGTCCATCAGGGTCCTGAAGGCGTCGATAATGCCCTGGTTAAAGCCCAGGTCCTCCATAAGCTGGGCAGCGGCCTCAACGCTCACTTCGATGAAGTCCTGATTGAGCGGGTCCTGGGCCAGCTCGATGAGTTTTGCCTTTTCGGCTTCAATCTGTTTCTGGCTCTCTTCAATACGGGTGTTGTCCTTATCCGAAATAACCTCGCTCCCGGACGTAAACTCCTCCAACCCGGTGTCGGGGGTCTTTGTCTCTTCGACGGGGGCAAGCTTCGAAACATCCATTTCCGGCGCCAGTTTCTTCTCGGCCTCCGCAACACGCGCGGCGGTTTCTGCGACGCGGGTCCCCTCCTCCCGCTGAGGCCCTATATCCTCCAGGGTACGCTCGCGGCTGTCTTCCTCCTCCAGCCGGGCATCCTGGGGAAGGTCGCGGCGGCTCGTCTCATCTTGGCCGGCGCCCGCCAGGTCTAAACGTTCCTTTGTCTGCGCGCGATCCACCCCTCCTACATCAAGATTGTCCGAATCCAGAGCGGGCTCCGAATCTATCCCCGTCTCCAACGAGGCGAAGAGCGAATCCGTTCCCGCACCCTTTTCCCGCACCAGGGCCGCAAGCGTGTTGACGAATTCCTTAACATTGGGGTCGACCGCGAGCGAGAGCATCTGGGGCAGGGGCGGGGCTGCAGTAAATTGACTCATGTTCGCCTGATCTAGAGTGCCTGATGCATCCTCACGCTGCTGGGCTGACGCAGCATCGGCCCCGAACGGCTTATCGGGCTGGGCTGGTGCCGCGGGTCGTGCACCCGCGACATCCGTGTTACGTACGTTTAGACCGGACATAAGTTCCTGACCTGTCTGTACCCCGTCGAAAACAAGCCGGATCCGCTCGGCAGGATCCACCTGGCCTTGAGCGCCCCGGAAGGCCGCCGTCTTAGAGCCCATATCCACGCCGCCCGGCGCCCCCGGAAGATCTTTGCTCTTCCCGCCCGGATCAAGCGCCCCGTCTACCGGCTCCCGGCGGCGGTTCTCGAAATCTGCTCCGCTCCGTGTGTTCTGCTGATTCAATTGCTGAGCTCGGACTCGGGCCTCATCCCTCACGTTTTTCACCTCTTGCTGAATCGCCGGCACGAGATCGCGCAGGGTAATCCCGGCCAGAATGCCCAGCTCCTCGCCCACCGCATCCGTCATCAGGCGTTCCGCCTCTGTGAAGGCATGCTGCAGAAGGGCGCTTTCCGTAGCCCTCAAGATGGCAGAGCCGAACGTGCGGGTACCCGCCCGCGCCTGCTCCAGGAGAGAGCCCTCCCCACCCTCTTCGAGCACCCCATCCGGCCGCGCGCTCAGCTGGTAGAGATCATGATCGATAAAGAGGGCGTCAATAAAGTTCGCTAAGAAAAGCCCGTCAAAGGTTCCCAGGCTCTGAACGAGCTGGTCGGTCATGTACTGGTTGAGGACGAGCCCGGGGACATTCATGGACATAAGGGTTTCACTTAAGGAAAATGAGAAATTCTCCGAAAAGGAATCAATGGTTTCGATCTTCCCGTCATCGCCCAGCACGTCAAAGGGCACAAATTTTCCATCCGCGTCATAGGGGGACATCAGGTTATCAAAGAAATCGCGGCCGAAAGAGCCCAGGATGTTGGAGACATAGGGATTGATGTCGAGCTCTCTTAGCGCGCGGCTGATGGCCACCTTGATGATGAAACGCTTGACACCCAATGGGATTCTCGCGAAGGACTTCGCGGTCATGATCTTATCGAGCTTTAAAAGGCGCGCGAGCTTTTGGATAAACTTGCCGATGCCCGTCAGGAGCTTATTGATCCCCGATATAAGCTTGCTGAAGATGTTTGAGTTAAAGATACCGGAGACAAATTTGACGAATCCGTCCGGAAGCAAGTCGACAAACCCCTTCCAGGCATCCGACAAGAAACTTCCGAACTTGTCCCCGACCCAGTTAAATGCGTCGGAGATGCCCTGGTACACGGCCTTCACGGTATCGACAAATGCGGTGACGAGATCCGTGGCCGCGCTGAGCACCTTGCCCAAAACATTGAGGAAGACGTTTTCAGACTGGAGCAGTGTCTGCACAAACAGCGCCCACTGCTCGCCCAGCCAGCTCGCAAAGGTGCTCATCCACTCGCCCAGGAGACTTAAAAATTCAGGCTGGACGATGGAGAGAACAATGATGCCTACCGTCATAGTCCACTGGAAAATCTGGTTGGCCACCTCTTCGCCGAAGATTTCCTTCAGGACTATGTACCAAGGATTGTAATCGGTGAGGATTTTCCCGATCCCGCCCTTCCCGCCCCCTCCCCCCGAGCGGTCGACCTTGACCTTGACCTTGTGATAAATCGTCCCGCCCAGATCATCGCTGATGGTCGTGATCTTGATCTTGGCCCCGTCTTTTTTGTATTTAATTTTTACGGTGGTTTCTCTCCCCCCCGTGTAGCTATAGATCGTACGGTGTTTTTCAGGCTTGCCCTCGTATTCTCCCTCCACATAAACTTTCTCAAAGCCCTTTAATCCGTTCCGGTCATACAGTATGTCCCTCCCATGGCTCACGCGCTCGTCCGCCCACTCGTTAAATCCGCTCCCATCTCCCTCGCCCGGACTGCCATTGTAATAATGTGATTTGTTACGTTCATCCCACTCCAGTTCCTGCCCGAACTTGTTGTATTCCACCACCGTATGCGTCGGGCGATCGCCATCAGGCTTGGTGTGCGAGACCTGGATCCCACGCAGATGCTCATGATCCCCGTCGTCGTCCAGGGTGTACATAAAGAGGAGAAGGTTCCAGTCGTCTTCATTCGTATTCCCGACGCCAACGCTGTAATACTTGTGCTCTCCCCAGTCCTCCGGATAATTGACGCGCAGGTGGTCAGAATTCATGGCCGGACTCGAGCGCGGATTGGAGTAGGACCACGATTCATCGCGATAATCCAGTACGCGCCCGGTCCGGTTGTCGTAGCTCGTATTCTCGCGGTGAGTTCTCGATTCCACGTGCCAGTTGCGGTAGCGGTCGCGGTAGTCATCCAACATGGGAAGTGACTCAATGTAATCGCGCGACATGCCGTCACCCCAGTAGCGTACGTCCTCGTCTCCGGAAAACAACAATTGATCGAGCAACCAATTGACCGTGCTACCGGTGTAGTTTCGGTACTGCGTAGTCCACTGCTTATCCAGCCTCCCCAGCCGGTCATAGGTGATGTCCGAAAACACGGTCCGAGCGGCGGCTCCCTTGTACCGGTGGTTTTGCTCATCAAAATCAGAAACATCCACATCATCGCCATTGACAGGGTCGCGCGCGAAGACGCCCCGATAGGTACCCCCGTAGTGGCTCGAGTAAACCTCATGATCTTCGTACGCGGTCACAAACCCAAGCTCGTTATAAAGCGTCCATTCGCGCTGGGTGACCGTAGTCTCGTTGAGACCATTGGGGGCGTAGTCCGAGGGCGCGCCCACGCGGTTCATCTCGCGGGTCATGCTGAAGAGATTGCCCTCGTCGGTATAGGTGATATCCCGGTAGTAAAAACTCGTGGTCAGATTGCTGGACGCATTCTCGCGGATAACTTCATTGTATTCTTCCGCCTGGCCGAGAGAATTGTAGCGGTATCCGAACTGGATGGTGAGGGTCTTTTCGTCCACCCCCTCGGTGGAAATCCCCGAAACGGGCGCCGAACGGGTTTCAAACTCGATCTTGGCCGCGGATTGTCCCGTGGCGGGGTCATACACTATCCCGGAGCGCAGGAGGGAACTTACCGCAGTCTGGGAACTGTCCCCTCCCGCCGCCACCGTATCCCGCCAGGCGGCCAGGTTTCCGGCATAGTCATAGACCATGTTGGAACGGGTGAGGGTAACGGTGCGGTTAAACTGGGAGCTGTCGGGCTCGTAGGGAAAAACCGGAACCACCCCCGAGTCGCGCCGCTCGATCTTTTGGGAAGCACGCTGGCCGAGGGCGTTGTAGGTGATATCGGACACCTTCTCGCGCACGCGCCGGCCGCCGCTCACGTTTACGTCCTGGTAGGACTTGATCTCGCCGGCGCTGTGGGCTGGGTTCGCCGCCTCGTCAGAGGCGGTGTAATAAGCAATCGAGGTCCGGAGAAGGGTGGACCTTTGATCCAGGATGTTGAGAGCCTGAAAGACTTCGAAGACGTCTGAATTGAGACGCATCTCGACCGCGCTAAACTCCAAGGCATCGAAAAACGCGGTCCGCATAAGGTCAAAGAGATACCAGCGCTCGTCGGCCGAATCGACCGAATACCGATCCTCCGCTGATCCGTGAGTCGTTTCAAGGGCAAAGCCGAAAATGCGCTCGAGGGCCTCCAGGAAGCGGGCGTCGTCCACCCTGCCCTCCCTCCGTAAATCGAGCATGGATTTTACCCAATTTAATTTTGCATCTTGAATATCGTCCCGATCCCAGCCGGACTCCCAGCCGCGCATCCAGGGATCTATCACGCCCAAAACATAAGAGGCGTCCGGAATAGCCTCGTTTACAGCCGCGTAAACACGGAGCGCGAAGAGGGCGAGCGTGAGGAAGCGGGCCTCGTAGGCCATGATCTCCTCCTCGCTCGCACCCTCTTCGAGGAGAGAGGTGAGACGATCCAGAAGAACTTGCTCAAGCGCTTCCGACGTACGCGCCAAATTGCTGTTTTGGTCAACAATATCCCGGTTACTAAAACCAAACCGGCGAACGGCTTCCTCCTCGCTTAATCCGAAGTAGGATAACCGTGTCAACACGCTCCACAAGGCATGCCTTAAGTCACGAAGCCCGCCCTCCACCACACGTTCGATGTCGCCGCGGTCCAGGACGTCCTGCGAAAATTCCCGCCGGTCTTCCGTAAAATCTGTGAGCCGCTCGTTGGCATCGTAGCCGATGTTATAACGGTGCGTCTCTGTAGTGAGATCCGGGTAGGCCGAGTTCTGCTCGCGCTCGCGGAATTCTGCAATCTGGCCCAGGGTGTTGTAACGGTCTACAAACCGCTCCTGGGCTGTGGTGAAGGTCTCCCCGTTTGCGGCGAGAATCTGCTTGTAATAAGAGAGCTGGCCGCGCTCGTTGTAGCGCGTCTCGAGGCGCTCGAGGGTGGTTTCGTCCCACAGCCAGAGGTTTCCGGTGTTAATGAGAGTGGATTCCAGGATCGCCATGCGCATGGCGAGGCGCTCCTCCGTGACGCGGTTCGTGCCGCCCAGCTCATCCTGCGGCCCAAAGTAACCCACCGCGAAGGCCTGATACACCGTGGCCGGGTCGCGAGGGACATCCGACATGAGTACGTAATTCCAGAGACTTCTGTCCGCGCCGGAGAGCAAATTGCGGAATTCGGCCATGCCGTCATAGAGGTGCTGGGCATAGGTGCGCCCTTCCCACTCCGTGATGTAGCGGTTCTGGTACACAGCCAGGGCGTCCGGATTGATGCCGCCGTCGCCCTGCGCCACCACCGCCCGGACCATGTCGCGGAAACCGATTTCTTCATCCGTTCCATCTACGGGAAGAATGAGGGCCGCCTCGATGAATTCATCCCGGATCCCCGCCAGGGCCTGGGCGAGCTCCGCCGAGTCTTCCAGGGAAACGGGTGGGATAGTAAATTCCTCCCCCGTCTCGGGATTGATCAGCGTCATGCCGTCCAGAACAAGTTCCATCGCCATATCCAGGGTACCGCGGATGGCCGCAATCCATGCGGTTTGCTGGCTGGCGTCAAGCCCCCCGAAAATGCCCGAGGAACGTACGAGCCACTCGGCGAGCTTGGCGTTTCTATCGAACTGCGTCGTCACTCCGTCCGGATCCTGCCACTGCACGTTGATCCAGGTGGAGACCTCATCCTCCCAAAGGTCCTGCGCGGTCTCTACGGCAGTCTCATCGTTGAAGGGGACCACCCAGCTCGTATCGTTTTCCACGTGCGCCCCCATGATCCAATGCAGGATGCGGATAAAAGCAGTGCTGGGATCTGCGGCATTGTAATTAAAGACCTCGCGCAGCATCGTATCCAGATATTCCGCGCGCGTAAGCTCAAAATGCTGACCATTGCGCGAGGCCAGATAGGCATTGACATGGCGCTCGGCATAGGCCAGGCGGTTTGCTTGTGCCAGGACTCCGACTTCCGACAGTTTCGCCGTCAGACGGACTATAAAGGAGATCTCCGTAAGGGCCTCCACGGCCAACCCCAGGGCATTGTTCATACCGGCCACGTCTCCGTCTGCCACGGGGCTGAATAGATTGTTAAGATAGGTGCGGACGCGCGTCTCGAGCGCACTCGCGTTCAAGAAACTCATGTCCACAGGCAGGGGGGATGTGGTCAGGGGACCGCTCAATATCCAGGTCCAGGCCGCGTTAATGAATCGTTCAAAATTAAAATCCGCCTCCGCGCGGTCGATGCGGTTTTCCACATAAGAGATCTGCCGGCCAAAACCGTCGTAACGAATGTCCGTGAAGGTAGATTCGCTCGTGATATCCGTATGATTCGGATCTTCGGTGGTTTCACGGTAGGCCGTGATCTGACCGAGGGAGTCATAGCCGTTAATGGACTGCGTGACGCGCGCGGTGAGCTCGAAGGCTTCCCCCGTAGGGCCGTCCACGATGCGCGTGATCTCATCGCGCACCATACGGGTGATTTGCCCGCGGCCGTTGTAACCCATCTGCCTTCTGTGGTTGAAAACCAAGGTATCCAGAGCGGCAGGAGTTCCGGGACGGCTGCGGTCCCACGTGATCTCCCAGTAATCCATTGCGCGTCCGGCCGCGTCGTAGACGGGATCCACGGGCTGGTAGCGGCCGCCGACCTGGTCGTGTCCGAAGCCGAACATGATGAAGGTTTCGCGGTCGGGAGAGGCGGATGAGTGGATGAAATCCACATACTGGGTGACCTGGCCCAGATCGTTAAAGCCCGAAGCGAGCCTCGTGACTCCATCCGCAGCGAGGACGCCAAACACGCGGTCCGTGATGGTCACCGTTCGCAGATTGCCGATATTGCCCGGCTTGTGGCTATCGTACCAGCCAAAAATGCCATCCACAAACTGTGCCCGTGTCAGGGTTCCAGCCTGAAGGGCGGCGATGGCGTCATCGTGATAGGTGTAACTATTCGGCTGATTCGCGTCCCAGTTCCCGTCAAAGAGGAAGGTGACTGCGCGGACGAACTGCTCATGTGTAAGACGGCTCCAGTTGGAGTCGGCCAGAAATTCGCGAACGGCCTGCTCCAGGGTCCTCCGCCCCGAGATGACCTCCTGGACCCACCAATCGCTCTCCGGCTTCGGACCCCAGGCTGAATCCCAGTTATCCCAAAGAAGGTGGTTCAGCATGCCGAATATGTCCTGAACGGTCCGCAGGGTGTCGCCCTCTTCACTCACTTCGGTATACGAAACGAGCTGGCCCCTGGAGTTATAAATCATGTCTCTCTGGGTGAGGAACGTGACGAGATCAGACGCTTGGGAGCTCGTAACCCTGTCGGCAAAGGCAGTGATCTGGCCGCGCCTGTTATAGCGGATGCCGGTGCGCAGGGTTTCTGACGACACATCGTGGAGGACGGGATCCGAGGAATCGCGGTCACGCTGGTTCTCGCGGTAGGAAACCACCTGCCCTTTGGAATTGTAGACCATGTCCCTCTGCTCAAGGGTGGTCACGATCCTAAGCGCCGTGCTCGAGACAATCTCGTCTGTGTACCCCGTGATCTGCCCGCGGCCGTTGTAAGTGAGCCCCGTGCGGCGGGTGTTGGTGCCGACGTAGGGCCTGTCGACGGGCTTCCAGGGCCCCAGCTCCACCTCGTATTGCCAGTAGCTCTCGAGCCGACCTTGGGAGTCATAGACAGGTGGTGTGGAGCGGTTAATTTGCGCTCCACCGGAAGCTAGATTCGAATCGAAGGCCCCGAAGAAGATCTCGCGTATCTTGTCCGGAGTGGCACTTTCCCAGATCTCATCATGATAGGCCACGACCTGGCCAAGGTCGTTGTAGCCCGTGGGGAAAGGCCCTTCGCTTTGTCCATAGCCAAAGGTCCGGTGGGTGTTGGTGCCGAGGTATAGGCGGTCGGGTTGAAAATCCCATCCCAGCGGTGTACCGATGGCAAGCTCCACCTCATATTGCCAGTAGTCCACGAGCTGGCCTTGGGAGTTGTAGCCGGGAGTGCGGCGCTCGATGTGGGCGCCCGAACCGTTCAGATAGAGGTCGAAGGCCCCGAAGAAGATCTCGCGTATCTTGTCCGGAGTGGCACTTTCCCAGATCTCATCATGATAGGCCACCACCTGGCCGAGGTCGTTGTAGCCCGTGGGGAAAGGCCCCTGGCCGGAGGCGTAACCAAAGGTGCGGTGGGTGTCGGTGCCGACATAAAGCCGGCTGGTGTCTATCCGGGTCCCGAGGGGCGCGGTGAGACCTTTCTCCACACGGTATTCCCAGTACTCAAGGAGCTGGCCCTGGGAGTTGTAACGAGGAGCCTCCTGCCAGGAGAGCTGCGGCGCGGTGCTGAAAAGATTCATATCTTGAGCGCCAAAATAAATCTCCTCTTTCTTGAGCGGATCAGCGCTTGTCCAGATCTCATCATGATAGGCCACCACCTGGCCGAGGTCGTTGTAGCCTGTGGGGTAAGTGCCCTGTCCGGCAGGGTAACCAAAGGTGCGGTGGGTGAAGGTGTAGGTGTCTAGGGAGCCGTCTTCTTTAAATTCCCGGCGGACCTCCCAGTAATCCTCAAGCTGGCCGCGGGAGTTGTAACGTGGTTCCACGTGCTGCCAGTCTTTATTCGTGCCGAACTGCACATGAGTCACCTTCCCCGGCTCGGCGCTGGAATACACGTCATCCTGGTAAAAGACGATCTGCCCGAGGCCGTTGTAGCCCGTGGGGAAAGGCCCTTCGCTTTGTCCATAGCCAAAGGTGCGGTGGGTGGTGGTGATG
>JACPQZ010000074.1 GCA_016190205.1 Candidatus Omnitrophota bacterium | reverse complement strand
TTTAGCGATAGCGAGTTTGACCGGCTCGTGTTTAGGGAATCGTTGGAAATGCTCGATGACGTGGTGAAGACCATGGAGGAGGCGCACCGGGTGACCAAACCGGGCGGCCGCGTGGAGATTCACACCAATCATTTTGCCGCATCCAACTCGTACGTGGATCCCAGGCAGAAATGGCACTTCAGCTTTTACACCTTCGATTATTTTCTGGAAGATTTTCTGTATCCGGTTTACACGCACCGCAAGTACCGCATGATCGAGAGGCACTTCATATTCCACAGGAAATGGGGAATGGGAAGCCTGCTCGCTCGGATATCGCCCCGGCGTTATGAAAAGTATTATGCCCACCGATACCCGCCCTACCGGCTCTCCTTCGAGCTGGAAGCCGTAAAATAACCTACCCAGCCATGTCTATCCCGATTCCTACTCAGCACCGAAAAAGCCTGGATGCCTCCTGGAAGGAAGGCATCGCGGCGAGCATCATGATCGCCGTGACGGATTACTATTTCATTCCGCTCGCCCTTTTTCTGGGCGCGGGCCCCCGCCAGATCGGGTGGCTCGTGGCCATCCCGCACCTTTTGGGGTCGTTTTCCCAGATTTTCGCCGCAAACCTCGTCACGAAGGTCACGAGCCGCGTCAGGTTCTTAACACAGGGTGCCTGTGTCCAGGCAGCCCTTCTCCTTCCCATCGCCGTCCTGCCGTTTCTGGGGAACGGAAGGAGGGTGTACGCGCTCATCCTTGCGGTCATCGTTTTTCGTGTGCTGGGAAATCTGATTGGTACCGTGTGGGGGAGCCTGGTCTCGAGTTACCTTACCCCGGAGGAGCGCGGGGCCTACCTTGGGTGGCGCGGCAAGATTTCGGGTTTTGCAGGTATCGTGGGGTTAGCTATCGGGGGACTTTTGCTGGCCGCCCTGAAGGTGTTTTCAATATCTTTCGCATTTTTTGTCGTTTTCCTTCTGCCGGTGGCCGCGCGGTTTGCATCCACGTTCTGGATGGCCCGCATGGAGGATGTTCCTGTAGGACCCGGCGGGCCCGATGCCCGCTTCAGCCTCATAGATTTTCTGCGCCGCTTCCGAGAAAGCAATTTTGTTAAATTCGTCTTTTACGTGGCCTTGATGACTTTTTCGACTCAAGTGGCCTCGCCTTATTTCAGCGTCTATATGCTCAAAAATCTTCACTTCACCTACGTGCAATATATGTTGATGCACCTTGCGGCGGTGGTCTCGGGCCTCATGGCCTTTCCCATCTGGGGCCGGCACGCCGACCGGGTGGGCAATGCCCAGGTCATGAAACTCACCGGACTTATCGTACCCATGATCCCGCTGCTTTGGCTCATGACCCGGGAGTTTTATCTCCTGATCGTGGTTGAGCTCTTCGCGGGGTTTATGTGGAGCGGCTTTAACCTGTGCTCCGTGAATTTCATCTTCGACGCCGTGGTTCCCGAAAAGAGGATGCGTTGTTTGAGTTACTTTAATCTCATCAACGGCACGGCCATTTTTTTGGGGGCGTCTTTGGGTGGGTATCTCGCGGAGCACCTGCCGCCCCTGTGGGGTTACAAGCTATACGGGGTATTCCTGCTTTCGTCGGCGCTCCGGTATGGTTCCCATTTCATCCTGTCGGGCGGATTTAAGGAAGTGAGGGGGACCGTGGAGAGGATCACGAGCCGCGATCTTTTTTTCAGCGTCTTAGGGATACGCCCCGTCGTGGGACGCGACCGCGTCTAGTCTTAATGAGGGGTCAGGTCTTGCAGTATCACACATGTTATTTTGCAAGACCTGACCCCTTTCTGTCGGGAAAGATGAGCGAGGCGGCTATGGACAGGGTCAGGATGACGACCACGACCGCCAAGGCGATTGCCACGGGGATGTGCAGGAGTCCCTCGGTCGCCATTTTAATCCCAACAAAGATCAGTATGGCCCCCAGCCCGTAATGCAGGTGGTGGAAGAGCTGCATGGCGCCTGCCAGGGCGAAGAACAGGGCGCGCATTCCCAGTATGGCGAAGATGTTGGACGTGTAAACAATAAAGGGATCGCGTGCGATGGCCAAGACCGCAGGGATGGAATCGATGGCGAAGACAATGTCGGTCGTTTCAATGACCACGAGGGTTACGAGCAGGGGGGTGGCCATGATCCGGCCGCCTTTCTTGACAAGGAACCGGCCCCCTTCCAAACCCGGGGTGATGGGAAGCAGTCTTCGAAAGAGCTTGAGTAGAAACCCCTTCTCGGGTTCCACCTCTTTGTCTTTCTCGAACAAGAGGCGCGCCCCTGCCCATATAAGAACGGCGCCCAGGATGTATAGGACCCACTCAAAGGCCTCGATGATCGCCACACCGCACAGGATAAAGGTGATGCGCGTGATGAGGGCTCCCAGGATTCCCCAGAACAAAATTTTGTGCTGGTAGACGGACGGAATACGAAAGTGCGAAAAGATGAGAAGAAAGACGAAGAGATTGTCGACGCTCAAGGATTTCTCGAGGATGTATCCCGTGAGAAACTTGAGGGCCGCGTCGGAACCTTTGGAGATGTAGATCCAGCCGTTAAATAATAGAGAGAGAATGATCCAAAAGACGCTCCAGAGTACGGCCTCCCGGATGCGGATCTCGCGCGGTTTTTTCTGGAAATATAATAGATCGAAGGCGAGGAGAGTTAAAATGAGGACGTGAAAAGCTACCCAGCCGAAGGGCGACACGGTATTAGAAGCGCTTCACGAAGCGGGTGTAGGCCCAGCCGGCGAGGACGCCCAAGAGAAAGGTCGTAAAGAGGACGACGACCCGGCTCATCTGGAGCGACCAGAAGAGGAAGCGAACGGGCACGACCTCTCTATTCTGCAGGATGAAGATGATAATGATGATGACGAGTGCCACGATACCATTCGTCTTCCAATTCATGGAACCCTCCGTAACTATTTGGTAAACATCATTATAGCACGCGGGGAGGCCGCGTTCAAAAGTAGGCCGTCTTTAGGTCCTGCTCGAAGTCGGTAAGAATCTCCTCCAAGGCCTCGTTCCATGCCTCTACGAGTCCCCCGACGGATTTCGTTTTTAGGGCTGGGTTTTTCCGGTAGCTCTTCTCAAAAAGGACTGTAGGCGGGGAAGTGCCCTGCTCGAGAAACACGAGCTTAATCGTCATGACTGCCTGCGGGGTGTCAGGGGCGGTATAGTCCCCGAAGAGCTCAAGGATTTCTCCCTCCATGGTGTGCGTGGCCTCCAACAAGCTCTCTTTCGGCAGCACCTTTTCAAAAAGGCCCGAGGCGGTCACCCATTTCTTAATCTCGTCTGTGATCAGGGCGGGCGGGGAGACATAAAATTCGTTGTAATAGTCGGATTTGAAAGTCAAAGGCTCCGTCTTGTAGACAAACCCTTTCTGATCAAATTGCGGGGCGGGCCTTAAGGTGCGGATTTTTAAAAACATCCCCTGCACCGGCATGGAGGGAGGGCCCTCCCGCGTTACCTCGAGGACGTAGGAGCTTTTTCTGGGATAGCTGGGCTTGAGACTGGCACAGCTCGTGAGCGTAAGTCCCAGCGCGAGGAGGGCCATCACGGCGGGGAAAGCGAAAATTTTAGAATTCATCTGGACGGCTCCACCCGCTCGGGGGGAGCCCCGAAGACAAACTGGGACGGATTTTGTTTGGCGTTTTCCGTAATATCCTTTAAGTTGGAGGAGACGCGGTGGAGATTATCCAGCGTCTCCTCAATGGTCAGCTGGCGCGAATTGAGAATGGAGTCGACGCGGCTCAAGGTTTTGTGAAGCTGGGCGAGCGAGGGGGAGAACTCGGCCTTGAACGACGAATCCAGAGTGACCAAAAGCTGGTCCAGATCGTGTCCGATCTCGTCGATATCGAGCTGGCCCAGCTCCTTGAGGACCTCTTCCGCGTACATGGCGAAGCGGTTGAAGACGCTGGGGGCCGAAGGGACATAGAGCGCGACGGGAACCCAGTCGATCTGCAAGCGAGGGTTCTCGGTCAGCGAGAGGTAATCCACTTCCAGGTACCCGATACCCGTCAACCCCTGGGAGGCAAGTCTAACGCGCAGTCCCTTCTCCACCATTTGTTCCACGATGGGCCGTGCTTTGGCGAGGGTGAGGCCCCCAAACGTGTTTATGTCGAGGGCGCACCGGACCAGCACGTAACTCGCATATTTGAAAAATCCCTCATCTTCCAAACCCCGTTCATAAACGTCCCGCACAAAGGTGATTTCCTCCACACGGCCGATCTGGACCCCGCGGTGCTTTACGGGGGAGCCCACGTCCAGACCTTGCACGGATTCGTTGAAGTAGGTTTCCATGGGAATGGTTTTTCGAAAGATTTTTCCGGCCCCGAGCACAGCAATTCCAATCGTGCAAAAGGTGACGGCCAGGACCACGAATAGCCCGATCTTGAAGTGGTTGGGTTGAAAGCTCATGTGCGTGAAGGCTCCCGGTTGAAGAACTGTCTGACGAGCGGGTGGGTGCTCGCGGCGCGCAATTCCGCCGGACGGCCCTCTGCGATGATCGTCTTGGACCTCTTATCCAGCATGACCGCCCGATCCGCCACCTTAAAGATGCTCGCCAGCTCGTGCGAGACGATCACGAAAGTGATCTTCAACGTCTGCGCGAGCTTGAGGATAAGCTCGTCCAAATCGGCCGAGGTGCCCGGGTCAAGACCCGCCGAGGGCTCATCCAGAAAAAGGATCTCGGGGTCCAAGACCATGGCCCGGGCGATCCCCGCGCGCTTCTGCATGCCTCCGCTCGTCTCCGCGGGCAGGTGATGCGCGAAAGGCGCCAGTCCCACGAGCTTGAGTTTCATGAGTGCGATCAGGTCCATGGCCTCGGCAGGGAGCTGTGTGAATTCCTCAAGCGGAAGGCGCACGTTTTCAAGGAGTGTCATAGAACCAAAGAGGGCCCCGCTCTGGTACATTACCCCGAATTTGCGCAAGATGCGCTGGCGGGACTCGCCGCTTGCGGCGACGATATCCTCCCCATTGATTAGGACGCGTCCCTTCTGTGGTTTTAAAAGACCGATCATGTGTTTGAGGAGAGTGCTCTTTCCGGAGCCCGATCCCCCCAGGATGACGAACACCTCTCCGTGCATGACGTTAAACGAGATGTCTTCCAGCACGGTTTCCTGGCCGAATGCTGACGTAAGGCCTTCTACGCGAATAAGCTCCTGGCCCTGCCCACCCATCGTACTAAATTCCTAAGTTGTAATAAAGCACGGAGAAGACCCCGTCTGCGACCACAATAAGGATGAGGATGTTGACGACGGCCTGGGTGGTGGAGTCTCCCACTGCGCTGGCTCCCGATTTCGTCATCAGGCCGTGCCGGCAGCCCAAGCCGGCGATGATCAAACCAAACGCGGCAGCCTTAACCAGCCCCCCCATAAGGTCCACGTAGGTCGTCGCAAACTGTATCTGCCGCACGAAGGTAATCAGGGGAAAGCCCAGCGAGCTATATACGATCGCGCCCCCGATGAGGCCGAAGAGGCTGGCAAAGATGGCGAGGAGGGGGGTGACAACCACCGACGCGATCACGCGCGTCACGGCCAGGAAGCGCACGGGGTCGATACCCATGGTGTTCAGGGCATCTATCTCTTCATTCACCTTCATCGTTCCGATTTCGGCGGCAAAGGCGGCCCCGGACCGCCCCGCCAGGATGATCGCCGTCATGAGGGGCCCCAACTCTCTAAAAAGCGAGATGCCAATGAAATTGGCGACGAAGATTTCCGCCCCGAACATGCGCATGGCGATGGCCGACTGAAACGACATGATGAGCCCGATGAGAAATCCGACCAGGGCGATGATGGGAAAGGAATTGACGCCCGCCTTCTCCACGACGACCAGGGTATCCTGCCAGCGCAGGAGGCGGGGATTTAAGATAATTCTGGCCAGGGTCGCGCACAGCTCGCCCACAAAAGAAAGTACCCCTCGGGTACCCCGCCAAAGGACGAGGGTCGAACGGCCTATCTCCTCGAAGGTATTCGTGGGCTTGAGGCTGGCCCTCACGGTTCCCGCCACTTCACTCACGGTGTAGAGTTTGAGGAGGTTTAAGTATTCCTCCCGCAGCCCTTCGATCTTAAAAGATCTGCCCATACTTTTCTGATGGCGGGCCAGTTCCAGGACAAGACCAATTCCCGATCCGTCGCAGTAGTCAACCTGGGCCGCGTCGACCACGAGATGGGCGGGCCCCTCGCTATCAATCTGCCGGAAAAGGGAAGACCAAAGTGACCCGAGGCTGTCGGCGTCCAGGCGGCCGCTTAGCATGAGGGCGAGTGTCTCGGGAGGGCGCCGTACGAAGGTGTAATGCGCTCCTTGAACGGTGGCGAGTGCGCTCATCAGGGTTTATGATAGACGTTCTAACCTTAAGTGTCAAATAGATCTATGCGAATTGCGCACTAGGCAAATCGGGCAAAGGGTGCTAAAATTGCTCGGCTTAAGATATGCCCTAGACCTTCTATGATTATCCAAGTTATCCAGCACGCAGTATTCGAGGGACCGGCCCGCATTGCGGGCTGGGCGCGGGAACGGCGCCACACCTTGCGAACCACCTTGCTTTTTCAAAAGGAACCCTTGCCTGACCTTGAAAAAATAGATTGGCTGGTGATCATGGGGGGTCCTATGGGGGCTTATGATGAAAAGGGTTTTCCCTGGCTCGTTCGTGAAAAGCGTTTCATCGAGGCTTCCATCGGAGCGGGGAAGTTGGTTTTGGGTATTTGCCTGGGGGCACAGCTTGTGGCGAGCGTGCTGGGTGCCCGGGTATACAAGAATCGTCACAAAGAAATAGGATGGTTTCCGGTCCAGTTGACGCAGGATGCCGGACGGTCTGCTTTTTTTAGGGATATCCCGCGTGAATTTACCCCGTTCCATTGGCATGGGGATACCTTTGATATTCCGAGCGGTGCTGTGCGGACTGCGGAGAGCAGGGCTTGTGCCAACCAGGCCTTCGAGTATGGCGGCCGGGTCGCAGGTCTCCAATTTCATTTGGAGGCGACGCGGGAAGGTGTGGACGCGCTCATAGAAGAGTGCGGGGACGAGCTCTTGGAGGGTGAATACGTACAAGGGCGGGAACAGATTACGGCGCCCGTAGGCTTTGACGGCCTGGCTCCTGTCATGAGCGCATTTTTGGATGGGATGGAACGGAGCGCGCGGCTGGGAACGGAGCAGAGAAAGGTGCGCGGCATAGCATGAATGCGTCTTTCAAATACCTTATCGCGGATTCCTGGAACGGGATGCTCAAGCTTTTGTTTAGGCCGTTGAGACCGGGTCATTGGATTGTGCTCGTGTGCGTGGCTGCCTTGTCCGGTGAACTCCTGTCTGGGCCGGGCATGAATTTCAATTTCCCCTCCGACTGGCCGCCGGGCGCCCGGGAAGAGCAGGCAGCGGAGGAAGGCGGCTTGACGGTTGGGGAAGTGGATACAGGAGGCGGGACAGAATCCGTGGAACTCCAAGATTCTTCTCCGCCCGCTCCCATTGATCTTAAGGCCCTTCGCGCGGGCTTTCAGCAGTTTGTCGCCGGTTGGGGCCTGCGCATCGCTCTCATCGCCTTTGCTGTTTTACTGCTCGTCATAGTGTTTTTCACCTGGCTGCGCGCGCGGCTTACCTTCGTTTTTTTACAGAATATCGTCCGGGGCACGGCTGAAATTCGGGGCCCATTCAGAAGTCATAAGAAGTTGGGCGACTCGTATTTCGTCTGGCTCTTGCTCTACGGGCTGGTTTTTTGGGCCTTGGCTGCTGGTATCGTTGGCTTGGCGGTGCTCAAGGTAGTAGGAATACTGAAATGGAGCGACATTGGCCAGGTGGCTTGGGACGAAGTCTGGCCGGGGTTTATACCCCTCGCCCTCTTGCTGGCGGGTCTCATCATCGCGGGCTGGCTCGTCGGGGTTATCGCGAGGGATTTTATGGTTCCCGTCATGTTTCGGCGCGGGACCGGGGTGACGGCCGCCTGGCTCGAGGTCCTGGAACTTGCGGGCCGCCATCTCGGACGGATCACTCTTTACTTACTTGTCAAACTCGGGCTGGGGATAGCTGCGGTCCTGGCATCGGCCGTGGGACTTTTGCTGATTGTTTTGGTGGTGTATGTTCCCCTCATATTGTATTTTCTGGCGGGGGTACTCCTTGCGGTCTTGGGCCCCCTTGCCCTTAAGATTCTCTTGACCCTTGCGCTCCTCGCGGCCGCCCTCACCGTGTGGGGGGCCACCAGTTTCCTTATTCAATGTTGTTTTCTGCCGTTTTCTATTTTCTTTAGGACCTTGAGTCTTAAGTTCCTGGCTTCTCTGGAGCCGGATCTCGACTGCTTTCAAGAGGCGGAGTGATGCCGCCGGTCTTGGACGAGAAGTCGCCGGTCCTGGCAGCGTTCTTAAGTCTTTTCGTCGCGGGGCTGGGGCAGATCTATAACGGCCAGGTCAAAAAGGGGGTCGTTATTTTTTTGACCTTTTGGCTCGTCATCCCGTGGGCTTACGGCGTGTACGACGCTTGCGTGACCGCGCGGAGGATTAATATGAGGGAGCTGATTGTCGAAGTCCCAACTCTCAAATCCCTCCTTTGGGCAGGAGGGATTTATGCCGGGGCGTTTTTTGCCGCGCTGGTCGTCATGTTGTTTTTACTTGTCCGGACGCTTTAATGGAGTAAAGGGGGGATTGTGAATGGACGGCGCAACTTCTGAAGTTTCTCCGAAGAAAAGGCTGCCGGTGTTTTTGCTCTGCCTATTGTTCTGGTGGCTGGGCGCGCACCGCTTCTACGTGGGGAAGATTGGTACCGGCATCCTCATGATCGTTACGCTCGGCGGCTTTTTCGGAATCTGGGCCCTGGTGGATCTTTTCTGCATCATCATTGGGTGCTTCAAAGACAAGCAGGGCCGGCTTGTCGAGGTTTGGACGTAGGGCACCGGTTCTGCCGATGACGAGACCGGCGGTCGCGCTCTCCATTGCGGGATGGGATCCCAGCGGCGGGGCGGGTCTTGCGGCGGATTTAAAGACCTTCCGCCAAAGAGGAGTGCACGGGCTGGGGGTTCTTACCCTGGTCACGGTGCAGAACACAAGATGTCTTAAAGAGGTAAGGGTCTTGGATGCGCGTCTCGTACGGGACGAGCTCAAAACTCTGCTGGAGGATTTTAACCCCGGTGCCGCGAAGACAGGAGCGCTGGGGTCCCCTGAAGTTGTTGAAGCGGTGGCAGACGCAGCCCGGACGTTCCGTTTCCCCCTCGTTGTAGATCCTGTCATGGTGAGCGGCACGGGGACGCGTCTGCTGGACAAAGATGCGGTTGCGATCATGCGCCTCCGCCTGCTTCCTTTGGCCCGCCTTGTCACTCCCAACGTAGATGAGGCCCGGGTGCTATCCGGGAGGCCGGTATCCAAACCTTCCGACTTTGCCGACGCCGCGAGGGCGATATCAGACCAGGGAGCCGGTGCTGTGCTCATCAAGGGGGGGCACGCAGGTGGACGCATGGCAAAGGATTTCTTGCTATATGACAGAAAAAACTATGTTTTTAGCCGGCCGAGGATTGAGAAACGTGCCTTTCACGGCGCGGGCTGCATCCTGTCGGCCGCGATCACCGCTGAACTCGCAAAGGGGTTGGACGTGCTGAAGGCTGTCCGGGCAGCCGAAGACTATGTGCACCGGGCTCTCATGAAGGCGGTTCGGCTCGGCCGCGGCTCGTGGCTCGTGCCGCAGTTGCCGTAAGGCGTTTTGTATTCAAAATAGCGGCCGCCATGCTATGATACAAAGTGTTTTCCTGTTGCGCCCGTAGCTCAGTAGGATAGAGCGACTGGCTTCGAACCAGTAGGTCGCAGGTTCGATTCCTGCCGGGCGCATATTCACGTGTTGGCAGGAATCGAAGGGAGCATCGACCGCCCAACAAGATGTCGCGCGACCTAATGGGAGCGCGACCATCCTTGGTCGATGCGGGTGGCGACCGGAGCCCGTAGCGAAAGCGAAGGGCGAAGGCGCCGATTCCTGCCGGGCGCGTTTTGGCAAGTTTCGCCTCCGTAGCTCAATTGGTAGAGCAGCTCACTCTTAATGAGAAGGTTCCAGGTTCGATTCCTGGCGGGGGCATCTTCCTCTTGAAATACCGAGTCCGTCGCTCGTGGATCGGTTATCGGTGATCGCAAGCAGCGTCAGCTATCGGCTATCAGCCTTCAGCCATCAGCAAAAGCTGAAAGCCCATCATGTTTTTTTCTTGCGATAACCGATCACCGAAAACCGATAACCGAAGGGGTAAGTTGACTGAATTATGAAGTTCAAGCGTGTCTGCCAGTTCATGCTTCTGTTTTATCTCCTGTGGCAGTCTGCTGTTTCGGAGGGGGGCGCGGCGCAGGAGAAGGGCGCGAGTATTGCGCACAGCCTGGTGCATGCCCAGGGCGAGGGGCTCGAGAAGGTTAACACGGTGGAGGCCACTGGTTCGACCTACAAAACCGTGTCCGTCAAGTCCACAGGATGGTTTCAAGCTGGCCAGGATGCGGATATTATCCTCGCGGCGCCGGGTTTCAACAACGCGGGCGGCCCCCTGCTTTTTAATCACCCCGGTAACGTAGCGAGCGACGGAGCGCATCTTGTGCTCGCCGACCGCAACAATAATCGGGTCCTGATCTGGAATACTCTCCCCACGGACAACACGCCGCCTGATCTCGTGCTCGGACAAAAGGATTTCTCAACGAACGGCCCCGGCGCAGGGCTTGACCAGTTGAACTGGCCGGTGGGCGTTGCAGCCGCCGGCGGGAAAGCGATCGTAGCAGATACCTACAACGACCGCATCCTGATCTGGCACAGTTTCCCCTCGAGCAATGCAAAGCCTGCTGATGTGGAGCTCAAGGGGGCTCGAGGGGGGCCAGGGCGAGGCCAGGTGGTCTGGCCCTGGGCTGTCTGGAGTGACGGGCAGAAACTTGTGGTGGCTTCAACGGGCGCCGCACAAGTCCTCATCTGGAATCAAATACCCGCCCAAGATAGTCAAGCGCCGGATATCGTTCTTGCGCTTAAGGACCATTTTGGCACACCGCGCAGTATTGCCAGTGACGGCAAACATCTTATGATCGGAGACCACAACGCTAAACCCAGCGGCGGGGGCGGAAATTTTTTCTGGAGGACTTTTCCTGTCCGGGATGACCAGATGTACGACTTTTTTGTGAGCGATCTCTTCCGCATGGGCGAGAAAAGGAAGCAGGGAGAAGGCCGGGATGTGCTGTGGGCCGGAATGAGTCTCGACGGAAAGCTCATCGGGATATCCAACATGCTGTACCTATGGAATTCCTTTCCGGAAAACGAAGAGGACGCGGCCGATCTTAAAGTAGGCGGCGTCCCGGGTCAGCCGGGATATGATTTCGGAGGAAGGCAGGCGGGCGACAGTTCAGGCATTGCCTTCGCCGGAGGCAAGGTGTATATCTCGCTTTCCAACGGCAACAAGATTGTGGGCTTTAATGCAATGCCCGCGGCTGCCGGACAAGCGCCCGATTTTGCCGTGGGGGCCCCGGATGTGAACACCCAGACGCTGCTTTCCAATTATTTTATTTCCAACCCGGTTCCTGCAACCAACGGCAAAAGCCTTTTTGTGGCCTCCGGTTTTGACGGCACCTTGTCGGTTTGGAAAAACCTTCCTGATGAGAGCGGGGTCAAACCTGACTACCGGTACCAGCTCGAGTTTCCGCCGTCGGATATCGCGCTTTTTGGAGACACTCTGGTCCTTGCGGAGAGGTTCGGGAATATTTACGTCTGGAAGAAGCTCCCCCTGGCCGGAGAGCTTCCCGACGCGAGTTTTCAGGCACGGATCGGGGGCGCGGACCTTGCTCCCGTGGGCGGCATAGCGCTTGACGGCCGGTATTTCTATCTGGCGGTTGCGGAGGGTGATGCCGGGAAAATCTATGTGTGGGACGGCGTGCCGGGTCCGAACGTTGACCCCAAGTTTTCCTTCGGCGTTGAGCGCGCACCCTCGCGTCTCTCAAGCGATGGGAACTATCTCGCTGTCCTGACCACCGAGCCCGGATCTTTGACCATCTTCCGGGTAAGCGAGCTGGGCCCCAAGGCCCAGGGGATCGTCATCGGCGAGCGCCCTTTTAACCTGCCCCAGGGCGTGTTCGCGGGTGAGGGTCATCTTTTCGTGGCCGATACGTGCTTTAACCGTGTTCATATATGGAAAGATATTGAAGATGCCATCGGCGGCAAAGAAGCAGATGTCCTTTTGGGCTATACGGATCGGGCAAGCCGGCCGGAGGATGCAAAGCCAGAGATCGGGAGGCACAAGCTTTTCTGGCCTGCGGGACTATGCTTCGACGGCAGCTTTCTGTGGGTGGGGGAATTCAAATTTTCCGGACGGGTGCTGCGGTTTTCTGTCCGGCCGGCGGAGTGAGCAAAAGAGATATTATGAAGTTCACGCATGTCTGTCAGGCGTTGCTGTTGTGCCATATCCTGTTGCTACCCGCCGTTGTGGAGACAGACGCGGCGCAGGAGAAAAACACGGGCATTGCGCAAAGCTGGCGTGCCGGAGATGAGGCCTTCGAGGCAGGCGATTGGGCAAAGGCGCTGGGATATTACAGAGGGTGCCTGGACTTGGCACCGTCCCATGCAAATCTTTTAAACAATATCGGGGCCTGCCTTGTGAAGATGGGACGAATGGACGAGGCGCTCGTATCGTTCCGGGCGCAAGCGGAGGTCACGCAGGACACGCGGTGGTGGAAGCGTCTCGGCCACCTGTTCTGGCTGGATGGAAAGAAAGAAGAGGCTTTGGAGGCTTTCCAGCGCGCTTCGGAGATGAACCCCAAAGACGGTGCCGCCGCATTCAACGTTGCTTGTCTTCATGCGGGTCTGGGCCGGCTGGATGCGGCGGAGGAGGGTTTGCAAAAAATACTGGCGGCCGACCCTGAAAACGCAAGGGCCCACGACCTCCGCGGCCAAATCTGTGAGTTAAAAGGGGATTGGGCGGGCGCGATCCGGTCCTATCGCGCGGCGTGCGGTGTGGTTCCGGTGCCGCGAAGTTACGGAAAGCATTTGGTCAGGGCTCTGGCCGGTGCCGGTCGGTGGGAAGAGGATCTCCAACAGGCACAGGAAGTATTGGATGCCGATCCCGATCACACCGAAGTCCGCTACTATAAAGCCATAGCGCTTTTCAAGCTGGATGAGCCGCAGGGTGCGGCAGATGAGCTTGTGCTGGTCACGCGCGAGATGCCGGACAGGGCGGAATACTGGAATAATCTCGCCGTTTCGTATCTAGCCCTGGAAAAGTGGGAGGAGGCGCAATATGCGCTCGGGAGGGCGCGTTTCCTTGCGCCCGCTAACGCTTTTGTGTACAATAACTTGGGTGTGCTGGCGGCACGCACCCATCGTTGGGATGAGGCACGGGAGTCCTGGCAGGAGGCCGCGCGCATTGACCCCCATTTTGAGTTAGCGACGGAGAATTTGAAGGCGCTCGATGAGATATCGATCTCAGAATAGGACCTGCGTGAGCCGCCTTGTGACGTCGCCCGCGTTCCCTCGCGGGTGGACGCTCTTGGAACTCTTGGTAGTGCTCATCATCGTGGGCGTGCTCGCCGCCATCGCCGTACCAGCCTACTTTCATTTCGTTGAGAAAGCCCGACAGACGGAAGCCGTATCCAATTTGGGTTCGATCCGGCGGGCCCAGCTTGCGCACCAGGCCGAAACCGGCCGTTTCGTCGCAGCTCCCGACCTTTCGTCCATCAAAGAGGAGTTGGACCTTGATATTCAACCGGAGTATTTTGATTATAAGGTTGTGCGCGCTTCCGAGGATACTTTCCTGGCGGAGGCCACCCAGACCGGGTTCGTGCTCCCGGGGCAAGAGGCACCGCGAGTTACTATTGACGAAGCTGGGAATGTGGTCTATTTTCCAGGCGGGAAACCTTTGGGCCCGTTCGATTATGGGGAAGGGGGAGGAGGGGCGGGTGAAGATACAGGACCTGCCGGTGGCGGGGGAGGAGGGTCAGGATCTTCCGGCGGCGGCGGTTCCGGCGGAGGCGGCGGAGGCTCATCCGGCGGAGGCTCATCCGGC
>JACPQZ010000073.1 GCA_016190205.1 Candidatus Omnitrophota bacterium | reverse complement strand
CTCGAAGCATATAACGCAATGGGAGAAGTGACAAATGGAATGAGATTCGAGGGGTACAAAAGGGTAAAAGTGGCAATTTTAAAAAGAAACCACCCATATGACCCTTCGTTTGCGGCTTTTGGCCGTACAAACGCTGCCTGAGACCGCCCCAGACTCAAGTCAGCGGAATCACATGGGTGGAATAAAAAATCCGTCTGCGGTTCTTAAATCCGTACTCAAAACCCGCAAACGGACGTTTTATTCCCAGTTTTATAGAATGCCAAATACTACTTTTTCAGTCGTTCATCCAAACGTTCGATGCCCCTTCGGGCCTCTTCCTGTTCCAGCGAACCCGGGTACTCCTCCAGGATCTTCCAGAACGTCTCGCGCGCCCCGTCATAATCCCCCTGCTCCTCCTCTATAAGTCCCACCGCGCACAGGGCGAGGCTGGAAAGTCCCGACGGACCCTCTCGTGAAACTACCTTGCCGAAGCTTTCCACAGCATCAGGAAGGTTATCCAGGTAATAGGCATAGGCCCCTATAAAAAGCAGCAAGCTGCTTTGATAATCCGACTCTGGATCTTTGTCAGCGATCTCCTTAAGCATGGAGACCGCCTTCTCGTGTGCCGCAGGATCCCGGGTCGCAATGCCCTTTTCAGCCCATGAGACGGCCTCCTTCAGCGCATCCGGGAAGGCGTGCGGCTCACGGTCCGTGATATAGATACCTGCGGGCCTTAGGAGCTCGCGCACCCGCCGCGCCGTGGGACTTACCAAAATGGCCACCTGCGGATAACTGCCCAGGTGATAAAGTTCGGTGAGGAGGGCCCAGTCCTCTTCCAATATCGTTTCCGGCTGCGTCGGCATGCCGTTTAGGCGCACATGGGTGGACTGGCCCTCTCCCACGAGCACGCGGCCCTCCCGCTTGAGCCCGGCGGAGGGCTGAAACCCTTCAACCTCCACCCTTCCCTGCAAGACGCCCAGCCATGTGACCGGGACCACTGCCTCCGAAACCTGCACCGCAAACGCAGTCCCCAGGGCCTTTGCCTTGGCGGAGGGGGTCTCGACCAAGAGGGTGGATCCCTTAAACTCCTTTTCGGTCTTGACGAGGAGAGTGCCCCGGTTGAGCTCATAAACCATGTGGCCCGCCGGCCCCCTCCTTTTCAAGGACTTGACGGTGAAGAGCGTCCCGCCCTTCAGGCGCAGCTCATAGCGGTTTTTGACGGCAACGTCGACCTCGCTCCCCTCCACGATGCGGATACGGGATCCTGCGCGAAGGGTCTCTCCCCCGGATACCCGCTCCCACGTAGACTGCTCCGCCTTCGCGATCCAGGCGTTTCCGTGAACCATCGCCACCCGGGGTTCCATTCCGGGCATGGGGGTGAAGAGAAAGAAGAGCGCTAGGACGGCCGCCGACGCGAGAGGAATCCACACAAAGCGCGGTATGGGGAGCGCCCAAGCTGGGGAGCCGAGCCAGGATCTTCCCTTCACCTTTTCCAGTGTCGCGCGTATTTCCTCAAAGCGGAGGGAATCCACGACAGCGCCGGCGCGACGCAAATGCTTCCTGACCGCGTTGAGTTTCTCGGCCTCCATGAGACAGCGCGCGCACTCCCCCATGTGGCTTTCCATCGAAAGACCCGTCTCCCGAGGCACCTCTTGGTCCAGCCAGCGCGATATTTCTTCCGGCGAGGGATGCCGCTTCATGGTTTTTTCCTTCTCTCTCTGTCAGCCACTTTTCTTAATTGCTCGGCGAGGAGGGTTCGTGCCCGAAAGAGCCTGGAACCTATCGTGCCCGTTGTGGTGCCCAAGATAACCGCTGCCTGCCGGTAATCGCACCCCTGAATGTCGCATAAGATCACCACTTCTCTAAAAGGGGCGGGAAGCGACAAGATAGATGCCTTGAGCAAACCCTCTTCCTCCTGGCGAGTCGCCTCCTCTTCCGGTGATTCCCCTTGCGCGGGCAGGAGTTCGCCCAAAGACCCCCCCTCCTGTGGTGCGGGGGCATCGAGGGAGATATGACTTCGCAAGGCCCTTGCCCGGAACCAGTTTTTACAGGAATTGCGGGCAATCGTGTAAATCCACGCAAGCGGTGTCATCCGGGCCTCATACCGTTTCAAATTCTTGTACGCCTTAATAAACACTTCCTGCGTCAGCTCCTCACTGGCATGGTAATCTCCGAGAAATCGGTACAAGTAATTGAAAATCCTGCCCTTATAAGTAAGATAAAACCTTTCGAAGGCCTCCAGATCGCCCTCCCGTGCCTTCTGAAGGCAGACCTCGATGTGCTGGGTCTCCTCATCAGGTATAACCCGCGAGGGGTCATTTTGTTCCGCAGGATCTGACGCAGGGTGCATTTTGTCCCTTTTATTGGTCACTTTAAAGTCTACCATATTTATAAAATATAAAAAAAGGCCTTGGGGGGTCCGTTCCCCCAAGGCCCCGGGGTGCCTTACTCCCTCCTGTTGGCTTAAGCGTTAAGCACCCCGCGATCTGTCACGTTTTCCAAGAGTACCTGCTTCGAAATCTCGCCTGATTTAAAGAGCTCCAAAAGTGCTTGATCCATTGTGTGCATCCCCGCCTCCCGGCTGGTTTCGATCACCATTCTGAGTTGATGCAGATTATTCCAGCGGATGAGGGTCTGGATGGCAGGATTGATGCTCATGACCTCCGTCGCAAGGACTCGGCCGGTGCCGTCGGCTTTGGGCAAGAGTTTCTGGGCAACGACCCCCACCAAGATACGGGAAAGCTGGATCCTCACGTTGACCTGCTGCTCCGACGGAAAGCTGTCGACGATCCGGCTCACCGCGTGGGTGGCATCCCCCGTATGGAGCGTGGAAAGTACGAGATAACCGGCTTCCGCAAGTGTCATACTGGCCTTCATGGTCGCCAGGTCCCGCATCTCGCCTACCATGACGATGTCCGGGTCCTGCCGCGCCACCTGCTTGACGGCCTCCGCAAAAGTCAGGGTATCGTAGCCAAACTCGCGCTGTTGGACAATCGCCTTCCGGCTCTGGTGAATATACTCGATGGGATCTTCAATCGTAATAATGCGGCAGCGCGTTCGTCCGTTGACATACTCGATAAGGGAAGCAATCGTGGTGGACTTGCCGGACCCATTCGGGCCCGTAATGATCACAAGCCCGTTCGGATGCGAAATGAGCTCCTTGGCCACCGGCGGCACACCCAGCTCATCGAGATCCGGGATATCCCTTGTCACATGCCGGATCGCACAGGCCAAGGTCCCCGTCTGCTGGGCGATGTTCATCCGAAACCTTCCCAGGTCTCCCGATTCAAATGAGATGTCGTAGGACTTTCTCTTATCAAAAATCTCGCGTTCCCTCTCTGTAATGAGACGCCCCATCAGCCGTTCAATATCCGTCCCCTTGAGGGGCGGCAGATTCAGCATCACCAGGATCCCGTTTACCCGAAGATAAGGGGGTTTGCCGGCCGACAGGTAAATATCGCTCGCATTGCGCGCAGTCATCTCCTCCAGAAGATCCTGCAGCTGCATTTGACTGTAATCCTTTTTGGGAAGCCCCGTGTTGATCGTGGGCTCCCGGTCCAGGTAGGTGACGCGCGCAGGGACGGTTTCCTTTTCGCTCACCTCTTCCTCTTTTGCGGTGACTACTCCCTTCCCCAACACCGTCCCGTCGTCTTCCTCATCTTCGCTTCCCTGCGGGTAGTACTTTCGAATCGCCTTCTTGATTTCGGTCGAGCGCCCCAACACAGTTTTAACCTCACAGCCCGTGGTGAGCTGTACCGTATCGATCGCCATGAGATCCCTGGGATTTTCCATGACGATGGTCAGCACCTTTCCCTCCTTCTTCACAGGCACCAGCATAAACCTCTTGGCGAAATGCCGGGGAACGAGTTTGAGGACTTCCTGATCCACGTGAACCTCGTCCAGCGAGATGTGCGGGATGCCCAGCTGCTCCGACAGTAATGCCGTAAGATCTTTTTCGCTAATCAGACCGAGCTGGATCATGACTTTGCCTATCGGCTGACGGTATTTTTCCTGGGCGCTTAAGGCCTGCCGGAGCTGCGGGCGCGTGATGAGGTTCTTCTTGATCAAGCTCTCGCCTAGCGGGGTATCATCCTTGGGCTTCCGACCGTTTTCGTGAGCCATTTTCGCGTCCCCCAAAATACTCCGGGCGGTGCTATCTCTTTATGATATTTATTTGTACAGAAACACCAGTTAAATATAGCATAACAATATTACAAAGTCAATAATAAGTGCTAAGTAAGTATACAAATAAAAAGTTCCATACCACCCATTGCATTTTGCCTTTTTACAGTTTGCCAGCCACCTTCTCGACCTTGTACGCCTCAATCACATCCCCTTCCTTAACATCATTAAAGTCCGCGAGCACGATCCCGCATTCCATACCCTCGTTGACCTCTTTGGCATCATCCTTGAATCTCTTCAGAGAGCGTATCGACCCGTCAAATACGACCACGCTGTCACGGATCAAGTGCGCCTGGGCGTTACGCACGATCAACCCTTTTTCCACCCGGCATCCTGAAATGGTGCCCACCTTCGATACCTTAAACGTGCGCAAGACCTTGCAAAGCCCAAGGGAGACACGCTTCTCCGTCGGCTCCAGCATACCTTCCATCGCGGATTTGATTTCGTTGAGGCAGTCGTAGATGATGTCGTAAAGCCTTAGCTCAATGCCCTCTTTTTCCGCGATCGCTTCGGCCTCCGGCGTGGGGACGACATGAAAGCCGATGACGATGGCCGTGGAAGCGAGCGCCAGGTTGACATCGGATTCGTTGATTCCGCCCACCCCGGAATGGATGATGACGGGCTTGATTTTGTCAGCTGGGATTTTTTCAAAAGCGTGGGTGATGGCCTCGACCGAGCCCTGCACATCTGCCTTGAGAATAATCTTGAGCTCCTTGATCCGCCCCGCCTGGATGCTCTCATAGAGATGCTCCAGCGATACACGGGCGCGCGGCCGCAGAGACCTCATACGGGATTTGTCCTGCCTGGAAAGGGCCAGTTCACGCGCCTGGCGCTCTTCCGCCACCACCTGAAAATCGTCGCCCGCCTCCGGCACCCCGGAGAGCCCCCAGATCTCAACGGGATCCGAAGGCCCCGCCTCTTTCAAGCGGCTGCCCTTGTCATCATGCATGGCACGCACGCGCCCGTAATGCATGCCGCTCAACACCACATCGCCGGCCCTTAACGTTCCGTTTTGCACGAGCACGGTCGCCACAGGCCCCCGGCCTTTTGAGAGGCGTCCCTCAATAACGGCCCCGCGGGCGGGCACCTTGGGGTTGGCTTTAAGTTCCAGTAACTCCGCTTCAAGAAGCAGCATTTCCAGCAGTTGGTCAATGCCTTTCCCGGTCTTGGCGCTGACAGGCACCGCGATGGTCTTCCCGCCCCACTCCTCCACCATAAGACCCACTTCGGCAAGCTGCTTTTTAACCCGATTGAGATCGATGTTAGGGAGATCCATCTTGTTGAGGGCAACGACAATCGTCACCTCCGCCGCCCGGGCGTGGTCAATCGCCTCGAGGGTCTGCGGCATGAGGCCGTCATTCGCCGCTACGACGAGCACCACCACATCTGTGACATTGGCCCCCCGCGCGCGCATGGCCGTAAACGCCTCATGGCCCGGTGTATCCAGGAAAGTTACGCGTCCATTTTTAAGGGCCACGCTATACGCCCCGATATGCTGGGTGATGGCGCCCGCCTCTCCCTCGACCACGCGGGTTTTCCGTATCGCATCGAGGAGCGAGGTCTTGCCATGGTCCACATGGCCCATGAGGGTCACGACCGGGGGCCGCTGGCACCGGTCTTCAGCCTTGTCGTCGACCTTTTCGACCAGATCCTCATGACTGACCTGCTGGACATCGAACTTGACGTTGAGAGCGGTCCCCAGCCGGACAAGGACATCCGCCTCGACCAGCTGGTTCATGTTGAGCCAGATATTGAGCTTCATAAGATGCTTGATAAATTCTCCCACCCCCATACCCATCTTGGACGCTAGAGACGATACCGTAATGGGAAGTTCCAGTCCGATGGTTTGACTGGGGGCACTGGGTTTTTGAGGAGCCTGTGCCGGGACTGGCTCGACTTGGGCTTGAGGGACTGGCGGGGAAACCGGCTGGGCGCTGGCCTTAAGGGGCGCGGGCTGGGCCTTTTTGGATTCGGCAGGGGGCGCGGGATGAGGCTTGACGGTTGCCGGCTTCGTGGGGGCCTTCACCGCGGCCTCCGGCCCCTTCGGGCCGTAGGCCCGGGGGGCCGCGGGCTTTGCCGGGGCGGGTTTGACGAGCTCTGCCTCGACCAAGTGCGCCGTCTTGTCATCTAGCGAGCTCATATGACCCTTGACGGAAATTTTTAGACGGGCGAGCTCTTCTATGAGATCTTTACTCGACTTCCCCAGTTTCTTGGCCAGTTCGTGAACCCGCACTGCCATTTATGAACCTTCCCCCTGTGGTTCCGCGGTGGGCGGAGACGTTTCCGGCGCGGTTTCTGCTTTCTCGCCCTGGTCCTTCTTTTCCTCCCGCGCCCTTTCCTTGGAGGCCTTCTCCATCGCCGCCTCAAAGAGGGCTGTGCGCGCCTTTTCGCCTGCCTCTTGCACAGCCTTCTGGGCAGCCTTCAACATCTTTTCTGCCCCCTTCCCGCTGATCCCCTTTACTTTGGATAAAGCCTCGGCCGACGAGTCGGCGATGTCCACAACACTCTTAAAACCCGCGGCCTCAAGCGCCGCAGCCGTCTTGGGACCTACACCCTCCAGGTCCGTAAGAGGAATGTCCAGCTTAGGCTTACTGCCATATACATCGATCTCCCAGCCCACGAGACGGGAGGCAAGCCGGACGTTCTGGCCTTTTTTGCCGATAACACCCGCAAGCTGATCATCCTTCACCTGCACCGTCACCCGCTTGCCCTCGCGGTCAATGCGGATGTCGCTCACCTCCGCGGGGCTTAAGGAATTGGTCACGAAGGTCCTTAAGTCGTCGGAAAAGCGCACGATGTCTATCCGCTCGCCGCGGAGTTCCCGCACCACGTTTTTCACCCTCTGTCCGCGCATGCCGACACAGGCCCCCACGGCATCCACCTTTTCATCCGTAGAAATAACCGCGATCTTGGCGCGGTCCCCCGCATCGCGGCTCACCGCCTTGATGTGCACAATGCCTTCGGTGATTTCCGGCACCTCCATCTCAAAGAGCTTTTTAACAAGCATGGGATTGGTACGGGAAAGCACGATCTGCGGACCCCGGTTCGTCATGCTCACTTCCAAGACGCAGGCCCGGATGCGGTCCCCCTGGCTGTAGCGCTCGCGGGGAGACTGCTCCTGCGGGGGCACAATGGCTTCGGTCCTGCCCAAATCCACAATAAGACTCCTCTTTTCGAAACGGTGCACCGTCCCGCTCACAAGCTCCCCGGTCCGCTTCTGATATTCGCCGAAAATGGACTCGCGCTCCGCCTCACGAATCTTCTGGATGATGACCTGCTTGGCGGTCTGGGCGGCGATCCTGCCAAATTCGCCTTTCTTGATCTCCTTGCCGTCCTGAACGATCTTGATGGCCCCGCTCGAGCGGTCGATCACGACCTCGATATTTTCCGTCTGCCCGTAGGTCTTGCGCGTTGCCGAAAGAAGAGCGGATTCGACCGCCTGCAATAGAACCTCGCGGTTGATGCCCTTTTCGCGCTCAATATTTTCCAGTATATTTAACAGTTCCCCGTTCATATCTCGATCATCCTTACAGCCTTTGCAATCTTGTCGAACGACACCGTAAAGCGCGAACCCTCTCTTTGGAAAATCGTGACCTCACCCTCGTTGACCTCGCCGACTTCACCCACAAAATCAACCCGGCCTCCAACTGCTTCGCGGGTCGTTATCCGCACCCGCTCACCCCGCGCGCGCCTGAAATCCTCCGGCGTTTTAAGCGGCCGGTCGAGCCCCGGCGAGGAGACCTCGATGATGTAGGGCTCCGGCACGATGTCGAGGGACTCGAGCCCGTCGCCAATCAGGCGGTTTAAGGCGCTCACCTCGTCCAACGTGATCCCCCCTCTTTTATCAACCAAAAAGCGCAGCACGAGCCGGCTTCCCGTACGGCCGAGGACAAGCTCCACGAGCTCTACCCCCCGGTCTACCAAGTGGGGTAGGACAAACTCCCTAACTCTTTCTAAAACAACGGGTTCCATCGATAAAAAAAAGTGGGCTGCTGACCCACTTTGGTCTCTACTAACTGCCGCTTAGTCTACTCGCCTAAAAACCCTTTGTCAAGGCGGGAATAAGTGCTACGGCCCCTCTACCGGAGCTTCGTAATCCGATCTGGTGTCCGCATCGTTCACTGCGACCATCCCCACACCCTGGCGAGATTGACTTTCCACAGCCGCCTGCACATTCAGGCCATACCCTCTGAACTCTTCATGAGCATTTACTCCATCTGGCACAGTACAGCTCGTGTCCCGACACGCTGACACAAGACCTATGGGGGCTCGCATTGCGTCCGCCAGTGCATCCTGACCAGGCCAGACTAGCAACAAGAGGGCCGCCGCAAATATGGACATGCAGACGATAAAGTTTTTCATTGAAAGCCCCCTCTTTTTTTATCGCTCTCACGAGATTTAATGTGCATGACCAAGTTCTCCGGCTGACCAAACTATTTTCTTTTTAAATGTTTAAACTTTTAGGCATAAAAAAATGAACCCGACATCTACGTAAATATTACCTGGAGAAAGTTCTATTGTCAATAGAGATAAGTGGTTACAGTTTTAAGCGATTTCAATAACCGCTTCCCACACGCTTGTACGTCTTATCAAATTTATCATGAAATTCATGAAAAAATCCCCTCATTTTTTCCGAGCCCTTCCAAAAGCTCATCCTTGGCCAGGCGTTTGACCCCGCCGCCCAGGCGGCTCTTGATCTCGACCTTGCCTTCTTTGAGGGCCGAGGGGCCCACGACGATCTGGGTCGTAATCCCCACAAGATCCGCGTCCTTAAACTTGGCTCCCGCGCGCTCGCTGCGGTCATCGATCAAAACCTCCACTCCGCGCTTAAGAAGCGCCTGGTAAATCTCCTCGGCGGTCGCGCGAACCGCAGGGTCTTCCAGATTGACCGGTAGAACTTCTACCTGGAAAGGGCTTACAGACGGAGGCCAGCGGATGCCGTCCTTGTCGTGATAAAGCTCGACGATTGCCGCGAGGATCCGGTTAATCCCTAAGCCGTAACAGCCCATGATAATGGGATGCTCCTTCCCCTGGGCGTCCAGGTAGTGGGCTTTCATGGATTCCGTGTATTTGGTCATGAGCTTAAAGATGTGGCCGAGTTCGAGCGCCGCCTCGAGCGAGACAGGCTTCTTGCAGCGGGGGCAGGGGTCCTGGGCCTGGATCGCGCGGATATCCGCCACGAGATCAGGCTTATAGTCGCGCGGGGCGTTGACGCCTTTAAGATGACAATCCGCGAGGTTTGCGCCAGTCACGAAATTCGCCATAGCAGAAACGGCGAAGTCCTGTATGACGCGCACGCCCTTGAGCTTCACGGGGCCGCTGAAGCCCAAAGGCCCGCCCGTCCACTTGAGGATTTGTTCCGGCGAGGCCATGACGAGCTTCTTAAACCCGCCTCTACGGGCAAACTTTATTTCATTGAGTTCATGGTCGCCCCGAACAAGGGCTGCCGCAGGACCTAAGTCCGTATCATAAAGGAGGGTCTTGACCATTTGTTGGGGCGTGATCTTTAAGAGCTTGCCGACCTCTTCGATGGTCTTGGCCCCCGGGGTCTTGACCTCCTCAAGACGCGCCGGGGTTCCCGCCTCTTTAGCCGCGCGCCCGAGCGCAGGTGCCTCGCAGGCAGCCACCTCGAGGCCCGCCGCATAGCCGCAGGCCTTGCATACGGCAATCTCGCCTTCCCCGCTTTTGGACAGGATCATGAATTCATGAGAACTTTTTCCCCCCATCATCCCCGGGTCCGCCTCCACAACCAGCGGTTTAATACCTAAGCGCGAGAAAATAGTGAGATAGGCCTGGTGAACCCGATCGTAGACCCGCTCCAAACCTTGCGTGTCCGCGTCAAAACTATAGGCGTCCTTCATGATGAACTCTTTACTGCGGATCACCCCAAAGCGCGGGCGCGCCTCATCGCGAAATTTCGTCTGAATCTGGTAGACCAATAGCGGCAGGTCCTTATATGACCGCACGGTATTACGGATAATGTCGGTGATGACCTCTTCATGGGTGGGACCCAGGACCACCTTGCGGCCCTTGCGGTCTTTGATGACAAAGACATCTTCTCCAAGCTGGGCAAAGCGCCCCGATTCTTCCCAGAGCTCGGCCGGTTGAACAGCCGGCATGAGCACCTCCTGCCCGCCCGCGCGGTCCATCTCCTCGCGGATGATGCGCTCAATCTTTTTGAGGACCCTAAGACCCAGGGGGAGATAGGAATAGGCGCCGGAGAAAAGCTTGCGGATAAAGCCCGCGCGCAGAAGCAGGACGTGGCTTGGAACCTCAGCCTCGGCCGGGACTTCTTTTAAGGTGGGGATGATGAGTTGAGACCAGCGCATGTTAACAAGTAACCAGATACCAGTAACCAGAAACCAGAAGATACCAGATACCAGAAACCAGACGAAACCGACGATCGGACATCGAACCTCGAACTTCGGACTTCGCACACCGTCGCAGACGCTCTGTCGTGTCCGGCTGAAACGAGCGCGTGTCTGACGTCATACACCTCGCACAGCAGCCTCCGGCGGCCGCGAGGCGACCCGCGATCCCCGAAGGGGAATTTGCGGGGCGAAGGTCGATGTTCGAAGTTCGAAGTACGGACCTGGTATCTGGTTTCTGGAATCTATCTGGTAACTGGTTTCTGGTTTCTGGTTTCTCCATCTAGTTTTTCCAACTCTTCCATGAAGGCTTCCACGAACTGCTCCTGGCCTTTGACCTGGCGCACGACCTGGCCTTTGCGGAAGATGACGGCGCTGTCGCGGCCCGCCGCGAGGCCGAGATCCGCCTGCCTGCTCTCTCCCGGGCCGTTCACCTCGCAGCCCATAATGGCAAGTTACAAACTCTGGTTCGTACTGCGTACTGCGTACTGCGTACTGCGTGCCTTGTCGCGGGCGCTCACCTTCTCCTCGATCTCCCGGACGAGGCCGAAAAGGTCGATGTCACAGCGGCCGCAGCTGGGGCAGGAGATGATGTCCGTCCCCTCCGCCAGGCCCACGGCCCTCAAGATCTTCTTGGCCACATGGACTTCGTGCACAGGGTCTTCCGTAAGGGACACGCGAATCGTGTCGCCGATGCCGTTTAGAAGGAGAAACCCGATCCCGATGCTGGATTTGATGATGGCGGCCTCCGCGAAGCCCGCCTCTGTAATCCCAAGATGAAAGGGATAATCACAGAGCGGGGCCATAGTGGAATAGGCCTCCAGGGTATTCCGCACGTCGGAGGTCTTCAAACTTACGACAATGTCGTGAAAGCCGGCCTGTTCAAATATGTCCAGATAGACCCGCCCCCGTCCCACCATCCTCTGAATGACCGAATCCGACCGTTCCATGGGGTTAGATTTTAGAAAGTCCACGTAGTCGAGCTTGTCGAAGACGCTTCCCGCGTTCACCCCGATCCGCATGGGCACCCGATACGACTTGGCCTTATCTACGATTTTGAAGATATGCTCTTTACGCTGGAGATTACCGGGATTGAGCCGGATCTTATCAGCACCCGCGTCCATGGCCTCCATGGCCAGCTCCCAAAAGAAATGGATGTCGGCCACGAGGGGAATACGAATCCGCTTCTTGATGGCGCCCAGGGCGCGCGCGGCAGCGCGGTCAGGAACCGCCACCCGTACGATGTCACAGCCCGCCTCCTCCAGGCGGTGGATTTGGGCCACGGTCGCCTCCACGTCGCTCGTGCGGGTCTTGGTCATGGACTGGACCGCGATCGGATGCTCGCCGCCGATCGTAACCTTGCCGATCTTTATCTCTCGAGTCTTTCGCCTGGCTATTTGCATTTTATGATCTGGATTTTTTTGCGATTCCCGATTCCCGCTACGTACAGCGTATAGCGCATAGCGTACAGCGGATAGGAGATGGTTCTAACTCCCTATACGCTAAACGCTATCCGCTCCACGCTCCACGCTCCACGATTCCCGAACAGGCTACCCGACTATTTGCATGGCGCTGCCTGTTTTTAATTTTTTTCTTGCGATTCACGATCCACGATTCACGATTCCCGAACACGCTACCCCACTACTTCAGCGGCCACCACTCCACAAACCTCTCCAGAATCCGGAAATTGACCACATCATTGATGGTCACCACGAACATGAGCGTAAGAAGCAGGGCAAACGCCACCTGCTGGACGCCGTCTTGTATCTTTGCACTCACTGGCCTGCCTCTTAGCTTCTCCAGCACGAGAAACAGGAGATGGCCCCCATCCAGCACCGGTATAGGTAAAAAGTTAAATATGGCCAGCGCCACGCTGATAATGGACATAAACTGCAGGAGGTAGGGTAACCCCAAGCGCGCGGTTTCCCCGGTAATGACCAGGATCCCAATCGGTCCCGTTACGGACTTGCGGAAGCCCACCTGGCCCGTGACGAGGTACCACAGCCCCTGATAAGTCGTCTGCGTGAAAAACCAGGTGTCCTTAAGACCCCGTCCGACGGCGCCGAAGAAAGGCAGGCGTTCCCGCTCGACCGTTTGCACAGGGCCTATCCCCACCCTGGCGACCGGGGCCTTGCGCCCGTAACGGTCTATCCCCTCCTCGACCTTGGGTTGGACGGCGTACTCTAGGGTCTCTCCGCCCCGCTCGACTTTAATCGCACACACCCCTTCGACTTGGCCCTGGATCCCAAAGATGACGTCCGAAAAGGAATGCACCGTTCGTCCGTTAACAGCAGTGATGCGGTCACCCACTTGAAGCCCGGCTCCTTGAGCCGGATACCCCTCGCTCAACACTCCAATAGTAGGCGGCACCTTGGGATTTCCAATAAGGTAAAGGGTGATGATCAGCACGAGACCTAAAACGTAATTTACACCCGGTCCGGCCCCCACGATGAGGAACCGCTTCCAAATGGGCTGCGTGAAGAAGTGCCAGGGCTCTCCGTGATCTTCTCCGGGGTTCTCGCCCGCCATTTTGACGTACCCGCCAAAAGGCACCGCGCTCAATGAATAGCGCGTTTCACCCCGCGACCACCCGAAAAGCTCTTTGCCAAACCCTAAAGAAAACTTCTCCACCCGCACACCGCACCGCCGGGCCACCCAAAAGTGGCCGAATTCATGCACAAATATGAGCACGCTTAAGACTACGGTGAACGGGATGACTGTGTACAGGAGATTCACAAGCCAGTCAGTTGACAAGTCGAAACGCCTCCTCACGGGCCCAGCCGTCGGTTTCAAGTATGGTTTTTAGCTCTAACGCCGGCACCGCGCGATGGCGCGACATCACCTGCTCGATCACGCGCGCGATACGCGGCAAGCTGATCTTGTGTTTAAGAAATGCCTCCACGGCCACTTCGTTGGCCGCATTCAAAACAGCGGGCATCGTCTTACCCTCGCGCGCTGCCTCGCGCGCGAGCCTCAAGCAGGGAAAACGGTTGAGATCCGGCTTTTCGAATGAAAAGGTACGAATGCGGGCCAGATCGAGTCTGGGCAGGCGGGAGGGAAACCTGTCAGGATGGGTCAGGGCATATTGAATGGGGATGCGCATGTCCGTGATCCCCAATTGCGCCAGGATGGATCCGTCTACGAACTCGACCATGGAATGGATGACGGCCTCCGGATGGATAACGACCTCGATACGTTCCGAAGGCACATGAAAGAGCCACTGGGCCTCGATGATCTCAAGTCCCTTGTTCATGAGGGTGGAAGAATCCACGGAGATCTTTTTACCCATGTTCCACTTGGGGTGCCGAATCGCATCCCGGGGAAGGACGCGATTGAGACCCTGCTTGGACGTTCTTAAAAAAGGACCGCCGGTGCCCGTTAAAATAAGCCGCCTGACGTCTCGCGTCCCCGCCGACCCGTTCAGACACTGAAAGATCGCGCTGTGCTCCGAATCCACAGGGTAAATCCGCGACCCGTAGCGCCGGGCAAGCCTCGAGATAAGCTCTCCGGCCATCACGAGCGGTTCTTTGTTGGCGATGGCGATCGCCAACCCCTTGCGAATGGCCTCGATAATCGGGATGAGCCCTTCCGCCCCGACTACCGAACTCAAGACGCGGTCGGACGGGGTGTCGCGCACGAGCTCCGCAGCGGCATCGGGACCCGAATAAACCTTAAGCGGGCCCAAGTCCCTGACACGCGTAAGCCCGTGCGCGGCCTGCGGGTCGCGCACGGCAACGCGTCTCACCCTAAAGCGCCGCACCTGCTGGATAAGACGCGCAATATTGCGGTTACAGGCGAGCCCCACCACACGGAACCGGCCATTCATCGCTTCTACCACTTTGAGCGCGTTCTGACCGACCGACCCCGTCGAGCCCAGGATTACCAAATCTTTCATTAATAGATAGCTCTCTTCGTGGTTCGTGGATAGTGAATCGTGGATCGCACAAAGCACTATGACTCACGAATCGCGAATCACGATCCACCAACGTCGTATCTATACGCCGATGACCCACGTGAGATACACATAGGCCACGGGGGCAGTGAAAATGAGGCTGTCAACCAAATCCAAAACGCCCCCCAACCCCGGCACCCAGCCGCTGGAATCCTTAAATCCCGCCTCGCGTTTCAAAAGTGACTCCGCCAGGTCGCCCGCCTGTGCCACCCCCCCGATCACAAGTCCCAAAACGAATGTATGCCAGAAGGGGGCCTCACGCACGAAGAGTGTAAAAATAACGGTAAATAAGAGAGCGGCTAAAATTCCACCGGCCGCACCTTCCACTGATTTCCGGGGACTGACCGTACGAGCGAGCGGGGTTCTGCCCCATCGGTTTCCTACCACGTAAGCGCCCATATCGCACAATTTGGCTGTGAAAAGGACATAGCAAAGCCACATGTTGCCGTCGGGCAGTAAACGTATCTTATTAAAGAAACTCAAGCACCAGCCGACGTACAACCACCCTAAGGTGATGACCGCCATCGGCGCCAGTGCGGCGACCCGCTCTTCCCGCCTGGTCATCAAATAGATGAATAGTGCAAAGAGTCCGCTCCCGAGAATCGCCTCGTCCCAAACAAAATTCGGAGAAAGCGCGAGGAGCGCTCCCCAAAGAACGGCCGCAGGACGAATGAAAGGGACCGCCGCGCGCCCCGCCATATTGAAAAACTCCATGAGGCCTAGCGCGGCAAACACGCCCACCACCGCCGTAAACACCCCGTAGGGCAGTTTCCAAATGACCACGAGGATGGACGCCACGAGCACCGCAGTCGTCAGGATGCGGACAGGCCCATTGGAAAGCCGTGCGAAATGCTTCAGCACGCGCCGGCCGTCCCCACCCCGCCGAAGCGCCGCTCGCGCGTCTGGTAGGATTCGATCGCCCGCACAAGTCCCTCGGCGCCAAAGTCCGGCCACAAGGTGTCGGTCACGTAGAGCTCGGCGTAAGAAACCTGCCAAAGCAGAAAATTGCTCAAGCGCTGTTCGCCGCTCGTCCGGATCAAAAGGTCGGGATCCGGCAGGCCGGATGTGTAAAGATACTTTTGAAAGACATCCTCATCAATTTCCTCCGGTTGAACCTTGTCGCCGCGGATGTCGGCCGCGATGCGCCTGACGGCGTCCACGATCTCGCTCCGGCCGCCGTAATTGAGCGCGAGATTTAAGATCATGTCGCGGTTTTGCTGCGTGGCCTCGATCGTCTCCTTAAGCGCCGTCTGAACCCGCCCGGGCAGACCTTCGATACGGCCTATGGCCATGAGACGGATGCCGTTCTGATTCATTTCATTAAGCTCTTTATGAAGAAATTCGATCAAGAACGACATGAGCTGGTCCACCTCGGCAGGCGGCCGCCTCCAGTTTTCAATGCTGAAGGCATACAGGGTGAGCACCCGCACACCCACCTCCCGGGATTTCCGCACCACGGCACGAACCGATTGTATCCCGGCCCGGTGACCAGCCACGCGCGGGAGCCCCCGCCGCCGCGCCCAGCGGCCGTTGCCGTCCATGATGATCGCTATATGCGTGGGCAGACCGTTCGTGCTTCGTGCTTCGTGCTTCGTGCTTCGATCCGCGTTTGATACCGAGTCAGTCATTCCACACCTTCTCAAGCCGCCCGTAGCCACCACGAAGAACGATGCACGATGCACGATGCACGCCGCACGTTTCACGATGCACGATGCACGAAGCACGATGCACGGACAAATTCTTTAATCGCATAAGATAGTCTGATGCCTCTGCGCGCCGACGGACACCACGGAGATACGGATTTTCAGAATCTCGCTCAACCGGTCGATGTAGCGCCGCGCCGCAGCGGGAAGCTCTTTAAGGTGCTGAAGGCGGGAAGTGTCCTTCTTCCAGCCCTTGACCGTCTCGTACACGGGGCTCCCCTCCCTCAAAATCTTTTGGCTGGCCGGAAATTCCGGGTGGACCTTGCCGTTCACACGGTAGCCCACGCAAATTTGAATTTCATCCAGGCGGTCGAGGACATCCAGCTTGGTGAGCACGACTTCGCTCAAACCGTTCAGGATGACCGCCTGACGCACGAGCACCGCGTCGAACCACCCGCAGCGGCGGGGCCGGCCGGTCGTAGCGCCGTACTCGTTTCCGGCCTCGCGCATCTTCACCATGAGCTCGGATCCAAATTCAGTGGGAAAGGGGCCCTCGCCGACCCGCGTGGTATAAGCCTTGGCGACGCCGATGACCTTGTCGATCCGGCTGGGGGCCACGCCGGTGCCGGTGCAGGCCCCCCCGCTCGTGGCGCTGGAGCTCGTCACAAAGGGGTAGGTGCCGTGATCGATATCCAGAAATGTGCCCTGGGCACCTTCAAAAAGAACGGATTTTCCTTCATCCAGGGCCTGGTTTAATAACCGGGCGGAACTACACGCATGGCGGGCGAAAAACTCTTGGTACCCCCGGTACTCGTCGTAGACCCCCTCGAACGACAGGGGTACTTCGTGGTAAAGTTTTTCAAAGAGGGTGTTTTTTTCTTCGATGTTCTCGCGCAGGACTTCCCGGAAGATCTCATCCTCCACGAGATCCGCCACGCGAATACCCATACGCGCGGCCTTGTCGGTGTAACAGGGGCCGATACCGCGGCCGGTCGTTCCGATCTTCCTGTGCCCGATGCTGCGTTCCCGGTGGCGGTCCAGCACCTTGTGATAAGGAAAGATGAGATGGGCCTGATCGCTCACGAGGAGGTTCTCTCCTACCTCGATACCGGCCTTGCGCAGGGCTTCGATCTCATCCACCAGGGCCTTGGGGTCGACCACCACCCCGTTTCCAATGACGCAGATCTTCCCCTTTCGGAAGATTCCCGAGGGCAAGAGGTGAAGCACAAACTCGCCCCCGTCGAAACTCACCGTGTGCCCGGCGTTGTTGCCCCCCTGGTAGCGGACGATGTAATCCGCCTCGCCCGCCAGAAAATCGATGACCTTCCCTTTACCCTCGTCCCCCCACTGCGCCCCGACGACAACGACCGCGGACATGGACTACAGCTTGACGAGGCGCGCGGCCACGATGTGCGGGTGTCTGCGGATACGGGCCAGCACGCGGGGCGGCACGACGTTATCCACATTGAGCACGGTGAGCGCAATCCCGCCGCGCGAACCCCTTCCCAGGGTCATATCCGCGATGTTGATCTTGTTTCTCCCGAGGAGAGTCCCGATCATGCCGATCATCCCGGGCCGGTCGCGGTTCTGGATAAAGAGCATATGACCGGAGGGAACAGCGTCCACATGATACTCGTCTATGCGCACAATCCTCGGGACCCTGCGGCCGAAGAGCGTGCCGGCCACAAGGCGGACCTTGTGGTCCACCCTGATTTCCACCGTAATGAGATTGGCGTAATCCTCCACCTGCGAAGACTTGGTCTCGGTCACGCGAATGCCGCGCTCCTTCGCGAGTAGTGGGGCATTCACAAAATTGACCTCCTGCTCAAAAAGCGGGGTCATGAGACCCTTTAAGACAGCCAGGGTCATGGGGGCCAGATCGTACGCCGTCACCTCCCCGCTGTAGCGGATTTCAACCCGCTGGAAGCGCTCGCCCACCAGCTGGCCCTCTAAATGGCCGATCTTCTCGGCCAGGCCCACGTAGGGCTCGACGCTCTTCGCCACAGAGGGGTCGACCCAGGGCATGTTGATGGCGTTCCGAACCCCGCGCCCCAAAAGGCAGTCCGCAACCTGCTGGGCAATGTCCTGGGCTACATGCACCTGGGCCTCGCTCGTCGCCGCCCCCAGATGCGGGGTTGCGATGACGTTGTCGAACTTTAAAAGCGGGTGATTATGGGGGGGCTCTTCTTCAAAGACATCCACCGCGGCCCCGCCCACGCGTTTTGCCTTAAGGGCCTTAACGAGCGCCTGTTCGTCGATCAGGCCCCCCCGGGCGCAATTGATGATACGCACGCCCGTTTTGACGCGTTTGAGCTCCGCCGCGCCGAGCATGTGCCGGGTCTCCGGAGTGAGCGGAACGTGCAAAGAAATATAGTCCGAGCGCGCGAGCACGGTTTTTAAGTCCACGAGCTCAATCTCGAGCTGCCGCGCCTTCTCCTTGGAGATAAAAGGATCTGACGCAATGACCTTCATGCCGAACGCGCGGGCGCGATGCGCCACCTCACGGCCGATGCGGCCCAGGCCCACCACCCCCAGCACCTTTCCGTAAAGCTCCACGCCCGTAAACTGCGAGCGGTTCCACTTCGATTCGTGCAAAGAGGCATTGGCCTGCGGGATGTTGCGCGAGAGGGCCAAAAGCATGCTCAAGGTATGCTCGGCGGTCGAGATGGTATTCCCTCCGGGGGAATTCATGACCACCACCCCGCGCTTGGTAGCTGCCTTGACGTCGATGTTGTCCATCCCCACTCCGGCGCGCCCGACGACTTTAAGCCTTTTGGCGCGCTCCAGGATGTCGCGCGTGATCTCGGTCTGACTGCGCACCACGATGGCATCATAACGCGAGGCGATTTTCTTAAGCTCGGGCGGAGAGATCCGTTCCCGCTCGTCGACCCGGATCGCGGGTTCCTTCCTCAAGATTTCGATGCCCGTACGATTGAGCCCGTCCATCACCAGCACACGGTACTTCTGCGTCATCGGCTTACACCCTGTTGCTGCTCCAAGATCTCTTTCGAAACTCCCTTCTTCAACTTGTACCCCAAATCACCCAAGACGGTCTCCAGGGCGTCAAAGCCGGCGATGAGATCATCCTTGCCGATATAGCCCATGTGGGCGATGCGCATGATCTTGCCCTTCATCGACCCTTGCCCTCCGGCCATCCAGATGTTGAATTCGTTCATGAGCCGGGAGAGGAGCTTGGCCCCGTCCACGCCCTTCGGAATTTGGACGGCGGTGAGCCCTGCGGTCTGCGACTCCTTGGTAAAGAGCTCAAGCCCCAGTGCGCCCAGGGCCTCGCGGACGGCCTCCGCCAGGCGCGCCTCGCGCGCCATAAAGGCCTCCAGCCCTTCTTTTTGAATACGCGCGAGAGACAGCGCGAGCGCCCGCACGATGGATATGGCTGGCGTGAACGGCGTGTCCCATTGAGCGTAACACTCCTTCGCCAGGAGATAATCAAAGTAAAATCGCGGATTCCTCGCCAGCTTGATCTTTCTCCACGCCTTCTCGCTCACGGCCGCGAACGAGAGCCCCGGTGGCGCCATGAGCGCCTTCTGTGAACCGGAGAGGGCCACGTCTACTCCCCATTCGTCAAACTTGAGGGGATCCACCGCGAGCCCGCTCACGGCATCGACGATGAGGAGGGTCTCGGTCTTCGCAAGCGCGCGTGCAAACTGCTCCACCTCCATCCGGATTCCCGTAGAGGTGTCTGACAACTGGCAGAATACCGCCGCAAGCCCCCTGCCTTGACTCTTGAGATACTCAAGCACCCGGTCCGTGTCCATAGGCTGACCATAGGGAACGCTGATGCGTTCCACCTTCTGCCCATAGCGCTGGGTAATTTTGGTGAAGCGCTCTCCAAACACCCCCGCCTCCAGCACCAGCACGCGCTCGCCCGGCGAAAGGGTGTTCGCGACCGCAGATTCCATGGCGCCCGTGCCGCTGGACGCAAAAATAATCACATCCCCCTTGGTTTGGTAGACGTAACGAAGTTCCTCGAGTGTCTCGCGAAATATTTTTTGATACTGGGGCGTCCGGTGGTGAATCATGGGCTCGCCCATTGTTTTCAATACGTCCGGTGGTACAGGGGTGGGGCCGGGGGTTAGAAGTATAGGCTCTTCTCGCATTTACTTTTTATCCTTTCCGCCATCTCTGCCAATTGTCTTTGTATGCACGATGACGTCGTCTACAAGCCCATAGGTCTTGGCCTCTTGGGAATCCATAAAAAAGTCCCGGTCTGTGTCCCGTTCAACCTTTTCCAGGGTCTGACCGGTATGATGGGCGATGATCTGATTGAGACGGTCCTTAAGCCTCAAGATCTCCTTGGCCTGAATGCTGATGTCGGTCGCGGCCCCCTGCACGCCTCCCCAGGGCTGGTGAATCATGATGCGCGCGTGCGGAAGGGCATAGCGCTTTCCCTTCGTCCCTGCGGCGAGAAGGACTGCCCCCATGGAGCTCGCCTGTCCCATGCAATAGGTGTTCACGTCGCATTTTACGAACTGTATGGTGTCATAAATGGCCAAGCCCGAAGTGACCGAACCGCCCGGGGAGTTGATGTACATATTGATGTCCTTGCCGGGGTCTTCCATCTGCAGAAAGAGCATCTGGGCGATGACCAAATTGGAGACATTGTCGTCGATGGGAGTTCCCACAAACACGATGCGATCTTTGAGGAGGCGCGAATAGATGTCGTAGGCGCGCTCTCCACGCCCCGTCTGCTCCACCACCATAGGTACCAAAATCTGATTATTTGTCTGGCCCACGCTTAGTCCTCCTCAAGATTTAATGTTATGCCGCCCGGATTTACACTTCCACAGCCGCCTGTTCCACCAACAACTGAAAGACCTTTTCGCGCACGATGCGGTCCCGGATGTCCTCCTCAAGCCGGCCGTTCTGTCCCCGCTTTTTCAACGCCTCGACGGAGGTGCGGGCCTCGCGCGCGATCTCACCCAGCCAGGAGGTAATCTCCTCTTCCTTCGCGGCGATGCCCTCCTTTTGAGCGATGGCCTCGATGAGATAGGCGAGCCTCACCTGCCGCACGGATTCCTCCCTGATCTTCTCCTTAAGCTTCGGCTTTTCTTCTTCAATGCGCTCCTTCGGCCAGCCGCTCATCATCAGGCGGTTTTCAGTCGCTTCCCAAAGATGCTCTTCCTGATGCCCGCGCACCGATTCCGGTACCTCGAAAAGGTGCTTGGAAAGCAGGACGTCAATCACTTGCGCGCGGTCGCTTTCCTTTTGGATCTCGTCTTTCCGTCTCTGGATACCCTCGCGTATCTTCGCGCGCAAGGTTTCGAGCGAATCACAACCCGCGTCCTTGGCAAGCTCGTCGTCCAAAGCGGGCAGGCGCGGCTCCTTGGCTTCTTTCACCGTAACCTCGAACACGCCTTTTTTGCCGGCCCATGACTTGCGCTCATGGTCCGCAGGAAAAGTGGTCTCTATTTTTTTCGTCTCACCTGAACTCATGCCCACGAGACCCGTCCGCAAGACCGGAAGGATGCGCTCACCCCCTACTTCGACGCCAAAATTCTTTCTCTCCTCCGGTTCCTGGCCCTCTACCGTACAACGATAGTCGATGACTGCAAAATCTGCAAGGGTAAGCGGCCGGGCGCCGGCGTCCACGTACTGGGCGTTTCTCTTTCGAAGTCCTTCCAGGGCTTGATTCACCTCTTCGTCGCTCACCTCGGCAGGCCTTCGTTTGAGAGGCAACCCCTTGTAATCGGAAAGTCTGAACTCCGGCCAGACTTCCACCTGGGCCTCATAGACAAGCGGCTTTCCATCTGCGAATTTTACGTCAGAGATTGAAGGGTGCTGAACGGGACGCATCTTCTTATCCCGCACCACCCCCCAATAGCTCGTCGCAATCAGATCCTCAACCACGTCCTGCCGGGCGCGCTCCTGGAACTGCTTCTCAAGCACTGCGCGCGGAGCCTTGCCCACCCGGAATCCCGGTACACGGGCCTTTTTCCCAAACTCACCCCAGAAACGCTCAAAACGGGCGGATACTTCCTCCAAGGAGATTTCCACCCGGATGCGCCTGCGGCAGGGACCTTCGTTTTTAATGGAAATGTTCATAAACCATTTGTACGTAATGAGGGGTGCGTGATGCGTGGTGAGCAGAACTCATCACTTTACACTCACCACTCACGACAAGACTGTTTATTTCGCAAAATGGAGCGAGAGAGGGGTTTCGGCCCTTTGGGCTCGCAAGGTTGAATGAGAGTCATCAAAGCGTTTCATCTTGCTCGCCCAAAGTGGGCCATCCGCTCGGGCGTGGAAGGTCGCGCTCCCTATTCGGTCGCGCGACTTTATTTTGGGGGCCCTCGCTCCCTTCGAAACCCCTCTCTCGCATTATGTCAATACTGAACTGGAGCGAGAGAGGGGTTTCGAACCCCCGACCTCAACCTTGGCAAGGTTGCGCTCTGCCAACTGAGCTATTCCCGCCCGTTGTATGTTTGG
>JACPQZ010000072.1 GCA_016190205.1 Candidatus Omnitrophota bacterium | reverse complement strand
TTCGGTGGTGCTGTATGCGTCGAAGGGTGAGAATCCTTATTCCACTCAAGGGGTCACCTTAAGATTGGGCGAAGGAATTTCGGGTCAGGTGGCAAGGGACCGTAAGGGTATGGTGGTGCGTGACGCAAAGAAGGAAGGTATCTACAACGGACAGGGTCCCCGGACTCACTACAAAACCGTATCTTTCGTGAGCGCGCCGATATCTTTGAATGGTCAACTCGTGGGTGTCATAAACCTTACGGACAGGGGATCAGGCAAGCCTTTCTCCCAGGAGGACCTGGACTTTTTGACCCTCATCTCTCCGCATGTGGCCGGCGCCGTCGTGCGTGCTTCGGAGATGTCAAGAGGCCGTAAGACGGGCTCGGGGTCCGTGGTGGGAAAACTTACGGCTGGCTTGTCCCATGAAATCAATAACCCGCTGGGCGGGGTTCTTCGCTATATTAATTTGAGTCTGGAGCATGTGGATGAAGATTCGCTCGCCAGAGAATTTCTGGTACAGGCGAAGAGCGGCGTGAGGCGCATTATGGGTGTGATGCGCTCTCTCTTGGAGTTTGCGCGCCGCACGCAGTACGCGGCGCAGACGTCTTCTCCGGTCCAAACGATCGTGGAGCAGGGCCTGTCCGCTTTGAGAGAGCAGGCGGGGGAAAAGGGCGTGTGGATTGAGATGGATGTCGAGCCCCACCTGCCTCCCGTCGTGGACTGCGGCCTCCAGCAGGTCGTCTCAAACCTTATAGACAACGCGCTGGATGCCGTTTCAACAGGAGGGAGGATCAAGATTGAGGCCCGGCGCGTGCGGTCTGACGTTCGCATGGTGGTGGAGGACAACGGCGAGGGCATCGACGAGTCCATACGCGAGAAGATTTTCGATCCGTTTTTTTCGACCAAGCCCCTTGGCCAAGGCACAGGCCTGGGCCTTTCGATCTCAAAAGAAATCGTGGAGCAGGGGGGCGGTACCATCAGCGTGGAGAGTCATAAGGGCATAGGAACGCGGTTTATCATGCGCCTTCGAATCGCGCCGGAAGGAACGCCGAGCGCCCAGGTGGAGACATAGCGATGAGCGATCGGGCGAATAGCGACAAGATCCTATTGGTAGACGACGATGCCTTGGCGCGTCAGTCGCTGTATGAGGTCATGCGCTCGTCCGGGTACAACGTGGTCACCGCCCTGGACGGCGCCGACGCGCTCAATAAGCTCGCCAAGGAGCCTTTTCTTATCGTGATTACGGATATCCGAATGCCCGGCATAGGAGGCATTGAGCTACTGGGTCAGATCAAAAAGCGCCACCCCGAGACAGAGGTTATCATGATGACCGGGTTCGGGACGGTCGAAAATGCGGTCGAGGCGATGAAGAAGGGTGCCTTCGACTATGTGCCCAAGCCCGTGGTGGATGACGAACTGCGGATCGTAATTGAAAAGGTTTTTCGAGGGAAGCGGCTTGAGCGCGAAAACGAGAGTTTAAAGCGCGAGCTCGCCGGGCGGACGAGAGACCGCTTTTTTGATAATGTGGGGCAGGATCCCAAGATGCAGAAGATCTACCAGCTCATTGAAACGGTCGCCGGCACCCAGGCGACCGTTCTTATTCAGGGGGAGAGCGGGACGGGTAAGCGGCTGGTGGCCCGCGCGATCCACCAGAGCGACCATCTGCGCAAGGACAAGGCTTTTGTAGAGCTCTCCTGCGGGGCCCTGCCGGAGAACATCCTGGAAAGCGAGCTCTTCGGCCATGCCAAGGGGTCATTTACGAGCGCCATTCAGGACCGGGTGGGCCGCTTCGAGCAGGCGCAGCATGGCACCATTTTTTTGGACGAGGTAGATACCTTCAGCCCGAACCTCCAGGTCAAGCTCCTGCGCGTTCTGCAGGAGCGCGAGTTTGAACGGGTGGGGGAGAATAAAACGATCAAGGTGGATGTGAGGGTCATCGCCGCCACCAACCGGAATCTGGAGGAGCTGATCAGCCAGGGGAATTTTCGCGAAGATCTGTATTACCGTTTGAACGTGATCAACATCGTAGTTCCCCCGTTGCGTGAGCGGAAGGGGGACATCCCCCTCCTCGTCGACCATTTCATCAAGAAATTCGGCGCCAAGCTCTCCAAGCCCATCCGGGACATCACGCCGCAGGCGCTGGATGTCCTGCTCACCCACCAGTGGCCGGGGAATGTCCGTGAGCTGGAAAATGCCATGGAACGCGCGGTGATCCTTGCCCGCGGTCCCCAGATCCGCGCGGAAGACCTGCCCGAGACGGTTCAGCGGGAAGTGACCTTTATGGATAATGGCGGGAAAAACGGGGGAGGATCGCTCAAGGAGGCCCTGAAGAAACCCGAACGGCTGATCATTGAGCGCGTGCTGGAGCAAACCCAGTGGAACCGCAAGAAGGCCGCCGCCCTGCTCGGTATTAACCGCACTACTTTGTACAACAAGATGAAGGAACACCACCTGCTGAAGTAAAGGGGAATCTCGCCTCATTATGCCCCAGTCGCGTACGGATTCCTGCGTTGAAGAGTGGGCACGCGTTCAGGACCTTGTCGCCGATTGTCTCAAGATAGGGATCCGGACTTACCGGTCGCAATCCGGCGCAGTGGGTGAGCCGGCCAGACCCGCCCATTTCTGCCATATCCTTCTTCCGGAATCCAGCATTGCCCGCACGCGCTGCGCCGGTTGCGTTCAGCATACGCCGGCCGAAAGCCTTACTTCATTCCCTGAAGAAGGCGTCGTATGCCATGCTGGACTTTACAACTTTATCCTGCCGGTAGACGATTGGCAGATTATTGTGGGTCCCTGTTCGGTGGGCCGCAAGCCGAATGCGCAGGAGGCACAGCGCATGGCCCAGGAACTGGCTGTCCATGCCCCTTCCTTTCAGGCGAGCCGCGACCAGATCAAGCTCTTCAGTTTTAGCGCCGTTCAGTCTGTCGTCCGTCTGCTTCACATGACGTCCCGAATGATTCTTAAGGAGAGAAACGGGATGACCCGTCGGGATCGACCCCTGAAGGAACTTTTAAGTGCGTTTTTGGACGCCATCCTGTTCGCGACCCATGCGGATACCGGCTCCGTGATGCTCTGGGACGAGGGGACCGGATATTTGAGCCTGCAGGAGGAAAGAGGCCTGTCTCGGGATATCTCCAGGCGCACCCGCCTGCGCAAGGGTGAGGGGATCGCGGGGCTCGTCCTCGAGGAGGGCCGGCCGCTTCTCTTGGATGACGGGGCATCCCTGGGCCGGGTGGTAAGAGACCGGATGACCCGGCCGACCGTGAAATCCGCCCTCATCAGCCCGATAGCTGTCGGTGACCGCGTGGTGGGTGTGGTGAACATTACGAGCTTTCGCGAAGGGGTTCATTTCAGCACCGAGACGGCCAACATGGTGCATCAGCTTGTGCGCCTGGCAGGGATCACCCTTGCTTTTGAGACAGATCGACTGGCACCGGAGGGACGCGCTCAAAATCCGCCGGAGCCTGTATAGGATACGGAGCCTGCCCATGCATATGGGCGCGCTTGAACAAGAGGCATGGGGCGCTGGCCCGATGCCTTCTTCATTTATAACCTAATTTATTACAAGGGGATACTTGCAAACTTGAGGGTTAACAGCTACAATTTTAAAGATTGAGCGCTTGTGACGATTGGAGCGGGGGGCTGGTTGGAATGAAATGGGTCCCGGGGTTATTTTCCGTTTTCGTGCTGACGGTCTTAGGCGTACTCCTTCTACAAGGTGAAGCATCCTTTCCGTACGCGGAGGGGGAACATGGCATTACGGTTCATATGAAGCTCGAGCGTTCAGACTATGAGCTGGGTGAGTCCATACCTTTGCAGGCGTTCCTCACGAATGGCGGGTCTTACACGATCCGCGTGTGGCCGAGTCTTTTTAGCCTTGAGCTTTTGTGGAAAAAGAACAGAAATGAGCAGATCAAATACCATGCCCCTCTTTCAGGAAGCGACATCACGCAGTCGACCAGCCGCGAAGTAGGACCGGGCCAGACTCTCGAGCTCGCACTCTATGCAGATCCGGATGACTTGGCGGAGGTGGGGATCGAGCACCCGGGTAACTATGTGGCCGGCTTGAGGTACCAGGGGACCCTCACAGCGGTTTTTGAGGAAAACGGAGAGAAGCAAAATAGGGCCTGGCTGCCGGTGCTAAAGTCGGGGTCGCAGAAGATCAGGTTAATGCCTCCTGGGGCGCTTGGAGACCATGACGGACCTCGTTAGGTTTTTGGAAAAGCGGCGGAGAGAGGTGGATGGCCTCCTCATCTTCACGCACGACTACCCTGACCCCGACTCGATCGCAAGCGCCTATGCCCTGTATTTTTTGGCCCAGGTCCGTTTTGGGATTCCCAGCCGTATCGTCTACGGAGGCTCCATCGGGCGGGCTGAAAATCAGACGATGGTGAAGGTTTTAAAGATCCCCGTGCGGGAATTGATTCCCGGGACCGACCTGAAGTGGGCGTCGCACGTTGCGCTGGTGGACAGCCAGCCGTCTTTTGCCAATAACTCGCTCCCCCCCCGCAGGAAACCGCTTGTGGTGATCGACCATCACCCGCGCAGTAAGGGGACCCGGGCGGACTTTTTGATCGTTCAGCAAAAATATGGGGCGACGGCCACCATCCTCTCTGAAATCCTCATCCAACACCGGATGCGCGTTCCCACATCGCTCGTCACCGCGCTCGTTTATGGTATCGGTTCCGAGACGCAGAATCTGGGCCGCGAGGCCGGTCCGCATGACGTGCAGGCATACCTCAAGCTTTTTCCGCAGTGTGACACTCGGCTTCTGGCCCGCATTCAGAACCCTCCGAGGCCCCGGACTTTTTTCACTACCCTCGGTAAGGTGCTGAAGCGGGCCTTTACGACCAGTTCCATCATCGGCGCGCATTTGGGGAAGGTGGAGACTCCGGAGTTCGTACCGCAGATGGCGGATTTCCTCATCACGTGCGAGCGCATGGGATGGGCGATCTCGACAGGCCGCTACCAGGATCGGCTGATGGTTTCCCTCCGGACCCGGCATCCCAAAGGTAAGGCGGGCAGGCTGTTGAGGAGGATCGTGGGGGGGCGCGGGAAGGCCGGGGGACACGGCATGATAGCGGGCGGGTGGGTCAACGTGAACCGCCCCAAGAGTGAGCTTGCCTGGGTTGAGGCCGAGCACGACATTGTGAAGCGGTTTCTGAAGGCCGTCAGGCCCCAGGAAAAGGAACCCGAGTTTTTGAATCCTTTTACGGGGGGCCGGCATTGACCGACTTTATCGTAAAAAACATGGATCATATTACGTCGGCCGATCTGGTGGATATGGCTATTGTGTCTACCCTGGTGTACCTCGTGCTCATCTGGTTTAAGCAGACGCGGGCGGCGTTTATCCTCGTGGGAATTTTAATCTTTGGCGCCGTTTATCTTTTGGCCCGCCGCTACGAGCTCTACATGACCATTCTTATCTTCAGGGGCTTTTTCGCCGTACTCCTGGTTGCCCTGGTGATCATCTTTCAGGAGGAGTTGCGCCATTTTTTTGAGCGGATTGCGATCTGGGGTTTTACCTATCGGAAAGTGCCGTCTTCTGCCTTTCCGCTGATTGAAATTCTCATGCGCACCTTGTCCGAATGCTCGGTGAAGCGCGTGGGAACGCTCGTGGTCCTCCAGGGGCGGGATCCCCTGGACCGGCATCTCAAGGGCGGTTTCGATCTGGACGGCCAGGTGAGCGAAGCCCTTCTCCACAGCATCTTTGACCCGCATTCGATGGGGCACGACGGCGCGGTTATTATTCACAACAACCGGGTGGAGAAGTTCGCCTGTTATCTTCCCCTTTCTCAAAATTTTGCCAAGACACGCCTCTCCGGCACGAGGCACGCGGCGGCACTGGGACTTACGGAGCGTACCGATGCCCTGTGTCTGGTCGTGTCCGAGGAAAGCGGCAGGATTTCTGTCGCCGAAGAGGGGAAGCTCCGGGTGATGGAAGGCGTGGGCCGGCTGGCCCCTGTTCTGGAAGGTTTTTTCAGAGAGCGCTATCCGTCAGGAAGGACCCAGCTTTGGAATATCCTCGTGGCCCGGAATCTCCGGGAAAAGGCCGCGGCGGTGGCCATAGCCTTCGTGCTTTGGCTGGCCTTCGGGCCCCGGACGGAGCTTGTGGTAAGAGAGTTTCAGACGCCCATCGCCTACAAGAATCTTGACACGAATCTTTTTATCGTCGACCCCAAGCCTCAAACAGCCGTGGTGACATTCAGCGGGTACGAGCGTTCGTTCGCGCTCTTCGATCCGAAGGAGCTCCTCATCGCGCTTGATCTCGCGAATGTTTCCGAGGGGACGCAGACGATTCCCGTTTTGGACGAAAACGTGACTTATCCTGACTCTTTCAAAGTGGATGACATCAATCCTCCCGTCATCAAGTTAAAGATAGACCGGCTCAAGCCTATTTCCGTCAGGGTTGAGCCCGAGGTGAGAGGAACCCTCCCTCCGGGATTCAAAGTGGATACCGTCCGCGTCAATCCCCCCAAGGTCGATATCTTTTCTCCCAGTAACGAGGATGTGAGCGATCTCGTGTTCCGTACGGAAGCCATAGACATCGAGGGCTTGACCCAGTCGCAAACCTTCAAGACCCGGCTTGTGGTCCCTCCGGGTATGAAGCATATCAACGGCAAGTTTCCCGACATTGAGGCGACCGTCACCATACTGCCCACCGCGACGGAATGACCCTCGCAGACACGATCTCGTGTCTGACAAGTACGAGGATGCAGATGATTTTCTCTTGACATTCCGATCCCTGAAAAATATACTTTTTTTACAGCGTTTAAAGCAAATGCTTTAGGCGCCGGGAGGTGTTTTTAAGTTTTGTGGGAGAGGGTGGGGGTGCTGTACGTGGGAGGAACCTTGTCCCTTTGTGTGTGTGAGGGGCGAGTAAGCATGCCATGGCCTTAAAAGGCGTTTCCCAAGATACCTTGTCTGAACAATGGGTTCCATCCAAGGATATAGTTGTGCGATATAAGATTTCGTACTCAACACTGACGCATTATACAAATTTAGGGTTTTTTAATATTCAAAAAGGGGGAGGCAACCGAAGGTTATATAATATCGAAGAGGTGGAAAGCAGGATGGGAAAAATTATGCGCTGGATTAGGGAAGGGTATAACCTGCGGCTGATTTCACGCAAGCTCAACAACGGCGGGCCGCACGAATGAGTTATTACCAGGTGCTGGGATTTGAGAAGGAGCCCTTTTCGACCAGCCCCGATCCTGACTTTTTCTATTTGTCGAAGGAGCACGAAGCCGCCCTGACCAATATTTTAATCGAGCTGCGACTTAAGAGGGGGTTAAGTGTCATTCTGGGGGATGTAGGCATGGGTAAGACCACTCTTTCCAGGAAATTGATCCCGGAACTTAAGTGCCGCGAGGATTTTATTTTCCATATCATCCTGGATCCCTCCTTCGCCCGTGAGGAAGATTTTCTTGCGGCCCTGGTGCATAACTTCGAGCTGACAGGAAACCATTCCTCCACGAGCCCTTCGACTCCCTACGGTCGCTCAGGGCGAGTGGTGAGCGAAGTCGAACCCACGAGTCCGGGGCCGCTCGAGATGAGGGATTCCCTGGAAAAGTTTTTGTTTCAAAAGGGGGTCTCCGAGGGAAGGACCATCGTACTTATTATTGACGAGGCGCAGAAGCTCAATCGCAATACCCTGGAATGCCTGCGCGTCCTCTTGAATTACGAGACCAATGAGTACAAACTGCTCCAGCTCGTTCTCCTGGGCCAGCTCGAGCTCCATTCGATGATCTTGGGACTTGCGAACTTTTTCGACCGCATAAGTTTTAAGTACACCTTAAACCCCCTGTGCCGGGAGGAGACGGGCGAGCTCATTGATTTTCGCCTGCGCCAGGCGGGGTACCAGTCTTCCATGCAGCTTTTTCTGGACGGGGCAGTCGACGAGATATTCCATTTTACCCGCGGCTATCCCAGGAAGATCACCATGCTGTGTCACCGCGCCCTTAAGGCGCTGGTCATGAGAAATCGTTCGGTGGTGGATCGAGTTTTGATTCGGGACCTGGTGGAAGAGGAGGTGCGTGCAGGGTGGGTCTTGGCGGGGGCGCCCGTGTATCAGAAGTAGCCTATGCTCGCTATGGTACAGGAAAGCTCCAACCTCTCGCCTGAAAAGCAGCTGTTAAAGCTGATTGAAGACCCTAAGGGGATTGCCCAGAGAAAAGCGGCGATCAAACGCCAGGGCTTAAACCTTTTATCCTGGGGGGGGCTGGTGGGGCGGTTCTCCTTTTTGAAGGGGAAGACCCGCACGCTGGGCGCCGGAAAGTTAGCGCTTAATTTAAAGGTCCTGAACCGTTGTTTGATGTTATGTGTTGCGGGGTTGGGTGTTTACTTGAGCATGACGATCTATCGAAACATGCAAAAGATGAATGAGGAACCTTTAGATCTTGTCCTCACTCCCGCGGTCGAAAGGCCGGTGACCCGGCCGGTGGACACGCCTTTGCAGAACGAGGGATTTTACCAGGACCGGATCCGGGGAAGGGATGTGTTCAATATCCAGGCGGTCGAGGAAAAGGTTGAGCAGATTGTCGAGGAGCAGAAACAGATTCCGGAAATCGAAAAGCTCGCGAAGAATCTGGATATTGTGGGGATTTCCTGGTCCAGCGACCCGGACGTTATGATAGAAGATACCAGCGCTCAAAAAACATATTTCTTAAAGCGCGGGGACAGCTTGGAAAATGGCCTCAAGATCGAGGCCGTCTTTCGGGATCACGTCATCCTAAGCTATCAGGGTGCAGAGATGGAGCTCAAGTGAGTCGCGTGCGTCTCATCGTTCTGGTGCTGGTATTTCTTGCGGCCCCGGTTTATCACTGTGTAGCGCAGGAGGCACAGGAGGAGGAAAAAAGGGAGGAAACGACCGCTCAAACGTACACGGATGAAGATCTGACGGGTACGAGCGATACCCCGGAGACCTCGCTCACCTTTGACCAGGTGGCGGGAGGAGCGGATGCCGGGCCTTCGGCGGAAGGTGAAGACGTCACGCCGGAAGTGACCGATGAAAAGGAGGAAACTGATGAAGAATTGTGGGAGCGGCTCATCGCAGAGACAGCTGAGCCCCAGGAGGGCGGGCTGGCCTCCGGCATCGGAAAGGCTCAAGGGGTGAAGGGAATGAACGAGCGCGTCTCGCTGGATCTGCGAAATATCGATATCACGGATGCTTTAAAATTTTTAGCCTTCAAGGGCGGATTGAATATCACGATCAGCAAGAACGTCTCCGGAAGACTGGCCCTTCTGGTGGAAGACGTGCCCATCCGCGATGTGTTCGATATTATCCTGCGAAGCAACGATCTGGCCTACGAGCAGCAGGGGAGTATTTACCACGTCATGACGGAGGGGGAGTACGAGACCCGGTATGGGAAGAAATACAACGACATCCGCCAGCTCAAAATCTTCCGGATCCAGTATGCCTCCCCCGCGCAGGTGTTTACGGTCATCGACTCATTGAAAAGCAGCGTGGGGAGAGCGCTGGTGGACCAAGAGTCGGGAACGGCGATTCTCTTGGATACGCCGGCCAAGATTATTGAGGTGGAGCGCGCGATCGAGGCCCTGGAAACACACAACGAGACGAAGGTCTTCAGCCTGAAATACGCCAAGGTGGAAGAAGTCCTCCCGCTATTGGAGGAGCACATCGATGCCAAGAATCTGGGGAATGTGCAAAAAGACGAGCGGACGAATCAGATCGTTGTAAGAACCCTCCCGGATCGTATGCAGGAGGTCGAGAAACTCATTATCCGCCTGGATGAGAAGACCCGCGAGGTCCTGATTGACACAAGCGTCATTCAGCTTTCCTTGGCCGATGATGCGACCAAAGGGATTGAGTGGGAGGGTCTTTTTGACCGGCTGGGCAAGTCCGGGCTTGAGTTTATCGGCAGCTATCCCTTCAGGCCCTTAAGCCGCACGGGATTGAGCCAGATATCCGAATTCGTAGATTACGACACGGAGGCGACCACCACAGTCCCTACGGCGGGGTCTAAGGTATTTCCTTCGGAGAAACTCTTCATCGGCTCTACGACGACCGATGAGGATTGGGAGGTCATGATCAAGTTCATGCAAACATTGGGAGAAACCAAGCTCCTGTCTAATCCCCGGCTGGCTGTTGTGAATAACCAGGAGGCCACCATCCACGTGGGTACGCGCGAGGCCTTTGTCACTACGACCACCACCCAGGGCACTTCCACCTCGACGGTTGCAGAGAACGTGAGCTTCGTGGACGTGGGCATTAAACTCTCGGTCACCCCCACCATCAATCAAGACAGATATGTGACCATGAAGGTGAAGCCGGAGATCTCGAGCGTCGTCCGCACTCTGAAGACGCCCAGCGGCAACCAGATCCCCATCGTGGACACCTCCACGGCGCAGACTACCGTGATGGTCAAGGACGGCACCACTATTATTATCGGCGGTTTAAGGAAGGATGAGAAAAAGACCTCCGAAGACAGCGCGCCGTTTTTATCCGACATCCCCCTTCTTGGGAAGCTCTTCCGGGACTATAGCCAGGACAACGAGTGGAAAGAGCTTTTGGTGCTCATGACGCCGCACATTGTGGAGGGGGACAAGCTGGTTTCCGGAAGCGGTCTGGGGATTCCTGACGGGGTCGAGCCAAAGCCCCCGGTGGATTACGACCGGCCGACAGGCCTTTTGCAGGGCAAGGGTACCGACGAAGCAGGGCGATTTGAGCTGGGGGGGCTCGGCGAGTCCGTCGAACAGGGAGAGTCGCCTGTAGCCGGTTTCATGAAAACCTATCGTGACTATGAGCCGCTCGTGAGGGCACAAAACTAGATGGGGCAAAAACCGATGAGGTGGGCGAGTACGAGGATGGTGTTATTGTGGCTGGGAGCGGGCGTCTTGTTTTTAGGGTTCCTTAAGAGTACCAATGCGGCAGAAAAGGCTGTTGGGTCGCAGGCACAAACTTCTCCTCAACAGCCGGGCGTGGCGGGTCAGCCTCCCGCGGCCGGCAATCCGGAGGTTGAGCTCAAGGAACTTAAGACTAAGTACGCGGAGCTTGAAGAAAAGCACAAGCATCTGACGCAGGACCGGGATAATCTGCTGGAGCAGACACGGCGAATCCTCAAGGAGCGAAATGAACTTGTGGACCTCACCGATTCGGCCAAGAAGGCGGTGGAGGAGAAAACGGTTCTGGAGTCGCGGATAAAAGAGCTGGAAGGCCTGCTCAATGAGGCTGGGGCCCGGGCGGGAGGCGCGTCCTCCGAACTCTCCAAGGCGCAAGCGCGGGTCCGGGAGCTCGAGCTTAAGCTGGAGCAGGCCGTGGCGGAGCAGAGCGAAAGCAACCGGATCAAAAAGTTGAAGGATGAGATCGCCCAGGGGGAACGGAGGCATAAGGAACTGCAATCTGAAAAGAAATCGCTCGAGCAGAGGATTCAGGACCTGGAGTCGAGGGATATGAGGGAGCTGGTCGAGGCAAGAAAAGAAATCAAGCAAGTGCGGAGGGATGAGGGAGATTTAAGAAAGGCGCTGGAGGGCGTTCAGGGTGAGCTTGACAAGTCCAAGAAACTCTATGCCGACACCGTCAAGGAAAAGGAAGGTCTTGCGAAGGAGCTGGCTAAATTGCCGTCGCGCTTCTCGAGCGTCGCCCACCAGAATGAGAGGCTCATCCGTGAAACGGCCGATATGCATTACAATCTGGGGGTGTACTATTCCCAGCAGCAGCGCATGGACCTCGCAGCCAGGGAATTTGAAAAGGTCCTTGACTTGAGGCCGGACGATGCGAGCTCGCACTACAACCTGGGTCAAATCTACGCAGAGCATGTCACCGACCGGGCGAAGGCCATCAAGCACTTTGAGAAATTTTTGCACCTTGCGCCCGACGACAAAGACGCCGAGTGGGTGCGCCGGTACCTATTGACCTGGCAGTCCTACTATGGAAAGGAGATCATCAAGTAGGTTGAGCGCGCGCCGCGTCCACTGGGTTTTAACCGCAGGGCTTTTGTTATTGTTTGCGGGCCGCGCCTCGGCCGCAGACATCTATTTCATCGCCTCGCTCGACAAAGCGGAATGCAAGAAGGGCGAGCGGCCGAATCTAACCCTAAAACTTGAAAATAAGGGCGCCCAGGCGATCTGGGTGAACAGCCGCGGGTATGTGGGATCTTCTTCCATGGCGCCCAAAGAACGAGATGCCTATCTTACGGTGATCTCGCCCTCAGGAAAAGCCCTTGAGTGCAAGTACACCTATCCTGCCGGGTACCCGAAGTCAGATTATTTCTACAGGCTTGAGTCCGGAAAGAGCGTGCCGACTGAACGGGGTGTGAACCTCGAAAGCTATTATGATTTCGACGAAACGGGGGTCTATAAAATCACCGCGCATTATGAGAACGTATTCGGACCGGAGATCGCTCTCGATGTCTTTAGGGAGCCCATTCAATCCGACACCCTGGAGCTTAAAATTGTTGAGTGAAAACGCCCGTCTTGGCCCCTTGGGCCGCCGTCTGTTTTCCCCCCGTACCACCAAGCATGCAGGGGGTCGGTGTTCTCCTGGCCGGCTCGGGGAACGGCTGAACTCGGCCCGCTTAAGCCCTCGCGCTCCCAAAATCAGCCCCCTGGCTGATTTTCCCCTGCTTCGCTCCTTCATCGTCCGGGAATCCGCGAGGAGCTTCGCAGGAGCCGCGCTCGAAGCGGGCCTCAAACAGCAGCCGTTCTCTTTCCCTCGCCGTCTGCGGAGAACACCTAAAACAGCCGAAGCGGCCTGCAGGGTCCAAGCCGGGCGTTTCCCCAACAAGTCGTTACGCGGCGGACTTGCGACGATAGTTTGCCTACTATCTCTATTCGCGGGAAGTGCGGTGGAGGCCGCATCAGCGGGCAAGGGATCGGAAATCGTTGGGGAGGTTTTTGGCCAGCCGGTGACGCAGGCGGAATTCGACTATCACTTTACGAACGCGACCCGAATCTCAAGGCGCGGCAGGGGCTTCGACACGGAGGAGGCCAGGCGCGCGGAGGCGTGGAATTACCTTATCTATATGCGTGAGATTGGGCGGCTGGGGCTTGAGGTGGACGCCGCAGAGCTGGAGTCGGAACTCAAGAACCTGTTGAGTGAACAAGGCCTCGAAAGGGGGTCCGAGCGGTACCGCCTCTGGGTAAGAGAGATGTTCAACGAAGATGCCCTGACCTTTGAGAATAGGCTGCGGGACGTCTTAAAGATCGAGAAATATACGTCTGCCCCGATCGATCCGGACGTGAGCGTGACGGAGGATGAAATCAAACAAAAGCATTTGAACCAGCAGAGCTCGTTTGAGGTCGAGTACATGATGTGCGCCACCCCGGAGGGGGCGGAGGAGCTCCGGAAAAAAATGGCCGCGGACCCATCGCCCTGGAAAGAAGCCTATACCGCCGCGCGCGATAAAGACGGCCAAAAAGGGGCCTCCTGGATCAACACCATGTCCATCGAGGCCATGATTGATCTATGGAAAATACCTAAGGACGATTCCTACCGCATCCTGGATGCCGAATTGGGCAGCTTTATCGCGGGTCAAAACATCTATGGACCGTGCGTCTTCCGGCTTTTGAGCAAGCGCGTGGGCACCGTGGAGCGTTATGACGATGCCAAGCGCGAACAGCTCCGCCAGGCCCTCGTTCACCAAAAAAAGCATGAAAAGAGAAAGCAGTACCTCGCGGCATTGGTGGCCGGAGCGGGCGTCCGGGATTACGCCCTGGAGAAGGAAGGAGGAAGGAAGAAGGAGGGAGGAGAGAAGCGGGACGTCGGACGTGGGACGTCGGACGTGGGACGTGAGATGAAGGTGGAGGGAGGAGAAAAGAGGGAGGAGGCAGTGGCAAAGCAAACGCAGAATGAGACGGTTGTCGTGCTCGAGACAAATCAGGGCGCGGTTGAGATAGAGCTTTATCCCGACAAGGCACCGAAGACGTGCGAAAACTTTGTAGGTCTTGTCAAAAAGGGGTATTATGATGGTATTATCTTTCACAGGGTCATTAAGGGATTCATGCTCCAAGGAGGGGATCCCACGGGGACGGGGAGAGGCGGCGAATCTCTGTGGGGCGGGAACTTCCAAGATGAGTTTGCCGACGGCCTCGCCTTTAACGAAGCGGGAATTCTAGCTATGGCGAACGCCGGTCCCCACACCAACCGAAGCCAGTTTTTTATCACGACCGCCCCGACGCCGTGGCTCAATAAGAAGCACACCATCTTCGGCAAAGTCCGGGCGGGCATGGATGTGGTCCGCGGGATAGAGAATGAAAAGACGGATGCGCAGGATAAGCCCAGGGATGAGCAAAAAATCGTTAAGGCGTATGTCAAGTGAGGGAGGTTGATGTGGAAGGAGATTGCTTCACCCCGCTTCGCGGGGTTCGCAATGACACGTCGGCACTTGTGAAACTACTTCTCGTATTATGTTCTCTATTGATTAGCGTCAGCCTCTATCCCACCCGAGTGGCCGCTCAAGAGGAAGAGATTAACCCGGACGAGGTCCTGGCCGCCAAGGTGGAGGAACTGGATGGAACGGATTGGGACATCCAGGTAAACGACCGCGAGGGAAAAGCGGCGTCCTATGCAGATACCATTCACTTCAGGGGGGTGCTTTTGAGCACAGACAGCCTTGAAAAGGACGGTTACACGCCCACGAATTATACGCCGACCTTATCCAGGGATTTTGCAACCTTCATACTCCAGTCCATGAAGCGGAACGAAAAGGAAGACACGGCCGTAGTGCGGGCCGAGTTAAGAGGGGATGCCATTTCCGGTGTCGTAACGAAACAGACTAAAAAGGGGCAGCGGACAACCTTTGTTTTTAGCGGCGTTTTGAGTAGGCCAGCGGTTGAGGAAGCTCCGGTGAGCTCCGAGGGGGCGGAGCTAGAGCCCGAGCCTGTGGCGGCGCCCATCCCGCAGGTGGAACCGGCACCGGAGGCGTCTCCCGTTCCTGACGCGCCCGAGCCTGAACCGACGCAGGAGGCGGCGCCGAAACCTGCTCCCAAGCCCCAGGTGGAGGAGAAACCCCTCCCTTGGTGGAAGCGCATGGGTCGCGGGCGATAGCTCAAGAGGTATGCGGCTGCGTAAAATATATTCTTGTTGATTTTATATTTATAAAAACTAAGTTCTTTGATCATAGAAATATCGCCGCGTGTTTGACACGGCTTTTTCGGTTAAGGTATCCTTGTGATTGACAACAGAATCACTCGAAACGGCAAACTCATGGCAACATGAGGACGCAAAGCGGTGCATCCGCCGTGCTGTTTGGTGGACCGGCAAGCTGCCGAAAGTGAGACGATGATAAAACATAAGATTACTCAATATACTTTTTCCGATTGCACTCCAGGCTTCCTGTATGGGAAGTTGTCTGGAGTTTTTTTTGATTTTCAGGGGAAAGGTGCCAGGCACGGGCGCAAAGGTGCCAGGCATGGGAATACAAAAAACGTCGGACGTGGGACGTCGGACGTGGGACGAAAGGCAAAAAGGTAAAAATGCCGAGGCCGCCCAGGATTTATTTAGAGAATTGCCTATATTACGTGACATCGGTCTCCTCCTACGAGGGATTCGGGCAGGCTTGTTTTTATGACGATGAGGACTATCAAAACTATATCAATCTCCTCAACCGCTACAAGAAAGAGTTCGGGTTTAAGCTCTTTGCCTATGCCCTCCTTCCGAGCCGCCTTCATCTCCTGATCGAACTCAAGAACGAGGTCACGATCTCCACCATCATGCACGCCTTAAATTCTACCTACACAAAAATCTACAACAGCCGCTACGGCAAAAAGGGGCACCTGTTCCAAGAGCGGTTCCGTTCGGTGCTTGTGGATAAGGACTCCTATCTCTTGAGGCTCACGGCACACATGCACTCGGCCCCGGCGAGGCTGGGACTTGTTGAAAGCCCGCGTGAGTACCGCCATACCAGTCTGGGGTGTTATCTCGGACAGTGTAACCCCGCCCTGGATCTTGCCGAGGAGGTCAGGGAGCTTTTTGGCCGGATACAATCGGCCGATACGCGCGCGGAGTACGCCGCCTATGTAGGCGCGTTCTCGAAGAAAAACAAGGAGTCCGAAGGGTTTGAGAGGCTCTTCCAGCACAAGCGGGTGGTGGGTTCGAGGGATTTCGTCATGCTTGTCCGGGAAGAGATGGCAAGGAGCGCAAGGCAGATCGCCCGTAAGAGGGCGGGGCGGCCCGTGCCCTTCTTCCCCATTCTGGGCTATGCGGCTGCGGGGCTTCTGATCGGGACGGCCGCGCTTTTGGGATGGCCTTCATTAAGCGCTTTATGGGAGAATTCCGTTGCGCCCGCGACAGTAGCGGAAAGGCCGGCGGTCCCCGCTCCTCTCGCTGACGGTCCGAAGGTTGAGGTTCAGATCGTTTACCGGGAACGGCTAGAGCCGTATAACCTGGACGGCTCCGTGTGGGACATCGAGCTCACGGAGCTCCACACGGGAGAGAATGATCCTGCTCAAATCGTCAGGGACCGCCTCAAATTTCAAAACCAGGTGGTTGCCTCGAAGGTTCTGGGAAAAAGCGGCATCCCGCCTTCCCGCTACGTCATCCGCAAGACGCGCCCCGACTTAACGGTTTGGGAATCGGTCCAAACGAACGAGAGGGGTGAGGTGGTGCGCTGGCACGGTGAGTGGGACGGGCGAAACTTAAAAGGCTTTATGACACAGCACGCGGCTGAAGGCATCAGCCGCGAGTTTTCGTTTACGGGCGTGCGGGTGAATCTGAACGGTTGAGGGAGGAGGGTGATGAACATGTTTAAGGGGTTTTTGATCGTTGCGGTTTTGGGGCTTTTCATCGGAATGGCGGCGAGCGTGGAGGCGGCTGCTCCCCTCTCTCCGGAGGAGCTGGTTCAAGCCAAAAAGGCGGAGCTCATGGGCACCGGCTACCAGGTAAAGTACGAGCTCGTAGAGGGAAGCGGGAAACTCGCGACCGACGTGGTGAGCTTCGAGAACAATAAAGTGACTTTCGAAGAGCTCGCGGCCCTGGGCTACGGCCCCTCGAATTTCACCGTGCATGTCGAGGTGGACGGCACCGTTACATTTGACAGCATGCAGGTCGCGGACGACGGGTCCAAGGCCTTCCTGCACGGCGAGCTCTATGACGGGCTTATGTCGGGCCGGCTCACGCTTGAAGACAAGAAGGAAATTATAACGAAGTATTCGTTTAAGAGTTTATAGGAGATAGTGCGGATGAAGCCCTTTTTTTCTGTTTTTGAAGCGGCGGTTCTTTCCGTCCTCCTTATATTAGGGGCGGCGGACTCGTCCTCCCTTTGGGCGCAGGGGCCGAAGGGGCAGGCCGTGGGCGTTAAGAAGAACTGGGTCGAGCGTACCGAAGCGAAGTCGCTCTCGGGCCAGGTTTCCTATGTTGACTCGGATTACATCTCTATCGTGTACGACCGCAATAATACGACGGGGGAGGAATCCGAAATTGGATTCTGGCTCGACGGGAGCGAGGCGCTGGAACGCAAGAACGCCCTTTCCGAAATCCATTATGGAGACGCGGTCCAGATCTCATTTGACGAGGTTGTTGAAGAATACGACGGTCAGACATTAAGTGACGGAACGGTGGCGCGCGAGAAAAGCGTCGGTAAGAGAAAAGCGCGCGGGATTACCTTTGTCCGGCCGGCGGCCGGGCCGATGACCTCGAGGTGATTCGGTGAAGATTCTGAATTTACGGAGTATGGTGTGGGCATGCGGGCTGGCGGCCGCGGCATGCGGTGCACTGGCCCTCATGTTCCTTGTCCCCGCATCAGATTTGGAGCGGACGAGCCCTTCGGAGCTCGTGCGGCTCGGCAATGATTGTTTAAAACAGGACAACCCCGAAAAGGCGGTTGACTACTATACCCAGGCCCTTGCGCTGGATGCGCAATACGCCGAGGGCCATAACAATCTCGGAAACGCCCTGGCCCAGCTCGGCCGGGTAGATGAAGCGAGGGGGCACTATGAAGAAGCCATCCGGCTCGCCCCGCGTTTTTTCGATGCTTATAGCAATCGGGCGACCATGCGCATGAAGGAAGGGGACCTCAAGGGGGCGGAGGAGGATTACCGCATGGCCCTCCAAATCCGGCCGGACTACGCCGAGGCCCATTATAATTTAGGGCTCGCGCTGGCCGCAGGGGACAAGTACGAGCAGGCGGCGCTCCATTACGCGAGCGCCCTTGAGTATGGGGCCAGGACGCCCCAGCTCTACAATAATCTGGGGGTTGCCCTGTACAAACAAGACCGGCTGGGGGAGGCGGCCGATGAGTTCCGCCGGGCGCTGGATTTGAACCCCCGCTATGACACGGCACAGGCCAATCTTAACGCGGTGCTGGGCTTTCAAGAAGAAACGCAGTTATACCATGGGGCAATGAATGAGTGAACCAGTAATACGCATGAAGCGGGTTTCACCGGGGGCTCTCACGCTCAAGCGCAAGAGTTTCTTCCGGCCCGTGGCCTGCTTTCTTATTCAAAGCCTGATTTTCTTCGGGACCGTTTTTCCAACACCCGTGGATGTCCCCGAACCCTGGCAAGAGCTCATGCAGGCGGCAGGGCCCGTCCCCGCCGAGGCCTCGCAGGTCAAGAAAGTGCAGTCACAGACGGCGGCTATCGCCGACAATACCCTTACGGTACAGCAGACTATCACCGCGGTAGCCATGGATAAGACTGCGCTCCTCATGACCGTTGAGACGAGCGAACTGCACGACTCTTCCGTTCAGCAGTCGCTGCGCAAGGACGGCGGAGAAGGCCTCGGGATGTTCAGCGTGAATTTCGAGGACGCGGCTACTATCAACATCGAGCGCGTGCGGGACGACCCCCTGGCCTTGGTCGCGGCGGACCTCCAGACAAATGCCGTCGAATTCAACAATGGGTTCCGGGTGCAGACCGGAATGACGACGTTCTCGGAAACGACGTACAGCAAGAATATCGCCATCCTCGACATCAACGCGAGCACCGCAGCGCCTTTCTATACGACCCGTTCCATCGAGTGGTTCGCCGACGAAAACGAGGCCTGGAAGTTCCGCATGACCTTTGATACCACGACGCCCGGGGCGCACAAGCTGGTTATCACGCGCTCCGGCCTGACACAGGCAAACCAGAACACCTCGGCCGCCTCGATCACGCTCTTCTGGCAGGTGCTGGAGTTTTTGACGGATACGACGGTCACAACCGGTATTCTCGACATGGCTGCGTCCGCCTCCTCGGCCACCGCCACGGTTTCTCCCACCGTGAATGCCGCGAAGTCGTTTCTTATGTACACGTATTCCATAGGGGAGGCGGCGGCCGGGCGAGAAGCCTTGACCGAGATCCGGGGCAAGCTCGATGCGGGCGGGTCACAGGTCGCCTTTAACCGCGTCGGGACCGGCACAGGAGACACCGGGGGCTCCATCGCATGGTACGTGGTCGAGTTGAAGGACGAGGGCAAGGTACAGAGGGGGAGCTTTCAGTATGGCGCAACCGTCTATTCGACCACGGCCACCCTTTCTCCGGTGTTCGACCCCGAACGGTCCTTTGCTATTACCAGTGCCTCGGCCGGTACGACGACCGGAAGCGCGCAGACCATCAACATGCATAGTACCCTCGTGCGGGCGGTGGTATCCAATGAGAGCACGGCCACCTTTACGCGCCGCAACGACGCCGACGTGGCCGAGCTCGCGGCAGACGTCAACTGGCAGGTGGTCGAGTTTGCCCCGTTCAACGTGACCTCGCCCGTGGGGAATGAAAGCTGGCAGGTCGGGACGACGCAAAATATCACCTGGACCTCCTCGAGTTCGAGCAAGCTCACGACCTTGAAACTCGAATGGAACGATGGCTCCGGCTGGGCGACTGCAACAGACGTCTACGGGTCATCCGGCGCGGCCGTGACCCCGGGCTCCTTAAGCTTTGCCTGGAAAGTGCCCTCGCCCGCCACCGAAAAAGAGACCGACGTGCTCGTCAAGATCACGAACAACAATGCCTCTTATGGCTATACGGACCAGTCCAATGCGAATTTTACAATTATTAGCAGGGTGCAGATCATTGAGCCAAACGGCACTGAACTGTGGTACGTGGGAGACACGACGCGCAAGATAAAGTGGTACTACTGGGGAACTAACACCGGAAACATCTCGCTTGAGTATTCGATCGATGCGCCGCATGCTACCTGGACCGCTGTCTCGGGCGCGACCAATATTGCGGAGGACACTGGCGGGAGCTTAGGGTACGGGGAATATGTCTGGGACCCAATCCCCAAGGAGGCCTCCGGCAAGACTACCCAGGTACGCATTAAATCGGTCACCTACCCGACGGAAGTCGTTGACCCGAGCAATGCCAACTTTGAGGTGCGGGGCAAGATTACGATCAACGATCCTCCTTTTGAGTCAAACCCTGACTGGCCGACCGGTTACTTACGCAACATCAAGTGGACCCTGGATGCTACCACGGCCACCGTGGATATCCATTATTCCATGGACGGCGGCAACAACTTCACTCTAATCCAGTCGGATGTCGACGCAGATAACTTGACCCTGAATGTGGACGGGACCTACCCTTGGACGCCGCCCCTTACCCAGACCAGCAACCTGGCTAAGATTAAGGTGATAGATTCGGATGACGCCGACGTCCTGGATATCACGGCGACTTTTAAGATTATCCCGTCGCTTCGAATGATTGCGCCTGATTCCGGGGCCGAGGTCTGGCGGGTGAACGACACCCAGAACGACATCAGGACCCTGGGCGGCGGCACTTCTTTTACGAATGTGGATATTTACTACTGCACCAACCGCTCCGCGAGCCCCATAGCAAGCCGGAATTATGA
>JACPQZ010000071.1 GCA_016190205.1 Candidatus Omnitrophota bacterium | reverse complement strand
GTTTCTGGAATCTATCTGGTTTCTGGTTACTGGTGTCTGGTTTCTTTGTTATCATCCCACTCCGCCGGGCGTACTCAAACACGTTCCCGGCCTCAATGATGGGAAGGATGTCTCCGATCGGCTTTAAGGCAAATTCCTGCCGGCCGCGCACGAGGCGCGGCCGGCCGCCCCGCAATTCGACTTCGACCTCATCCCCCGTCTTTAACACGTCCACGAGCCTCTCCGCCGACTCGAGGGGAATAAGATACCCGCCATTGACGCAATTTCGGAAGAAGATCCTGGCGTAAAACTCGGCAATGACGATCTTGACGCCCGCCATCTGAACGGCCAGTGGCGCGTGCTCGCGACTTGAGCCGCAGCCAAAGTTTTTTCCGGCCACGACGACCGCGTAGCCGGAGCGCGGTGCGCCATTCGCGATGAAGGGGATATTTCCATCGGGCAAACCCCGCTGGCCCTCCGGCACCCCCGAAAAAGCATACCGCCCGAAGGCCCGCCGTTCTTCTTCGATAGCCGGGTTTAAATTGAGATACTGGGCAGGTATGATCTGATCGGTGTCTATATTGTCACCGAGGCAGTATATCCGGCCCTTTATGGTCTTATCCATGTGCTCGTACCGCGTACTGCGTCGTGCGTACAGCGTACTCGTCCATCGTCCCTCTTCCTTCCTCCTTCGTAACGATTCATCTAACCGATAAACTCCCGGGGATCCGTGATATGGCCCGTAAGAGCGCTCGCAGCCACGGTCAAGGGCGATGCCAGGTAAATCTGCGCCCGCGGAGAACCCATGCGGCCGGGGTAATTGCGGTTGGTGCTCGAGATCACGACCTCGGCCCCGTTCGCGCGCGCGAAGGTGTCCTGGGGCCCCCCCAGGCAGGCCTGGCAGCCCGGCTCGCCCATCTGGCACCCGGCCTTTTCGAAAATCTCATACAGCGTCTCATTGTCCATCTTAAGCCTTCGAATTTCCTTCGCCACAAAAGTCGTGGCCGGCACTACAAAGGTCTCTATCTTCACACGGCGGCCCTTGAGAATCCGTGCGGCCGCCTGATAGTCCTCAATCTTGCCGCCCGTGCAGGAACCCAGATAGGCGCGGTTTAACTTGTGTCCTTTAAGTTCCCTTGCTAGGGCGCGGTTATCCGGAGAGTGGGGTTTGGCCACCGTGGGCTCCAGGCGCGAAACGTCATACTCCTTTTCATTGATGTATTGCGCCCCTGGGTCCGCATGCAGAGGCTCAAAGGCCTTGCCTGTGCGCGCTCTTACAAACGTCTGGGTCACGTCATCCGGTTCAATCACCCCATTCTTACCCCCCGCCTCGATCACCATGTTGCAGAGGGTCATTCTCTCCTCGACGCTCAAACTCATGACGCCGTCACCCGCAAACTCCATGGCGCGGTAAGTGGCCCCATCGGTCCCAATATCCCCGATGATGGTCAGGATGAGATCTTTCGCCATGAGATACGGAGGCCTCTTCCCATGAAATACGAAGCGCATGGTCTCGGGGACCTTGACCCAGAGCTTCCCCGTCCCCAGCACGAAGGCCGCGTCCGAGTTTCCAATCCCCGTGGCAAACTCGCCGAAGGCGCCTGCCGTACAGGTGTGTGAATCCGTGCCGAACAAAACTTCCCCGGGCCGGGTATGCCCTTCTTCCGGAAGGGCGATGTGGCAGACGCCCTTGTACCGCTCGCCCACGTCGTAATAATTCTTGATCCCCTGCTCCTCGGCAAACTCCCGCAGGATGTCTACGTTGCGGCGCGCCTTGGCATCTTCCGTCCAGATATAGTGGTCTGGCACGATCACCACCTTGTCAGGGTCCCACACCCGGGCCTTTGGACCAAACTCCTGCTTAAAGATCCCAATCGTTCCGGGCCCGCAGATATCGTGCGTCATAAGGACATCTGCGTTTACCCAGACGTTCTCACCCGGCTCCACAGAACTTTTCCCCGTGTGTCGCGCCAGGATCTTCTGCGTCATCGTCTGCTTCACTTGACGACTCCCTCCAGAGGGCTCGAGGCCGTGGCATAGGTCTTTTTAGGGATACGCCCCGCGAGAAACGCCTCTCGCCCGGCCTCTACCGCAAGCCGCATGGCGTGCGCCATGCGCACGGGGTCCTGCGCCCCCGCAATAGCGGTATTCATGAGGACGCCATCCACTCCGAGCTCCATGGCGATCGCGGCATCGGAGGCGGTCCCCACCCCGGCATCCACGATGACCGGCACCTTGACGGATTCCAGGATAAACTGGATGTTCAAGCGGTTCTGGACCCCCATTCCGGAACCGATCGGCGCGGCGAGCGGCATCACACAGGCCGCGCCGGCGTCTTCCAGCTTCTTGGCCATAATGGGGTCATCATTCGTATAGGGCATGACAACAAAACCTTCTTTTACAAGCGCGCGTGTCGCCTCCAGCAAAGCTTCGTTGTCCGGCAGCAAAGTACGCTCGTCCCCGATCACTTCCAACTTGATCATATCAGTCCTGCACGCCTCGCGCGCAAGGTGCGCGGTGCGAATGGCGTCCTCCGCCGTGTAGCAGCCCGCCGTATTCGGAAGGAGGGTATAACGCTTCAGATCAATATAATCTAAAAGCGACTCTCCCTTGCTGCGATCGAGATTCACGCGGCGGATGGCCACGGTCACCATGTGCGCCCCCGACGCCTCGTGCGCCGCACGCATGATCTCAAACGTCTTGTACTTGCCCGTGCCCACAATCAGCCGGGATGTAAGTGCCGTGTCCCCAATGACAAGCGCTTTGTCCATAGCATTAACCTTTTGACAGTTATCATAACATGCTTAAACAGAAAGGGATATGACGATATTGAGGCGGGTGCGTGTCCTGCTCTCGCGATCGACTATCTAGCTTATTTTAGCAGAGCTGGCTGGTACTTACAAATGGGAGGCAGACAGTTACACGATGCACGAAGCACGATGCACGAAGCACGGCTTTTAAAGCCAGTGTTGCCTGCGGAAGTAGGCGAGCATGCCTAGGCTCAAAACCGCCATAAAGGCGAGGACACCCAGGTAACCGAACGGGTGTTCGAGCTCAGGCATAAACTTAAAGTTCATGCCGTACACGCCCGTGATAACGGTCAGGGGCAGCATGATGGTCGTGATCGTCGTCAAGGTCCGCATGATGTCGTTGGTGCGGTTGGAGATCATGAAATGGTAGGTTTCAAAAGCCGTTGACACCGCGTCGCGGTAGCTATCGATCAAGTCCAGGATGCGGGCGATGTGGTCATACACGTCTCTAAAATAAATGCGCACGTTTTCGCTCAAGAGATTGTTGAAATTTTCCCGCGTCAAAAGCTGGGTCGTCTCGCGCAGGGGGCTCAAGACCCGGCGCAGGGATACGAGCTCTTTGCGGAGCTCCACCATGCGGCCGATGACGTTGTCCCTGGGATCCTTTACGATGCAGTCCTCGATCTCATCGATCTCGTCATCCACACGGTCCATGAGCGGAAAATAGTTGTCCACCAGGCGGTCATAGATCGCGTGAAAGAAACGGTCCGTGCCCTGGCCCAACAGCTGATGGGGGTTGCGCTGGAGACGCTCTTCGATGGCCGTAATGCCGGCCACGCTTCCCTGGTGGACGCTGATCAAAAACTGCTTGCCCAGAAAGATATCGAGCTCCACCTGCTCGATATCGACGATCTTAAGATCCTTGCGGGCCGCGTGCAGCACGACGAAGATATAACCATCATAGGCCTCGACCTTGGCCCGCGTATTGACCATGATGCAATCCTCGATGGCAAGGGCGTGAAGGCCAAAGGCCCCGCTTAAGAGATCCACCTCCTCATCCTCCAGCTTGTCCTCAAAATCCAGCCAGATACGGTCTTCCCCCTTCTCGATGACCTGGGCGAGTTCGTCAAAAGGCACGTCCTTATCCAGACGCTGCTCCTTGACTCGGTACACATAAGATCGGATCACGGCATGTATTCCTCTTAAATAACCGCTTTGTCGCTGGTCGCTGGTTGCTAGTCGCTTGCCGCTGGTTGCTGGTCGCCGGCCGCGGGCTGCTGGTCACTCGGCGCTGGCTCTTGCTCGCTTACGGTGCCGAGGAGATCTTTCATGAGCCCCCCCATACCCTCCTGGAGCCTTTTTACCTTTTCCGTAACCGAACCCTCTCCCGACAATGCCCCGCCCAGCACTCGACTGCCTGCACCCAGCACCCGCTCGATATCCGAGCTCACCGCCTGCCGGAACGATTGTTGGAAGGCGTCCTTAACAAACGGCCCCCAATCGGCCTGGGGGCGGTCCAGCCGCCCTCTGATGGGGATATCCAGCTCCAGCCGTCCTCCCCCGCGCGCGAGATAGGCCAGAAAAAGGGACGAGGGAACGCCCAGGAGATCAGTCTCCGCCGCAGGCGGGGTGTAATTCAGATCGCGGATGGTGATATGACAGCGGCCATCCAAGTTGTGGGCCTCGGCCTGCGCACTCAACTCAAGATCCGCTTTCCCGCTTTCAAGCGTGCCTGCCAACCACCGATTATAATACGGGCTTAAGTTCCTTAAGTCCAGGTCATTTGCGCTCAACCTAATGTCCAGATCGCCCTCCTGGGGAGAAAACCAGCCCCTTGCCTTCAAGCCCGGTTCTCCGGGCATTTCCTGAAGGACAGAGGAAAGTTCAAAATGCACCGGCTCACGCGAGCCTGGGACCGATAAAGGCTGTGCTGTGAGCTTTTTGATCTTGAACGAAAGTCGCACCTCCCCCGTAGGCCTGGGGTCCAACCATGTGAATTCCCCATCCCGCACAACCAAAGAGGCAATGAAGAGACCGGAAAATGCTCCTCCCCCGGCCGGCGCAACCTCTGCGTCGCCTGTTGTGTCACCGCTAGGCGCGGCCGGCGCCGCTGGAGTCGCACCGGCGGAGGGCTCCCCGACCTGCGGGCGGGGCTTGGGTCTTCTAAACGTAAATTCGGGCCCCTCGATGGAGAGACTCCTAAGTCCAATCTGCCTTTTGAGAAGCCGCCCGAGTTGAAAGGCGGCGTCGACCTTAGCCACGGAAAACACCGGCTCCATCCCGCGCTTGTCCTTGAGTACCACGTTTTTGAGCACCACCCTCACGGGAGGCGCGAAGGAAAGGCTTCCTATCTCAAGTTCAAAGGGCGATTTTAGCTGGACCTGGGTTTCCAGACGGTCCCTGACGTAAGGAGCGAGCCATAAATTTAGACCGAGCATCGCCACGCCGGCGATGAGTACGAGAACAAGGAGCACAATTCCAAGTGGCTTGAGCCAGCGCTTCATCATGCCGCCCTCCTTAAGCGCGGGACCGATCGGATCAAGGTACGGGTATACGCGTGCTGTGGGTTCAAAATGACCTCGCGTGCAGAACCAGATTCCACCATCCGGCCTTGCTTCATGACCGCGACGCGGTCCGCCAAGGCGCTCACCACGGCCAAGTTGTGACTGATGAGCAATACTCCCAGGCCGCGCTCCTCTTTAAGCTTCCTCAAGAGAGTGATGATCTGTGCCGCAACGGAGACATCGAGACTCGAGACCGGCTCATCGCATATGAGGATCTGCGGGTCAAGGACGAGTACCCGGGCAATCCCGATTCTCTGTCTTTGGCCTCCGCTAAACTCGTGCGGGTAACGGTCCAGCATGGAATCCTCGAGGCCGACCTCCTGGAGTGCGCGGCGCACGCGCTCCCTCCTTTTCGTGCGACCCTCCGAGGCGAAAAGGCTCTTCAACCCCTCCTCCATGATGGCCTGAATGGTAAAGCGCGGATCCAGGGTCCCATAAGGATCTTGAAACACGCCCTGGACGCTGCGCCGAAACGCGACGCGGCCGGCCTGAGCTCCCGGCCCCTGAAATCGGACAACCCCCTCGGTGGGCTCTTCAAGTTTGAGCAGGAGCCGGGCCAGCGTGCTTTTGCCGCACCCCGATTCACCTACGAGCCCCAGGGTCTCCCGCGGGCGAAGCGCAAGATCCACCCCGTCCACGGCGCGCACGACCCCCCGTGTGCGCAGGAAAACACCCCCGCGTATGGGATAATATTTCTTTAAGCCTCCGGCTTCAAGTAGAATATTTTCGCTCATAGCCATTTGTCCCATTCCCAACAAGCGACTTGATGTGATTCATCTCCGCCGCGATGGTCGAGCGCAGGATCTTCCTCGCGGCAGCGCTCCACGGCGATCGGGCAGCGGGGATGAAAGGCGCAGCCGGCGGGTCGAGCAAGGGGGTTCGGCACCTCGCCCTGGATCGCCGCAAGGGGCGCCCCGAGCACCTCAAGACGGGGGCTACACTCTAGAAGGGCCCTCGAATAAGGGTGTTGGGGCATTTTAAAAAACTCGCCGCTGGGTGCAACCTCAACCAGCCGCCCGGCGTACATGACCCCAACCCGATCGGCAATCTGCGAAACCAGGGCGAGATCATGCGTAATAAAAAGGACCGTCATGCCTCGCCTTTTGCGGATATCGCTTAAGAGCGAGAGGATCTCCGCCTGGGTCGTCACGTCCAGGGCCGTGGTCGGTTCATCCGCGATCAAAAAGGAGGGGCTGCACGATAGCGCCGTTGCGATCATGGCCCTCTGCCGCATCCCCCCGCTGGCCTCATGCGGGTAACTTTTTGCGAACCGCTCCGGGTCCGGGATGCGCACCTCCTCAAGGAGTTCCAGCACTCTTTGCCGGGCGGCGCGCCCCGAGAGCATCCGGTGCGCCTCCAACGTCTCCCGGATCCAGTCACCGATGCGCATTAGGGGGTTTAAAGACTCGAACGGGTCCTGAAAGATCATGGAGATTTGCGAACCCCGCAGGCCGCTTAAATCCCTCCATCCGAAAGAGCCCAAATCCCTCCCGCGGAAACGGACGGTGCCTGACTGAAGGGCCTCCTCGGGCAAGAGCCGCATGAGCGCAAGCGCCGTGACGCTCTTGCCGCATCCGGATTCCCCCACCAGACAAAAAAGCTCACCTTCTTCAATGGCGAGATTTAAATCGACAACGGCTTTGAGCCTGCCCCGTCGGGTGGCAAACTCAACGCCCAGATTTTGTACTGCGACAAGGGCCGCTTTACTCATCTACGTCCCACGTCCCACGTCCCACGTCCTACGTCTCACGTTCACTCACTCCTAGGATCCAGGGCATCCCGCAGCCCGTCTCCAACAAGGTTAAACGCCATCACGCTCACGAAGATAAAGACGCCCGGCCAGAGGATCCAGGGGTGGAACCGGATTTGGGCGATCGCCATGGCCTCCGACAAGAGGTTTCCCCAGCTCGCCTGGGGATCCTGGATTCCTAACCCCAAAAAGGAGAGAGTAGCCTCCCCCAAGATGTATCCCGGAACCGCCAGGGTAGCTGCCACGATGAGGTAACTAAAGGTATTCGGAATGATATGGCGGATCACGATAGCGAGGTGACTGACGCCCAAGGCCCGCGCGGCCAGACAATAGTCCCGGGTACGGATCGCAAGCGCCATCCCGCGGATGATGCGCGCAAGCGAGGCCCATCCGATGAAACTCAAGATCACCACGATCAAGAGATAGGCGTGAAAACCGGAAAGATTCGCCGGAAAGGCCGCGCGCAAGGTCAGCATGAGATAAAACCCCGGTATCATCATGATCATCTCGGCGAGGCGCATGAGGAGATTATCCACCCATCCTCCGAAATAGCCCGATATCCCTCCGACCACGGACCCAAGCGAAAAGCTGATGAGTATTCCCAAGAGGCCCACGGAGAGCGAGATGCGGGCGCCGAAGAGGATGCGGCTCAAAAGATCCCTTCCTCTGGAATCGGCTCCCAGGATATAAAGCCGCGCGGGCTTGTCCACGCCCACGAGGTGGCGGTCAAATGGGATTAATCCCAAGAACTTATAAGAATCGCCCCGCACCCAAAACCGCAAGGGGAACGCGCGTGTCCGGTCCTCCCGCCAGACTCTCTGGTATAGCTCATTGAGCCTGGACTCGTGCGCGTATATGAAAGGAAGCGGCTTTACCCCCCCTTCCGCATCCACCCAATGGAGGCGGGTAGGCGGGTGATAGGAATGCGCCCTCACCTCGCTGTCCATGCCGTAGGGAGCCAGGACATCCGCAAAGAGGGCGCCCCCGTAAAGCAGGAAGAGCACGACGAGCGCGAGCATCGCCAGAGGATGACGCCCCAATTTTTCCCACGCGATTTGCGCCGGCGTCATTGCGAGCCCCGCGAAGCGGGCGAAGCAATCTCATGAGATTGCTTCGTTCGCCTTCGGCGAACTCGCAATGACGTGCACCTCGAACCATACTTCATGAGCATCATCTCAATTGTATCCGCGGATCGATCCACGCTAAAAGGCAGTCGGCGATGAGATTTCCCAAAACGAGCAGGAGTCCCCCCATCACCATGCTCCCCATGACGAGGTAAAGATCCTGACTGCGCACCGCGGAGAGCATGAGCGAGCCTAAGCCCGGCCAGTTTAAAATGATCTCCGTGATCGCCGCGCCGCTCAAAAGCCCCGAAAACTCAAAACCGAATATCGTGATGAGGGGATTGATGGCATTGGGCACCGCGTGCCGTCCGAGGACCTTCCATTCCGGAAGGCCCTTGGCGCGGGCCGCAAGGGCGTAGGGCGCCTTGAGGACATCCAGCAGTGTCCCGCGCATGACGCGCATGAGCCCCGCGAAAGAAGCGGTGGAAAGCACCAGGGTGGGGATGACCAGATGCCGGGCCGCATCGCCCACCTTGCCCCCCAGAGAAAGCGAATCAAACGCCACCGAGCGGATCCCGCCCAAGGGAAGGACGCCCGTCACCGAGGCCGCGTACAAAAGGAGGAGGCAAAAAAAGAAATTGGGTATGGACATGCCGATAAAAGCTATGACCTGCAGGACGCGATCGGTGAGTTTGTTTTTTCGAACGGCGCTCAAGATACCCAGCGGGATCGAGAAACCCCAGGCCACCACGATCGAGACGACCGCAAGGATCAGCGTATTTCCCACACGCGACCGGATGACGGACGCCACGGGGCTCTTGTGTTCAAAGCTAAAGCCCAGATCCCCGCGGGCCAGGTTTCCGAGCCAATAGAAATATTGAACCAGGACCGGCTGGTCGAGATGGTACAGGGCCTCGTAGCGGGCGATTGTGTCTTGAGAGATTTGGGGATTAAGCCGCAGGGTATCAAACCAGTCCCCCGGCGCCATCTGGATGAAAATAAAAGCCACCAGGGTCATGGCCAGCAAAAGCGGGACCGCAATTAGGACACGTCGGAAAACATAGGCAGCCATAACTGATTCCGGATTAAAGAGAGTCGAACGAATGTAACCAGATACCAGTTGCCAGATACCAGAAGATACCAGAGACCAGAAACCAGAAGAAACCGACGACCGGACATCGAACCTCGAACTTCGGACTTCGAAAGTCGATGTTCGAAGTTCGAAGTACGGACCTGGTATCTGGTTTCTAGTTTCTTCTGGTTACTGGTTACTGGTCTCTGGTATCTAATAGGTATATCTCCTCAATATTATGGAACGCCCCTCCGTAGGCCGTGGGCTTGAGGTTCCCGAACTTATTGCGGATGGCGAAGAGATTCGGCGGGAGCACCGTGTAGATCAAAGGAAGTTCCTCGGAGACGATGCGCTGCCATTCGTCATAGAGGAGCTTGCGCATGCCCTCATCCAACTCCTGCGCAGCACTTGTATAAAGCTCGTCTATACGCGCTTCCCACTCGGTGGAGGGCTTTTCCTGCTGGGGAAACCAGAGATGAAGCTGGCCCCAGGAGAACCACACGTTCGCCCCGAAGTGGGGTTCGATGCCGCCCGTAAGACCCAGTATGACGGCCTCCCAGTCAAAGGAGACATTGAGCTTAGTCACGAGGTGGTTGAATTCAAGGGGGGTAAAAAATACGCGGCAGCCGATCACTTCCAGGTCCTTGCGCACAATCTCCGCGATCCGAATGCGCTCCGTGTTCCCCGAATTCGTGTTGAGTGAAAATTCGAGGGGGCGCCCTTCCATATCCTCTCTCACCCCGTCCCCGTCCCGGTCCGCGAGACCCATTTCGGCCAGGAGGGCCTTCGAGGCATCGGGATTGTAATCATGCCGGACCACGCCGGGATGATAGAAAAAACCGGCTGAAGGGCTCATGGCCGCGTCCTGCTCGAAGCCCAGCCCATTCATGACAATCTGGATAATGCTGGGCCGGTCGATCGCGTGCGCCACGGCCCTGCGGAAACGCGCGTCCCTAAACCACGCGAGCTTGTGCGGCTCCAGATAGGGCCTTCCCGTCGCGGGGTGGACGCCCGTGTTTTGGTTAAAGACCAGAAAATTCGTGCCGAAGGCAGGTCCCGTGTTCATCACGGTAAACTTACCGGCTTTTTCCTGGGGTTTTAAGATGGCGTAATCCGAGCCGCGCATCCCGTAATAATCGAGCTCCCCCTCCTGAAACTTGAGGAGCTCCACGTCCAGGTTCGTCATGATCAGGTAGCGGATCCTATCGAGATAGGGAAGGTTCCTCCCCTCGCCGTCCTTCTTCCAGTAATTTGGATTGCGGACCAAATCCACCCGCTCGCCGGCATGGTAATTTTCCAGCGTGAAAGGGCCCGTCCCGACGACGTCCCCCGGCCGGGCGTCCACACCCCAATGGTGGTTAAAGTCACCTCTCGCAACCACCTCCTCGAGCTTGTGCCTCGGCAGTATTTCCTGCGCCAGGGCCCGCGTAAAAGGGGCAAAAGGCGCTTCGAGCCGGAACACGACCGTGTGGGTGTCGGACATCTCCACTTCGATGTCCCGGTCCCCAACCCTGAAAATGTCTCGCGCGCTCGAAGGGATATCAGGATTAAATATGAGCTGACGGAAGGTGAAGACGACGTCGTCGGCGGTGAAAGGGGCGCCGTCCGACCAAACCACATCATGACGCAGATGAAAGGTCCAGACGCGTCCATCCGGGGTGTGTTCCCAAGATTCGGCCAGATGGGGTTCGACGCGCGTCGTCACGCCGTCCGTACGCGTGAGCCCTTCAAAAATAAGCCCGGTGATCGCGGTGGTGGACGTCTCTTTCGCGAGGATGGGATTAAAAGATTTGGGGTCGGAGGTAGTTCCCAGTACGAGCTCGCCGCCGTACCGCGGCGCGCCGGGAAGAGGTTGGTCTTGGGCCCCGCCACCCTTTGCCGGCTCTTCCGGACGGGGACCGCAGCCCGCAATCCCGGCGAGGAGGAAGATGACGGCGAGCCGGACAATGCGGCCCGGCCGGGCCGCATTACTCCTTGGCGCCGGAGTCCAGGTCGGGGAACACCGTTTCAATCGTCTCTTCCCCCGTGGTTTGGGGCGTTACGCCCTCTTCCGGAAGACCCTCCGGCGGAACAGGTGTTTCAACCGCGGCGCCCGGTGGCACTTCACCTTGCGCACCCGGTTCGCTTGGCCACGGCTCCGATTCCAACGGAGGGACGGGTTCCGTAAGATCGATCTGGGGAGCCACGCGAGCGCCCCCCAGAAGGGAACGGCTGCGGCGCGCCGTAACCACCCCTAGCCCTAAACACGTGACGAGAAAAAGGATCGCCGCCACACGCGTGGCTTGGGTCAGAAAATCCCCCGCCCGGGTCCCGAAGAATGTTTGCGTGGCCCCCCCGCCCAGAAACCCGCTCAAGCCCGCGCCGCGGCCGGCCTGCAGCAGGATGACGAGGATAAGAATGAGGCAGACTATGACGTGAACGATCACCAGAAGGATGAAGAACATTTTTACACCGCCTGCGCGATTTCCCGCGCCGCCTGAATGATGTCGGTAAACGAGCGCACGTCAAGACTCGCGCCGCCCACGAGCGCTCCGTCAATATCGGGCTGCGCCAAGAGCGCCGCCGCGTTCTTAGGTGTTACACTGCCGCCGTAGAGAATCTGGGCGTCCTGTGACGCCTCGGCCTCGAAACGACCGGCCAAAAAACGCCGCACGAAGGCATGCACCTCCTGGGCCTCGTGCGGGGTAGCGTTCCGGCCGGTGCCGATGGCCCAAACCGGCTCATACGCAATCACCATGCGAGACAGGGCCTTGGCATCCGTGCCTGCCAGGCAGCCCCTAAGCTGTGTTTCAACAACGCGCTCCGTCATTCCCCTCTCCCGCTCGTCCAGCGACTCCCCCACACACAGGAGCGGGGTCATATTGAATTGAAGGGCGCTTAAGAGCTTCCTGTTAATGAGCTCGTCTGACTCGTCGAGAAGGGTGCGCCTTTCGGAATGGCCCACCAAGGCAAACGTACAGCCCACCTCTTTAAGCATGAGGGGAGAGACCTCTCCGGTGTAGGCCCCGTCCTGTGCCCACGCCACGTCCTGTGCCCCCAGGAGGATGGAGCCTCCATCCAATACGCCGTGCACGGCCTGAAGCGCCGTGTAGGGAGGGCAAATCCCGACTTCGACCCCCTCAAATTTTTTCTCCATACCCCTGATCTCGGAAGCAAACTGGCACGCCTCCTGGGTGGTCTTATTCATTTTCCAGTTGCCGCAGATAAATTTTTTACGCACGAAACTTTTGCTCCCGCACCCCGCTTCCCGCTTCCCGCTTCCCGCTTCCCGCTTCCCTGTTCTGAAGCACAGCGACGCCCGGAAGTTCCTTCCCCTCCAGCATCTCAAGGCTTGCCCCTCCCCCCGTCGAGACGTGGGTCATCTTATCCGCAAGGCCGAACTCCAGGATCGAGCGGGCCGTATCGCCGCCCCCAATGACAGTGGTCGCCGATGAGCGCGCGAGGGCCTCGGCCAGCGCGCGCGAGCCCTGATCATAGGGCGGGACCTCGAATACGCCCACGGGTCCATTCCAGAGGATGGTGCGGGCCTTGGCGATCTCCTTTTCAAACAGGACCAGCGTTTCGGTTCCAATATCCGCAGCCGCCCAGCCGTCGCGTACACCCCTCTTTACCTCGGATGGGGCGCCCCGCTCGATCTTAGGCCCCGACCTGTGATCCACCGGAAGCACGATGCGCCGCTTGCGCCTCCGGGCCTCGCTCAAGATCTGGCGCGCGACATCCAGCTTGTCCAGCTGGGGTCCGGAATTCGCGAGCGGATAATCCGTCGTGGCGAGCAGGGTAAACCCGATCCGCCCTGCGATGAGAAAGGTATCCACGTGCTGCATGAGATTCATGATAGCATCGATCTTGCCCTCCACCTTGGCGCCCCCGATGATGGCCACGAAGGGATGCTCCGGCTCGGACAATATCTTATTGAACGCCGCGATCTCCCGGGCCATCAAAAGCCCCGCCACGGCCGGGAGGTGCCTCGCCACCCCTTCGGTTGAGGCATGCGCCCGGTGGGCCGTGCCAAAGGCGTCGTTTACAAATATCTCCCCCAGCCAGGCAAGTTCCCGGGCAAATGCCGGGTCGTTCTTTTCCTCCCGCGGGTCGAAGCGCAGATTCTCGAGCATGAGGATACCGCCGGGCTTAAGACCTTGCGCTGCCTGCCGCACGGAAGGTCCTACAATCTCATTTAATTTCATAACAGGGCACTCGATGAGGGATTCAAGCCGCCGGGCCACAGGGTCCAGCCTAAGCTTCTCCTTGACGGCGCCGTCCGGACGGCCCAGGTGTGACATGAGGATGAGGGATGCCCCTTCATCCAAGCAGTAGCGAAGCGTGGGCAGGGCCTCCCGGATGCGCAGGTCATCCGCAACGGAGCCGTCCTCGTGCTGCGGACAGTTGAAATCCACGCGCATGAGAACCCGTTTTCCGCGCACAGCGACGTCGCGGACTGTCTTCTTGGGTGATGCAAGATCCATCTGACGGCGCAAGCTCACAGTCCCTTTGCAGCCACGAAGTCGATCAAGTCCACCACGCGGTTGGAATAACCCCATTCGTTGTCGTACCAAGCCAAGACCTTGACCATGCGGTTCTCCATGACGGACGTAAGCGGCGCGTCCACGATGGCGGATTTGGGATTTTTGTTGAAGTCGCGGGAGACCAAGGGCGCATCGCTTACGGACAGGATATGCTTCATGGGACCCGCCGCGGCCGCGCGCATGGCGTTATTGACCGCGTCTTTCGTTGTATCTTTCTCCACCTCGCATACCAGATCAATCAGGGAGACATTCGGAGTGGGTACCCGGATCGCCAGGCCGTCAAGCTTGCCCTTGAGCTGGGGGAGCACAAGGCTCACCGCCTTCGCGGCGCCCGTGGTCGTGGGGATCATCGAAAGAGCACCCGCACGCGCCCTGCGCAGATCTTCATGCGCGAGGTCCAGGATACGCTGATCGTTGGTATAGGAATGGATCGTGGTCATGAGTCCCCGCACAATCCCGAAGTTGTCCAGGATAACCTTCGCGACCGGCGCGAGGCAATTGGTCGTGCAGCTTGCATTCGAGAGCACGGAGTGCTTTTTGGGATCATACGCCCTGTCGTTGACCCCCAGGACGATCGTGATGTCCTCGTTTTTGGCCGGGGCGCTGATGATCACTTTCTTGGCACCGGCCTTAAGATGTCCCTCCGCCTTATCACGACTGGTGAACACGCCCGTGGACTCCACCACGATGTCTACGCCCAGATCTTTCCAGGGGATGTCAGCAGGGCTCTTGCAGCTCAAGACCTTCAGCGAGGTCTCGCGAATTTTAAGAGACGTGCCGTTTGCCTGGACCGGGTGCTCCCACTCCCCCAGGTTCGAATCGTACTTTAAGAGATGGGCCAGGGTCTCCGTGGGGTAGGGCAGGTCATTGACCGCCACAAATTCCATTCCCTTGCGCCCGAATCCCGCCCGAAAGATATTGCGGCCAATGCGGCCGAAACCGTTTATTCCTACTCGAACTGCCATCTCACATCTCCTATAGGTACGGGGTCAGGTCTTGCATTATAACATTGTGCTTCTTCCGATTGTTTGGCAGGCGTATGAAATGTGATAATGCAAGACCTGACCCCGATAGCGCGATAGCGATCGGAAGATAGAAGCTAGATTCTATCGCCAGCACTTAACTCGTGTCAACCCTTATCCCAGGCGCTCGCCTGCTTGAAGCGTATGGCCATTCAGAAATTCCGAAGCGGAAAGGGCGCGCCCCGACTCCAGTTGAAGTTCCGTGATCCGGTAGGCCCGCTCGCCGCAGGCGACCTCTATGCCCTCTGGGGAAACCTTCACTGCCGAGCCAGCCTGCCCCGCGGCCGAAGGCTTTGCGGGCGCCTCATCCGGTTCGGGGAGAGGTATAGAACTTCCCTTGAGAATCTTAATGAGTTTGCCCTTCCACCAGGTATACGCCCCCGGCCAGGGCTGCATGGCCCTCACCCAACGGTCCACCTTCTCGGCGGTCCATGACCAGTGGATCAGCCCGTCCTCTTTTTTAAGACGCGGGGCGTAGGTGACCCCGCGCTCAAGCTGCGGCCGGGCCTTAAGCGCGCCTTTCTCAAGCTCTTTAAGACCTCCTATGAGACACTCGCTCATAAGATCTGCCAGACGCCGCTCGAGCCCCGTGGCGGTCTCCCGGTCTCCGATATCGAGCTCGCGTTGGTAAAGGATATCTCCCGCGTCGATCCTTTCATTCATTTGGATCACGGTAATGCCGGTCGTCGTATCGCCGCACGCGATCGCCCACTGGATTGGAGCCGCCCCCCGGTGGCGCGGCAGGAGTGACGCGTGAATATTGACACACCCCAGTTTAGGAACGTTTAGAACCGCGGCCGGTATCTTTTGCCCGTATGCCACCACCACGCCGAGATCCGAGGGGCAATCTTTAAACTTCTTTAGGATTCCCGCGCCCTCGAGCCGCTCGGGCTGAACCACAGTGATGGAATGCTCCAGGGCCCAAGCCTTGACCGGCGACGGACGCTCTTGCTGCCCCCTCCCCTGCGGCCGGTCCGGCTGAGTCACGCACAAGACGATCCGGTGCCGGCTTGCGACCAGAGTTTTCAGCGCGTGAGCCGCAAAGGGAGCCGTTCCGAAGAAGACGAGATTCACTTAGAGGGGGTTAGCGGTTTCTGCCTTCTGTGGACTTTCGACCCGATCAATAAAGAGGATGCCATCCAGGTGATCTATCTCATGCTGGAGGATACGGGCAAAGAAGCCATTGGCCTTCAGCCGGACATGGCCTCCTTCGAGGTTTTGTGCCTTGAGGGTGACGGAAGCAGCCCTCTTGACGTCCCCGCTCACACCCGGGACGCTCAAACAGCCCTCTGTGCCTGCCTCCTCCCCCGACCGGGCGCTGATGACAGGGTTCACGAAGACCTGCTCGTCCCCAGGTTTACCCGTCTCACAAGCTATGATCACGCGCTCCAGGACACCCACCTGAGGCGCTGCAATGCCGACCCCGTCAGAGGAAAACATGGTCTCCACCATGTCCTCCACCAGCTTTCTAAGACTGGCATTAAACACCTGCACAGGCTTCGACTTCTGCCGCAAAACAGGATCGGGAACCGTGCGAACCGTAAGAATGGCCATCTCCGTTATTATATCGCAACCCCTTGCCCAAGATCAAGTTATTGAACTGCCCGTCTCGTCCCCTTTGGCCGCCGTCTGTTTTACCCCCATTCGACCAGGTATTCAGGGGGGTCGGTGTTCTCCTAGCCGGCTCGGGGAACGGCTGAACTCGGCCCGATTAAGCCCTCGCGCTCCCAAAATCAGCCCATTGGCTGATTTTCCCCTGCTTCGCTCCTTCATCGTCCGGGAATCCGCGAGGAGCTTCGCAGGAGCCGCGCTCGAATCGGGCCTCAAACAGCAGCCGTTCTCTTTCCCTCGCCGTCTGCGGAGAACACCTAAAACAGCCGAAGC